>CAZYZQ010000035.1:0-20456 GCA_964652075.1 uncultured Oscillospiraceae bacterium
GGCCCACTGGTCAACGTAGTCCGCCATCGGGCTGGAAGGCGTGATCGGATAAATACCGGCGACTTCCGTGAAAGCGTAGGACACGTATGCGGCGGCGTTGTTGCCGTCCATGGTTTTGAGCTTTCTGGCCAATTTACATACCTCCAATAGTTTGTGTGCGCTGCCGGGGCAGGGCACACTTTTTACTCTGTGAGTATTTTAGCACAATTGAGCCGTGGTGTAAATCGAGAATCTGAAAAAAATTTGTGAAAAAATGCCCAAAAATAGGAAGAACACGCGGCCAGAGATGCGCAAAACCGCTTGCCGGCAAAACAGGAATTGTTTTTTTCGGGAAAATGCGATATGATAGGAACAAATTGAGAAAGAATGGGGGAATGGCCATGCTCTGTTCCGTCCGCTCCCTTGGCCTGACCGGTATGCGATGCTATGAGGTCGCGGTTGAGTGTTTTATCACAAACGGCCTGCCGGGCTTCGATATTGTCGGCCTGCCCGACGCCGCGGTCAAGGAGGCGCGCGAACGGGTGCGCGCCGCGGTAAAGACCAGCGGCTTTAAGTTCCCGGTGAGCCGGATCACGCTCAACCTTGCGCCTGCCGGTACCCGGAAAGAGGGAACGCTTTACGATCTCCCAATCCTGATCGGGATCCTGGCGGCGGCGGGGGAGTTGCCGACGCCGGGCCGCGAGTGCGCCTTTTTGGGGGAGCTGAGCCTTGACGGACATCTGCGCCCGGTCAACGGGGTTCTGCCGATGGCGCTTTCCGCAAAGCAATATGGCCTGACGAAGCTCTATGTCCCGGCGGAAAACGCGCGGGAGGCGACGCTGGCCGAGGGAATTACGGTTTTTCCTGTCAGAACTGTCGCAGAGCTGACGCGCGCGCTGCGCGGGGAAGCGCCGCTTGCGCCGGAGCCGCAGTGGGTCCCCGAGAGCGAGCCGCCGGTGCAGCTCGATTTCAAAGATGTCAAAGGCCAGCACAACGCCAAGCGCGCGCTGGAGATCGCGGCTGCGGGCGCACACAATATTCTGCTGATTGGCCCACCCGGTTCCGGCAAGAGTATGCTTGCCAAACGTCTGCCGTCGATCCTGCCGGATCTATCCCATGATGATGCGTTGGAGATCACGCAAATTCATTCTATTATGGGACTTTTATCCAAGGAGCGGCCGCTTGTGACGCAGCGCCCGTTCCGCAGCCCGCACCACACGACCTCGACGGCGGGGCTGGCGGGCGGCGGCACGGTGCCGCACCCGGGCGAGATCACGCTGGCGCACAAGGGCGTCCTGTTTCTGGACGAGCTGCCGGAGTTCCGCAAGGAGACGCTGGAGGTGTTGCGCCAGCCGCTGGAGGACGGCGTTGTGACCATCTCCCGTGCAAACGGCACATATACCTATCCCAGCCAGTTCATGCTGGTGTGCGCGATGAACCCATGCAAATGCGGCTGGTACGGCGACCCATCGGGGCGGTGCACCTGCTCGCAGAGCGCGGTGGACGCCTACATGGGCCGCATTTCCGGCCCGCTGCTCGACCGCATCGATATGATTGTGGAGGTTCCGGCGCTCCCGTTCGACGACCTGCGCAGCCGCGGCGAGGCAGAGCCGTCGAGCGAGATCCGCGCTCGGGTCAACGCCGCGCGCGGGCGGCAGGAGGCGCGTTTTTCCGGCGCGCGCTGCAATGCGCAGATGGGCCCTGCGGAGCTTCGCCAATACTGCCAGCTGGATGAGGCCTCCTCCGCGCTGCTCAAGCAGGCGTTTGAGTCGCTGCACATGACGGCGCGCAGTTACGACCGCATCCTGCGCGTGGCCCGGACGATTGCAGATCTGGAGGGCGCTGAACAGATCAGCCCGATGCACATTGCCGAGGCCATCCAATACCGGTCCTATCAAATCGGAAGAACTTGAAAGAGGAGCACGCCATGAACGAAATTTTTCTGCTGAAATTCGGCGAACTGTTTCTGAAAGGGACAAATCGCTACAATTTTGAAAACAAATTGAAGCTGGTCGCGCGCCGCCGCCTGCGCCAGTACGGCCAGTTCCGCGTCTATATCATCCAGTCAACAATGTATGTCGAGCCGGAAAGCGAGGACTGCGATCTGGAGGGCGCGTGGGACGTCTGCCGCTCCGTCTTCGGCATCGCCTCCGTCTGCCGCTGCCGCGCCTGTGAGAAGGATCTGGACGTGATCTACAACACAGTGGTGGACTATCTGGGCGACGCGCTTGCCATGGCGCGCTCGTTTAAGGTCGAGGCCAAGCGGTCAGACAAACGCTTTCCGCTCAACTCCATCCAGCTTGCGCAGGAGATCGGCGGCCGTCTGGCCGAGGCGTACCCGGAGGTGCAGGTGGATGTCCATCATCCGGAGTATGTTGTGCATGTGGAGATCCGGGAGCGCGCGGCGTTTGTCCACGGCCCGGCAGTGCCCGGTGCGGGCGGTTTGCCAACCGGCACCTCCGGCCGCGCGGCAATTCTGCTTTCCGGCGGCATCGACAGTCCCGTCGCGGCTTACATGATGGCCAAGCGCGGCGTGGAGCTGGAGGGCGTGCATTTCTTCTCCTATCCCTACACCTCGGAGCTTGCAAAAGAGAAGGTGCTCGACTTGGCGCGGCTCATCACGCGCTATTGCGGCCGGATGACGGTCTGTATTGTGGGCTTTACGGAAATTCAGGAGGCCATCCGCGATAACTGCCCGGAGGACTATTTCACAATCATCATGCGCCGCTTCATGATGCGCATCTCGGAGGCCATCGCAAAAGAGAATGGCTGCCAGTGCCTTGTAACGGGCGAGAGCCTCGGGCAGGTGGCCAGCCAGACCATGCAGGCCATGCAGACGACGAATGCCGTGTGCAGCCTGCCGGTGTTCCGCCCGGTCATCGGCATGGACAAGGAGGAGATCGTCCGCATCGCGCGCAAAATCGACACGCTGGAAACCTCCATCCGCCCCTATGAGGACTGCTGCACGGTCTTTACGCCGAAGCATCCGAAGACGAAGCCGACGCTCGGCGCGGTCGAGGCGGTCGAGCGGGCGCTCGACGTGGACGCGCTCGTCGCCCGCGCGCTGGAAAATACGGAGAAGGTGACGGTGTCGTATTATGACGAGCCTTAAATCCCGCCTTCTGGATGCGCTGAAAGCGCAGGGCAAAACGCTGGCAACCGCGGAGTCCTGCACCGGCGGCCTGCTCGGCAAGCGGCTGACCGACCTGCCCGGCAGCTCCGCCGCCTACGTCGGCGGCGTGATCTCCTATTCCAACGGCGTCAAGGAGAAATTGCTCGGTGTTTCGCACAGTAATCTGGAGATGTATGGCGCAGTCTCCGAGCCGGTTGCGCGCCAGATGTGCGAGGGCGTGCGCGCGCGGCTCGGCGCCGATTTTGGTGTTGGCATCACCGGCATCGCGGGGCCGGCCAGCGACGATACGAAAAAGCCAGTCGGCCTTGTCTATATTGCTGTGACGGATGGAGAGCGGACAGCTTGCGACGAGTGCCACTTTTCCGGTACGCGCGAGCAGATCCGCACGCAGTCCGCAGAGCACGCAATGGAGATGCTGTTAAACCTGCTATAATGCGACCGCACCCCACCGAAGTTCCGGTGGGGTGCGGTGATTTTTTATTTCACAGCCTGAATTTTTCGGCAGGTGTGTTCCAGCATCACAAGCATCAGTACGAGAAACGCTGCGAGATAGAACGGGAGAATCCGCAGGCTGATCTGTGTGCCGAGCAGACCGAAGAGCGGGGGCATAAAGGTCGAGCCGACGTAGGCGCTGGCCATTTGGATGCCAATGAGGGCCTGCGAATTTTCTGCGCCGAAGTTTGCGGGCGTGGAGTGGATGATACTGGGGTAGATCGGCGCACAGCCAAGACCGAGGATGACGAATCCGGCCAGGCAGAGCGAATCTGACCGTATTGGCAGCAGAATGCAGACAATGCCGCAGAAAGCAACCGCCGCGCCGAGACGGATCCGATTCTGATCACGGAAGCGCTCCGGCAGAAGACCTGCGGCAAAGCGGCCGACGGTCATACCGATGAAGAACAGCGAGGCAAATGCCGCAGCCCGTTCGGCCGAGATCTGCCGGACATTGACAAGGTAGCTGCTCGCCCAGAGCATGGCCGTTGCCTCGGCGGCGCAGTAGGCGAAGAAGCCGAGCAGCAGGGCCTTTGCGCCGGGGATTTGCAGCGCGCGGCGAAGGCCCAGAACCTGACTATCCGAATCCGCTGCGGCCTCATGCCCAACGCACCGCCAGACCGGCAGCGTGAGCAGGAGAACGAGGAAGATTCCAAGCTGCAGCAGCGACACACCGCGATATCCGGCCTGCCAGCTTGCGTTGGTGATGGCGTAGCTCATGATGTAAGGACTGATGATCGTTCCAACGCCCCAAAAGCAGTGCAGCCAGCTCATATGGCGGGAGGAGTAGTGCATTGCAACATGGTTGTTCAGCGCCGAGTCAATTGCGCCTGCGCCGAGTCCGTAGGGGATTGCCCAGAGACAGAGCATCCAGAAACGCGTGGAGAGGGAAAAGCCGAACAGCGCCGCCGCGGTGAGGAAGACGCTGGCAACGGTGACAATCCTGGTAGAAAACCGATGGATCAGCCGCTCGGCCAAGAGACTGGAGCAGATTGTTCCGCCTGAAATAATCATGGAGATCATTCCGGCCGCGGAGAGCGGCATGGAAAACGCGGCGTGCATGGTCGGCCAGGCCGAGCCCAGCAGCGAATCCGGCAGGCCGAGACTGATAAACGCGAGATAGATGAGTGTGAGCAGAAGCATGTACATGATATGACCTCAATGCAAGACGGGACGGCGTAAGCCGTCCCACTTGCTTTTCCGATTACAGTGTGAATTCCAGCTCCGGCGCAAACGGCTTCGTCTGCGCTTTGCCGCCGCAGCGGACGGTGATCGTCTCATAAGTTGGCGCAAAGCCATGCTTTACGAGCTTTACAGTCAGTTTTTCGCCGGTTTTGGCGATTTCATACTGGTTGTATTCTCCGTCGCGGTAGGCAAAGTCCGCGCCGTTGTCCTGATAGTGCGTGTAGCTGCCGTCGCCGGGGAAGACGGTGAGAATCAGGGACTTCTGCGGCGCGTCGGGGATGAACTCCATCTCCTCCCAGCCCGGCAGGATTGTGCCGGACTTGACGAACATGGGAACGGTGTCCAGCGGTGCGCTCCGCACAAAGGAGCAGGGGCCAACGTGACGCTCACCCGTCCAGAAGTCGTACCATTCGCCAGCCGGGAGATAGACCAGCTTCTCCACAGCGCCCTGTGTGACGACCGGGGAAACAAGAATATTTTCGCCCAGCAGCGCCTCGTCGAAAATCTGCTGTGCGCGCGCGTCCGTCTCATAGTGCAGAACCAGAGGACGCAGCGGCGCGAGGCCGGTTTTTTCGCCCTCCCGGAACAGATCGTAGAAGACCGGAATCAGCTGGTAGTGCAGCTTTACAGCCTTGCGATAGTGTGAGAGCGTCTTCTCGCCGAACTTCCACGGCTCCTGATAGCGGCTGCCCATGCAGGAGTGGTTGCGCATCAGGGGAGAGAAGGCCGCGACCTGCGCCCAACGGACGAGCAGCTCGGGCGTCGTGTCGCCGCCGAAGCCGCCGAGATCCGTACCGCCGAATCCAAAGCCGCAAAGACCGAGCGTCGTCAGCTGCGGGATAACGGTTTGCAGATGTGCCCAGAGACTTGTGTTGTCGCCGGTCCAGACGGTGGAGTATTTCTGCGTCCCGGCGTAGGCCGCGCGGGTGATGACAAACGGCCGGCGGCCGTCGTGCTTTTTCAGGCCCTCGTAGGTCGCCTTGTCCATGTTGTGACCGTAGACGTTGTGCATCGCGGCGTGGGTGCTCGGGCGGTCTTCGTCTGTCATGACAACATCGTCCGGCAGCGGGCCGTTGAAGGAGGCAGGCTCATTCATGTCGTTCCATGTGCCGCGGATGCCCTGCTCCAGCAGATACTTTTGATTGTCCGCCCACCAGACGCGAACGTCGGCGCGGCCAAAGTCTGGGAAAGCGGACAGGCCGGGCCAGACGGCGTTTTCGTAGACCTCACCTTCCGGCGTTTTGCAGAAGTAGCCGTTCTGCACGCCCTCATCGTAGATCCGATAGCCCTTCTCAGCCTTAACGCCCGGATCGATAATCGAGACGATTTTGAACCCGTCCCTGCGCAGATTGGCTGTCAGCTTCCCGATCTCGGAAAAGGCGTCCGGGGAGAAGGTGAAGACCTTGTAGTGATCCATATAGTCAATATCCAGATGGATGGTGTCGCAGGGGATATGGAACTTGCGGTAGTTTTCCGCAATCCCGCGCACTTCGTTCTCGTCCATATAGCTCCAGCGCGACTGGTGATGCCCCAGCGTCCAGAGCTGCGGTAGAGGGGTACGGCCGGTCAGCGCGGTATAGCGTGTGACGATCTCCGGCATGGATTGGCCCGCAATATAGTAGTAGTCAAGATTGCCGCCGGATGCGCCAAACCAGTAATAGTCCTGCGATTCGCGCGCAAAATCGAAATAGCCGTGATAGTGGTTGTCCATGAAGATGCCGTAAACACTGCGTGCTCCGCGAACAAGAAAGAACGGAATGGACTTGTACAGCGCGCGATACAGCTCCGTGTGCGGCTTGGGATCATCTGTGTTCCACGTCTCATAACCGTAGCCGCGCCGGTCCATAAAGCCGACCTTGTCGCCAAGACCGTAGAAATGATCGTCAGGGGAGACGGCTTTCAGAATTTCAATGGTACGGCGGTCGTTGGGGTCGTCCGGGAAGTGGCCCTCCTGCGCCATCAGCTCCTTCATCTTCGGCGAAGCAACCGGCAGAACCTGCCGCTCGCCGCGCCAGTCGCAGCAGACCGGCGTGCCGTCTGCGTTCAGAAAATCAACATAGAAGTTATCGTAGACTTTGCAGACCACAGCTTCGGTTGCGATGGTGACGCAGCCGTCCGCCTGCGTCACGGTGAGTGCCGTTTTTTCTGTTGGATTTTCTTCAATGGCGATGGAGTGACGATCCTCCGATTCCAGACCGGAAAAAACGTTGAAGACAAACGGGTTCAAAACGCTGACCGAACCGGTTCCGTGTTCAAAGACAAACCGAACCTCCTGCCCCTCCTGCCGGGCAGATTGTAGTTTTCCAAATTGCATGGGAACACCTCCATTTTTTTCACGCACATATACGATATCATAAAACCCGCTGTAACGCAAACCAACATCCGGTGCCGCCGGCACAGCTTTTGTAAATCACGCTGTGCCAGTGTCACAAGAACGCGAAAAACCGGTTTTTTCTCCTCCGCATGCTGCTATGATTTATGCGCTGAGATTCAGCAAAAGAAGGAGGAAACATAGTATGAAAAAAACAGATGATTGCGCTTCTGCTGGTTCTGGCGCTCTGCCTGACGATGCTTGCGGCCTGCAGCAGCAACAAGCAGGCGGAGCCGGAGGCACCGGCGGCTCCGGACACGACCGATGATGGCGACGGCGAGATCGCAGAGATCACGTTTGCAATGCCGGACTTCATGGTCAAATCCGCAACGTCCCAGCAGATGCAGACGGCAGTCAACGAGCTCACAGAGAGCGAGATTGGCGTTCATGTCAATTTTGAGCTGTGGGAGGGCGGCGACTACTCGCAGAACATGACGCTGGCACTCTCCGGCGGCGAAACGATTGACCTCGCCTGCCTGACGGTCATTCCCGGCTCGGATGTTGCGACGATGCACTCGCAGGGCGAGCTGATGGACATGACCCCGTATCTCACAGAGGAGTTCGCCGGTGATATTCTGGAGGCAGCCGGCGAGTACCTCGATGCCTACACATTCTCCGACGGTATCTTCGGCGTGCCGAACTTCCGGAATTTCTCCGGCAGCCACTGGATCGTCATGCGTCAGGATGTCCTTGACGAGCTTGGCCTGTCCGAAGAGGCACAGAATATGAAGACATGGGAGGACTTCCATGCGCTTCTGACGAAGATCAAAGAGGGAACAGATCTGTACGCCATCGCGCCGAGCCAGGGCTATACGATGGTGCTGAAGGATTTCCTGCCGGCCGACATTCTCGGCGGCTGTGACCTGAACGACGGCCTGAGCTTCGATTCGCTCAACGACGCCAACCGCTTCCTGATGGCCGACGCCGACGGAAAGGTCTCCGCCGTCGATCGCGATGAGCGTCGTGCGGATCAGTACCGCTTCCTTGCGCAGCTCTACAACGAGGGCCTGCAGTACCCGGACGCCAATGCTGAGACCTCCGGCGAGGATTTGCTGAAAAACAATGTGGCGTTCAGCTACGTAGTGGACTCCGACATGTCGGTTGAAACGACCAAGGAACAGATTATCGGCTACGATCTGACCTGCAAGGCGATCTCCCACGAGCTGCTGACCACCACGCAGATCAACTGCTGGGGCACCGGCATCCCGATCACCGCACAGGAACCTGCGGCGGCTATGAAATTCCTGAATCTCATGTTCAGCAACGCAGATCTCATGAACCTGCTGGTCTATGGCATCCAGGATACGGACTATGTGCTGACCGAGACCGGCGAAGCGACATTCCCGGAGGGCGTTGACAGCTCCACGGTTTCGTGGAACGGCGGCAACTTCCTCTTCGGCAACCAGTTCCTGCTGCACCCGTGGACGGGCAACGGCGCGGACTTCTTTGAGCGCAGTATGGCGGATCTCGCCGAAGCACCGATCTCCGAATTCATGGGCTTTATGCCGGACACCTCCAATCTGACCAACGAGGTTGCCGCGCTGACAAGCGTTCAGGGACAGTATGCCATCGCACTGGCCAGCGGCCTGTTCACGGAGGAGCTCTACAGCGAATTCCTCGACGCGCTGGACGCAGCCGGTATTGACAGTTACATCAGCGCCATTCAGCAGCAGCTCGACGACTGGCGCGCAGCAAAGTAAAAAAACAGATGCAAAACAGGCGGACTTTTCAGCGTCCGCCTGTTTCTTTTGTTGGACAAAACTGCGAAAGTTTGCTATACTTAGAAAAAGAAAGGGAAGTGCGCTATGCCGGTGTTTACGCATTTTTGCAGTCTCATGGGTGGCCATTGCCTCCAGATGGCGGGTGGAAATTTTCCGGAGCAGTCTTTTTCTCAGGTCAGGCTGCTGGGGACGGAGAGAACGCAGGCGGGATGCCTGTATATCGCGGAGCCGGAGGCGCTCCGGCAGGCCGCAAATGCCGGCCTTCTGGATCCCGCCGCGCTCTTTGCTGTTTGCACACAGACGCCCGCTTCTCTGCCAGTGCTGCAAGGGCAGGCGTTTGTTGTGACGAACCTGCCGCCGCTTTCCGTATTTGCGCTGGCGCAGGAGCAGCTTGCACGCCACTGGGAGTGGGAGCGCACGTTCACAAACACCTGCTATGAGCTGCATACGCATGCTGCAATCCTGAAAGCGGCTGCCGGGATCCTACAGCAGCCTGTCTATCTGCTGGACAGCGGTCATGCAGTTCTCCATGCCGCTGGAACTGCATATCGCACCGGCCATGCGCTGCAGCAGGAGCTGGAACGCAACGCACGTCTGTCCGCTGCAACGCTTGCGCAGCTGTCGCAGACGCGCTGGGTGCAGCGAGAGGAATATGTTATCTTCCGTGGGGATGGAGTTACTGCCATGCGCTTTCGCAGTCCTGCGTACGAGTATCTGACGCTGATCCTCTTTGAGACCGGTACGGAGGATGTGCTGCAGATGCTCTTCCTGCTGCGTCAGAGCCTGCTGCAGCTCGAGCGCGTCCCGCTGCACGCAGCCAACCCGTTTCTGACGTTTCTGACAAATCTATGTACCGGTGTGTACACGAGCAGGGAGGAAACGGTCCGCCAATTCTGCATTCTGGGGCTGCCATATCAGGCGGAGCGAGACTTCTATCACTGCATCACTGTCGAGCGCCCCGGTGGATTCCTGGACAGCGCACAGCTGACCCGATTGCTCGCGTCCCAGCTCCACACAGAGCTTGTGACGCAGTACGACGGGCGAATGGTCTTCCTGCTTTGCAGTGAAACGGATTACTATCGCCCGCGTGAGATCGATCTGCCTGCGCTTGACACGCTGCTGCGCCGCCATGGCTGCCGCGCCTGCATTGGCGATTGTGACAGGATTTCCATGCTGCATGGCCGGTATCTGCTGAATTTACAGGCGCATAAAGTTGACAATGTGATTGGCGCGGACGCGCCGCACAGCTATTTCTTTGTCGATGACTACCTGAGTTATATGCTGCTCGATCTTGCCGCGTCCCAGTTTGTCTATCACCAGGGGGCGAACGGATCGAACGGTGTCGGCCTGCTGCTCGATCCGCGTGTGCGGATGCTGAAGGCCTACGACACACTGCACGAGACAGACCTTGCACACACGCTGCACCAGTACCTGCTGCACTACAACAGCCTGTCCCAGACGGCACAGGCACTTTATGTACATAAAAATACGGTACTCAATCAGATCCACCATATCTGTTCCATGCTGGATTTAAATCTGGATGACCCCATGACCCGCGTCCAGCTGCTGCATTCTTTCCTCCTGATGGATTACGCGCTAAATATCTTCGGCAGGCCAAACGTGGAGATTCCCGACGGAGGTACAGTGACGAAGATGAAATAACGAAACGGGATTGCCTCAACTTGAGACAGTCCCGTATTTTGATGCCGCTTAGTTCCTGTTTGCCTCGATCCACTGTACTGCAAAGTCCACCAGTGGGCGCTGGCGCATAAATTTGATGGTGCCGCCGCCGAGCTGTACGCGTTCAATGGGGTACGCTTTCTCAAATGCCGCGCCGATCTCCGGAAAGTCCTCGCCATCCACATAGAGCGTGTCGTACGCCTTCCAGACACGGCTGCCGTTTTCCAGCACGGCGCTGTGCTCCGTGACGTTGTGCTTGCCGGGGTAGTCCGCCCGCGCATCGGCCAGATGCAGAGAGGTGTTCTTATCATAGCCGACGCCGAGCAGCAGAACATAGCCGTCCAGCTCGTACAGCCGGCCGATGGGGGAGCCATCGCCGAAGATGTTGCATAGATCGTGGTTTTGTGTCAGAAACGCGGCGTGCCTTCCCCAGGCTGCCACAGAGCGCGCGGGATGGTCAGAGCGCAGAACGCCCGGCCAGCGCCGGAACATCTCCGCGACTGCACCCATGGTGTTTGTCGGCGTCAGCGCTTTGTCATATGCGGGCCAGTGCGCCCGGATGGCGGGCCAGGCAGACTGCGACACCTCCCAATGGACGCCGGTTGCCGGGTCAAGGTTCTTCCATGACTGTGTGGGCATCATCAGCGTGCCTGTCTCACCGACGCACTCGATCAGTGCCTCGATGACGGTCTGGGCCCCGCCGCAGAGGTAGCCGAAGCTGCGCAGCGACGTATGTACCATGACGCACTGGCCCGGCCTGACGCCCACCTGCCGCAGCGCGTCGAGCAGATCCTGTTTTAAAATCAGCACCTGTTCCATCAGAAAGCGCTCCTTTCCGTCTGTATGAATCAAAAATCGCTTGAAAATTGCCCGGAAGCAGAGACTCCCGGGCAATCGTTTTATTCTGCGGAGATCAGGTAGTAGTAAACCGGCTGTCCGCCTGAGATCAGGCTGATCTCAGCGTCGGGGCAGGCCGCGGAGAAAATACCGGAGGCCAATCTTGCGTCGGACTCACCGATATCGCAGCCGTAGAAAATGGTGATAAAGGTGCGTCCGTCCGCCGCCGCCTGTTGTGCAAGCGCGGTGAGGAGCGCATAGGAGTCCGGCCCCGTCTGCGTCAGTTTCCCGTCGACCAGCGTCATATAGTCGCCGGCGTGGATCGGCTCGCCCTCAAATTCGGAATCGCGCGCGGCGTAGGTCATCTGCATGGTCGAAACGTTTGCAATGGCCTCGCGCATGGCCTGCATATTTGCGTCCGGTTCCTGTTCCGGATCAAAGTTCAAAAGCGCGGTCATGCCCTGCGGAATAGTTTTGGTCGGCAGCACCAGCACCTGCTTGGGGGAGAGCGGCGCGGCCTGCTCGGCAGCCATGATGATGTTCTTGTTGTTCGGCAGAACCAGCACGATTTCCGAAGGCGTTGCATTGATCGCGGTCAGGATATCCTGCGTGGAGGGGTTCATGGTCTGCCCACCC
Source organism: uncultured Oscillospiraceae bacterium (assembly GCA_964652075.1). Taxonomy (GTDB): domain Bacteria; phylum Bacillota; class Clostridia; order Oscillospirales; family Oscillospiraceae; genus CAZYZQ01. The sequence continues at coordinate 12,035 of CAZYZQ010000035.1, forward strand.
TCCACCAGCTGATCGGCGCCAAGATCGCGGAAGGTGTTCGCGATACCGCTGCCCGCGCAGACGGCGACAATACCGTAGCGCTTCTGCGCCGGTACGACGGGGGCCGGCGCGGCGGGCGCTTCCAGATCGTCTGTGCTCTGCACATGCCGCCCGGCAGCCAGATCATCATGCTGTGTGCGCATGTTCTCAATCTTTGCCAGCTCCAGCGTGCCGTAGTCCTGCGCCTTTGTCAGAGCGTCGCCGGGCGTATTTGTGTGGACATGCACCTTGAACGATGCGTCGTCCTCACCGATCACAAGGCTGTCGCCAATACTCATAAGATACGCGCGCAGCGGCTCCAGATCGACATCCTCGCGCGCTTTGCGCACAATGAAGACTGTATCATAGGCAAATGTAATATCGGCGGTGTCAAACTCGGTAAAGTCCGCATGGGCCTTTGCAGCAGCGGGTTCGCTGTATTCAATGTCCTGCCCGTTCAGGCTGGAGAGCATTCCCTCAAGGATGACCACAAAGCCCATACCGCCCGCGTCAACCACACCGGCTTTTTTCAGCGTGGGATTCTGGTTGGTGGTCTCCGCCAGCGCGGCGCGGGCGCTCTCAACCAGCTGCTCCAGAACAAACTGGATCGAATTGTCGTCGGCCGCTTTCGCAGAGGCTGTGGCGGCCGCGACACGTGAGACAGTCAGGATGGTACCCTCCGCAGGCTTCATAACGGCCTTATAGGCGGCCTCGACGCCCGCTGTGAGTGCGGCTGCGAAATCCGCGCCGTTGGCCTCCTCAAAGCCCTTCATGTGCCGCGCGAAGCCGCGGAACAGCAGGGAGAGGATCACACCGGAGTTGCCGCGTGCGCCGCGCAGAAGCGCGGACGCGGTGATGGACGCGTACTCGCCGAGCGTCAGATGCGCGTCCCTTTGCAGATCAGAGCTTGCCGTGTTCATGGTCAGGCTCATATTGGTGCCGGTATCGCCGTCCGGGACGGGGAAGACATTCAGTTCATTTATGGGCTGCTTTTGTAGCGCAAGTGCAGCAGCTGCGCTGCGTACCATGCGTCGGAAAGCGGCGCCGTCAATGGTTTGCTGCAAGAGTAGACACCTCCGGGCACAGAAATGCTGTGCGTATTTTAATCTGTCACGATGGAGTCAACGAAAACGCCGACGGAGCCGACCTTTGCGCCGGTTGTTTTTTCCACAACGTAACGCACCTCGCTGATGATTGCGGCGGAGATCGCGGGGATATTGACGCCGTTATCAACCATGATGTGCAGGTGGATCGTCACAGTTCCGTCTTTGCCGAACGAGACCTGAATGCCGCGATGGCGCGCTTCCTTGCGGAGAAGATGCACCAGCCCGTCGGAGACAGCGCGGACGGCCAGCCCCTTGACACCGAAGCAGTTCGTCACAGCATCGGCCGCAATTGCGGTAATGATATGGTTTCCAATGGAGATATTACCGTATTCGTTGTGTACCTGGATCATAAAAAGCCCTCCAGTCAGCCGCAAATTTGTGTGAGCTAACATATATTCTATCCCAAATCCGCACAGAACGCAAGCCCTTTCTGAGAAAAAGTGCGCCCGGACGCTGCGTAGTGCGTCCGGGGCGGGAATGTGCTTTATTCTTCCGGCGTGGCAGGGGTGTTGTCGGACTCTCCAGTGTCCGGGACGTCGATTTCCGCCGGATCAGAGCTGCCGGTCGGAGCGATTAACGCAGGATTGTCTTCCGGTACAGCCTCGGCAGGATCGTCGGGCGTCTGATTCTTGTAGTCGTACTGCGCGCCCGCGACCGAGTGCAGGGTATCCAGCGAGGCCGTCAGCGCGTTATAGGTGGCAGTATCGACACAGCCGGTGGCTGCCGCGACGTAATCGTCGATCTCCTTGTATACATCGAGCAGCATATAGCGCTGGGTTGCGCCTGCGCCCGCGTCGTACATATAGACCGGAATATAGCTGATGGAGGAAATGGTAGTGGTTCCGGCATCCAGATCCTTTGTGAACTCAAGGTTCAGGATCAGCGAGTCCTGCGCATAGGCCGCCGTCATGCCGGACAGGAAATTGCCCAGACTGTAGGCAAGGAAGACTTCCTTTTCCTGCCCGTTGACTGTAACGGTTCGGGTTTCCATGCCGCCGACGATGTGCGGATGTGAGCCGAGGATGACGTCGACGCCGTTTTCAAACATGAGATCCGCGATCTCCGTCTGCGTGCCGGTCGGGTTTGTCTCATACTCGACGCCCCAATGTACCATCGCAATGATGATATCCGGCTCCAGCGCCTTTGCCGCGCTGATGCTGGAGGTGATCCCAGTGGTGTTGATCTGGGAATAATTGGTGTAATAGTCCGTATAGAGCAGATTGACCGCGTATTCCGAGCCAGCGGGAACGGACATGCTGTTTACGCCCTTTGTGAAGGCGATAAACGCGATTTTAATTCCGTTGACCTCCTTGAGCAGCACGCCGCCGTTTTCTTCCGCGGCCTCCTGGGAGGCATAGGTCCCGACGGCGTCCATACCGGCGGCCTGAATGGTGCTCAGCGTGGTTTGCAGGCCCGCGATGCCGTTTTGAATGCTGTAGGTATTCGCGGTTTGCAGAATATCAAAGCCTGCGCCCTTCAGCGCGGTGGCCAGCGACTCCGGCGCGCGCCAGGTGGGCTTGCCCTGATACGGCTCGCCGGCGAAGGTCGACTCCAAATTTCCGACCGTCAGGTCGGCGGCGGAGAGATAGCTGCGCACGTTGTTAAAGCACGGCGCAAAGTCGTATACGCCGTCCTCGCCGCGCGCGTCGGCAAGCTGATCGTCATAGACCATAATATCGCCGACTGCCGCGAGCGTTGCCGTTGCGACGTTCGGTTCCGCCTCCGGCTCAACAGGCTCCACCTGATTGTCCTCCGGTTGGTCCGGCGTGGGCGCGGGATCCGGCTTTTCTTTTTTTCCGCCGCTGCAAGCTTTGAAAATCAGAACAATAATCAGAATCAGGATCGCGGCACAGACACCGTAGAAAATTCGCTGCTTAATCAGAAATTTCCTGCGCTTTTCCGCTCGGCGCTTTTGCCTGGCGCGAATCAATTCTTCGTTGTATTCGTATTCCTGGTCAGACATGAACGAGCCTCCTCTATCTAGTCTTTTTATCCATAATACTACAAAATCGGCCATTTCACAACCTCAAATTTTGGCAATTTCAAAAAAAGTCCCCGCCGGGTGGCGAAGTGTGCCGAAATATGCTATAATGCCAACAGCCGGCCTGTCCGGCGCCGCCGGAGGGAACCCGGCGGCAGGAATCGGAGCGATAAGGAAATCACAGGAGATGAATATGAAAGGAAAACGCCAGGCCCCGTCCGCCGCGGGGCGGATCGTCAAGGGGCTGTTTCTTGCAGTTTGCATTGTCGCGCTGCTGATCGGAACCGTTTACATTGTGGATCATCTGCGCCGGACGCCGGAGCCGGAGCTGCCGGAGGCGCCTGTGCCGCAGGAGCCGCTGCCGCCCGCCGTGCCGGAGAGCACGCTGGATACCGCGCAGTTCCAAAATCAGGGAGGGCGTATCACCTATCCGGACGCCCGCTTCGGCATCGACGTCTCCGCGCATCAGGGGGAGATTGACTGGAGCGCTGTGGCGGGCGACGGTGTGGAATTTGCCATTCTGCGCGCAGGCTACCGCGGCTATACGGAAGGGGATATCACACCGGATGAGCGGTTTGCTGAGAATCTTTCCGGCGCGCAGGCCGCAGGGATCGAAACGGGCGTGTATTTCTTCTCACAGGCCGTCACAGAGGAGGAGGCCGTAGAGGAGGCGAACTTTGTGCTGGACTGCCTGAACGGCGCATCGCTTGCCTATCCGGTCTATTTTGACTGGGAGGAGATCCTGAATGAGAATGCGCGTACCGCGGACATGGACGCTACGAAGCTGACGGCCTGCGCCCTTGCGTTCTGCCGCACGATTGCGGAAGCGGGCTATCCGGCGGGCATTTACTTCAATCAGGACTACGGCTACCGGCAGTATGACCTTGCCGCGCTGAAGGAGTACGCGTTCTGGCTGGCGGAGTACGCGGGCGCGCCCTCGTTCCGCTATGCCGTCGGGATGTGGCAGTATTCTGATTCCGGCACGGTTGCCGGAATTTCGGAGAATGTGGATCTGAATCTGTATTTTTAAGACAGCATGGCGGGGAAATGCAGTTGCATTTCCCGCCGCGCATAGTAAAATGAGTTCAAATTTGGGAGAAGGGAGGCGCTTGCCGTGACCGCGATTGTGACGGATGCGCATTACCGCATGGCGGTTGCGCTGATCCGCGACCTCGGGCAGGCCGGCATCCGCGTCATTGCCTGCGACTACGAGGATGTGACGGACAATCCCGGCTTTGCGTCAAAGTATGTTGACACGGTCGTGACCGTTTCGCGGCAGGACACGCTTGCAAAGCTGCGCCGTCTCTGCAAATCGCTGGAGGAGCGACCGGTGCTGCTGCCGGTCGGTGCACGCACACAGGAGCTGCTTGCTGCGCACAGAAGTGAAATGCTGGAGGTCTGTGGCCTTGCCCTGCCGACGCCTGCCAGCCTGAAGCTGTATAATGACAAGGCCGCGGTGGCGGCGCTGGCGGCGGAACTCGGAATTCCCACGCCGCACGACGACGCGATTCGTCCGGATGAGACGCTGCCCATGTTTTTTGACCGCGTGACCTGCCCGGCGGTGGTCAAGCCCGCCTGCGGCGAACAGTTTGGCCTGCACGCGAAGGAGCGCTACCGGATTGTCCGCGACAGCCGCGAGCTGGCGATGGCCTACGATCACTTCCAGACGATCACCGGCGAAGCGCCGCTGGTGCAGGAGTACCTGCCGGGCGACGGCGCGGGCTGCTCCGTCCTGTGCCGGGACGGGGAGATTCTGGCGGAGATCTGCCACCGCCGTATCCGGGAATATCCGGTTGCGGGCGGGCCGTCGAGCTGCGCGGAGGTCTGCAATATCCCGGCGCTGCACGAGGCCGCCGCCGCCTTTGTGGCGGCAACCGGCTATACGGGACTTGCAATGTTTGAGTTCAAAGCCGGTGCGGACGGGCAGTGGCGGCTTCTGGAGATCAATCCGCGCGTCTGGGGAACCTTCCCGCTGACGCGTGTCTCCGGATCAAACTTCTCACGGATGTGGTATGCACTGGCGGCCGACGAGCCGCTGCCTGTGTTCATTCCGCCCCGCCCGGTGCGCATGGCCTACTATCCCTCCGACCTGGCGGCGATGCTGGGCTATCTGCGGGCGGGCCGCCTGCGGCCGTTTTTCTCCGGTCTGGTGGATCTGATTCGCGCGAAGAACGGGCTGCGGGAACGTGGCGACCCGGCACCGTACCGGGTGTATATCAAATCGCTGAATGGAAGGGGACGCGCATGAGAATAAACGTCGATTTCCATGTGCATTCCGACGCCTCTCCGGACGGGCGCGACGGCATTTCGCGGCTGCTGGCGGGGGCAAAACGGGCGCAGCTTGCCGCGATCGCTGTCTGTGACCACGACCTGTGTACGCCGCTTCCGGCAGAGGACGGGATTTTGCTGATCCCGGGGACGGAAATTTCAACCGATCTCGGCCATATTCTTGGGCTGTTTTTGGAACAGCCTGTGGTGCTTGAACGGAGCGGCGGACTGCCAAAGGCACGCGCTGCAATCGACGCCATCCACGCGGCGGGCGGCATTGCAGTGCTGGCGCACCCGTTCCAGCGGCGGACGGCGGACGCGGCCAGCTATCTGGATCTGCCGTTTGACGCGATTGAAGCGGCAAACGCCCGCGCCGCCATGAAAGTGCGGGATGCGAACGCGCGCGCGGCACGGCTGGCGCAGAACATGCAGCTGCCGTCCACGGGCGGCAGCGACGCGCACAGCGCAAAGGAGCTCGGCAGCGCCTACACGGAGCTGGACGCCGCTGCGTGTACAATTCCCGCCCTGCGCGCGGCGCTGCTGGCGGGGAAAGGCAGGCCGGTGTTGCAGAAAACCTGCACCTGGAAACGAAAAGCCCTCTCCCAGTGGACCAAGGCCCGCCGGAGCGGGAGCGCGAAGCGGCAGGCAAAGGCGCTGTGCTATCTCGGCGCGGCTGTTTTGCGGGATTTGAAAAAAGGAGAATGAACTATGTCGTTGACTACAAAAGCCATCGGTGCGGCCAAAAAGCTCAAGCATCGTTTCGACGCACAGATCAAGGCGAGAACGCCGGTCTATCTGTCGCCGGTGCGCCATATTGAGCGCGTTGCGCTGCCGGAGCGCGTCGTTGCGATGACGTTTGACGACGGCCCGTGCCGGATGCCCGCGATTCCGTCGCAAAGTGACAAGCCACTGACGCTGTCGCTGCTGGAGACGCTTGAGCGCTTCGGCGCAAAGGGTACGTTTGACGTTGTCGGCGATACCTCGGGCAATTACCCGGACAAGCCCGGAAAAGAGGGAACCGCGCAGTGGGGCGGCATCAAGTACGACCACTACCCGGACTTTGAGCGCGACGCGGACGGCGGCGCGCTGCACTGCCCAGAGCTGATTTCGCGAATTCTGGAGGGCGGACACGAGATCACGAGCCACACGTATTCGCACGTCCTCTTCGGGCCTAAGCCGCTGGTCTACGGCGACCGCGATCCGCTGCCGGGTCTGGACGCCGTAACGGCGGATCTGCAAAAGCTCCACACGTTGCTTCGCGAGAAGTGGAACTACGAGATCCGGCTCTCCCGTCCGCCGCACTATGTGGACAAGACGAAAGACGGCTTCTCGGCCTACGATGCGTATGCGCAGATGGGCTATCAGTACCTGTGCGCAAGCTTTGACGGCGCGGGCTGGCTTCCGCTGGCGTCCTACGAGGCGGAGGTGGAAGCAACGTGGCAGCCGATCGAGCGCGAGCTGGCGGCGAATCCCGACTATTTCTGCGGGCAGATTATCTTCCAGAAGGACGGCTACAACATGGCCCGCCGCTCTCCGATTGCCGACGGCCTGCCGAAGCAGCTGGAGCTGCTGTCCCGGCACGGCTACCGCGTTGTGACGGTTTCGGAGCTTCTGGCCATGTGCCCGTTTACGGATCTGTCGCCGCAGGATGCGCTGTATCCGGCGGCGAAACGCCTGCTGGACGCCGGGTTCTGCGTCTGCTTCCGCGACAATACGGTACGCGCGCAGACGCCCCTGACACGCGCTGCGCTGGCAATGCTGGTGCATGGCGGCGAGACGGCGACGGCGCGGATTGCGCTGGTGCGCGAAAAACGCGCCCCGGCGAAGGATGTGCCGTACTCCCACCCCTATGCGGCGGCGATTGCGCGTGCGGTGGAGGCAGGGGAGATGGCCTGCGAGAACGGAAAATTCCGCCCGGATGCGCCGGTGACGCAGGCGGAGTTCGCGGCCTTCTGCAAGGCTCGATTCGGCAAAGAGAGCAGCGCCGCGGTATCTACCCACGCCGACGCAATTTCCGCGATGGCGGAGCTTCTATAAAATATAACGACGTCCGAAGGGAGCGCGCCTTCGGACGTCGTTTTTTATAGCTTTTCCCGCAGACGTGCGATTTCACGCCTGTGCTGCTCGACCTGCTCGCCGGAAATGGTCTGCCAGTCTGAGGCAAGGATTGCAATCTCCTCCTCGCGCGCCGCGATGGCGCCCGCGTAGTCGCCCTGCAGCTCGCAGAGCAGGGCGATCGACGTGCAGGCATCGGTGAAGCGCGGCGGGGCTTGCAGCGTGAGTGCCTGCCGGTAGTGCGTGATTGCGTTGTCAAACTGCCCGGCGCGGGCCAGAAAGTCGCCGAGGTTCAGCTCGCGCAGCCACTCCTCGCCCGGCCGCAGCTCCATCTTCTCCCAAATTTCCTGCGCTGCGGTGCGGTCGCCACGGTACCACGCGATGATTCCGCGAAAGAGCGCGGCACGACTGTAGTTTTCGACTTTTTCCAGCTTTTCGCAGTAGGCGTCCGCCTCGTCGAAGCGAAGGTCGTCGAGCAGCTGGTCGATGAGCCAGAGATAGCCCATCCAGCAGTCCGGATTTTTCTCAAGAAACGCCTTGTACCAGTCAATCAGCTTGCAATGGTTTGCCACGTTCCAGTCCGGATATTTGCCCCGCATGGCGCCGACCAGCTCCGAGTGCGCGCTGGAGCACATCGGCTCGCGGCGCAGCGCCTCTTTGGCGTACTCCGCCGCCATCGCATGGTGTCCGGCGGCGAGCTGGTTTTCCATCTCCGCCAGCAGTTCATAGGGCTTGCCGTTGCCCGGTTCGCGCCGCCCCTTTTCCAGCAGGAATTCCTCGCTGCTCTTCACATCCGCCGCGTCGGGGACGCGCACGTCCCAGAGCATATTTTGAATGCGTTCCATCCGCGCCTCGTCCGAGAGCGCGAACAGCTCGTCGATCGTGACGCCAAAATAGGCGGAGAGCGCCGGCAGCATGGCAATATCCGGCGTGGACTCCCCTGTTTCACACAATTAAAGATATTGTTTCCGTCTGAGTGCCAAGCGTATAGGGG
>CAZYZQ010000036.1:0-8876 GCA_964652075.1 uncultured Oscillospiraceae bacterium
CCGTCGGCATCCCCGAGGAGCAGCTCCGCAAGGCCGCGACCCTGTCCGTCTGCAAGATCAACATCGATTCCGACCTGCGCCTGACCATGACCGGCACCATCCGCAAGTTCTTCGATGAGCATCCGGACAAGTTCGACCCGCGCGAGTACCTGAAGCCCGCCCGTGCCAACATCAAAGAGACTGTCCGTCACAAGCTGGTTGACGTTCTCGGCTGCGCCGGCAAGGCCTGATCTCCCCTACCGCAATTCTGCAGAGCCGCCGAACGGCGGCTCTGCCTCTTTCTGTGTATTTTCTCAAAAGGCGGCGATGATTTGAAAGAAAAAGCAAAATCCTCTCTCCACTCCGTCCGGATCTATACGCTGGCGTTCCTCAAATGGGCGGCGCTGGCCATTGTAGTCGGCGCCGCCGGCGGCTTTGTCGGCGTCGCGTTCCACTTTGCCGTTGACTTCGTCACGGAGTTCCGCGTCGGCCACAGCTGGATGCTCTATCTGCTTCCGGTCGCCGGCATCCTGATTGTGCTGCTCTACCGCGCGGCGCGCCTGCCGGTCGACCCCGGCACGAACCGCATTCTGCTTGCCTGCCGCTCCAACGAGCACGTCCCGCCGGCACTGGCGCCCCTGATTTTCATTGCAACCACGTTGACGCACGCCTGCGGCGGCTCCGCCGGGCGCGAGGGCGCGGCGCTGCAGCTCGGCGGCAGCATCGGCAACGTCATTGGCCGACTTGTCCGCTTCCGGACGCCGGATCTGCACATCGCGACCATGTGCGGCATGAGTGCGGTCTTCTCCGCCCTGTTCGGCACTCCAATCACCGCCGCCGTGTTCTGCATGGAGGTCGGCCGCGTCGGCGCGATGGGCTACGCGGCAATCGTCCCGTGCGTCGGCTCCGCGCTGATGGCCGTGGGTATTGCAGACGCCTTCGGCGTCCCGCCGACGGCTTTCTCCCTCCCCTCCGTTCCCTCGCTCGGCGCCGTGAGCGCGCTGCAGGTCGCGGCGCTTGCCATTCTGTGCGTCGTGTGCAGCCTGCTGTTCATCTTTGCGATGCACGGCGCGACGCACCTGTATGAGAAACTGTTCAAAAACGCCTATCTGCGCGTTCTCGTTGCATCCGCGCTCATCATCGGCGTCACGCTGCTGACCGGTACGCGCGACTACAACGGCGCGGGCATGGACGTCATCACGCGCGCCATCGGCGGCACGGCGCTGCCATGGGCCTTCGCACTGAAAATCCTGCTGACCGCGCTGACCATCGGCGGCGGCTTTAAGGGCGGTGAGATCGTGCCGACCTTTTTCATCGGTTCAACCTTCGGCTGCGTCATGGGCGGCCTGCTTGGGCTTGACCCCGGCTTCGGCGCGGCCGTCGGGCTGGTCTGCCTGTTCTGCTGCGTTGTGAACTGCCCGCTTGCGTCGATCGTCCTCTCGGTCGAGCTGTTCGGCGCGGCAGGGCTGCCGCTTTTCGCGCTGGCCTGCGCCATCGGCTTCCTGCTCTCGAGCTATACCAGTCTCTACTCCGCCCAGATCTTCACGGTTTCCAAGTTGACCGATGCGCCGAAGGACGCGGAATAGTGCGCGGCGTACACAGCGCATACAGAAGGGCGCCCGGCAGGTTTTCTGCCGGGTGCCCTTTTTCTATTCGTCGCTTCCCTGTTCCAGAATGGCCTCGCTCTCCTCCGGACTCAGCTCGGTGACGTTTTTCAGCTTGCGCCGGATTGCACGCGTGCGCGTGCCGACCAGCTTGTCCAGCTCCTTGCTGGCCTGATCGAGCCGCGTCTGCGTCTGCTCGAGGCAGCCCTCAAACTTCTCAAACTCCGTCTTGACCGCGCCGAGCACGTTCCACACCTCGCCGGAGCGCTTCTGGATCGCGATTGTCCGGAACGACATTTGCAGAGAATTCAGCAGCGCCGCCATCGTGCTCGGCCCTGCAATGTTGACCTGATAGTCCCGCTGCAAAATCTCCACCATGCCCCGGTTGACCGCCTCGGCGTACAGCCCCTCAAACGGCAGAAAGAGAATGCCGAACTCCGTCGTATGCGGCGGCGCGATGTACTTGTCGCGGATATCCTTCGCCTCCGACTTGAGCGTCGCGACAAGCCGCGCCGCGCAGGCGTCGATCTCCTCCCGCGTGCCGGAATCATACGCGTCGCGCAGCGCGCCGTAGGTGTCGCCGGGGAACTTCGAGTCGATCGGCAGATACACAAACCCGCCGTCCTCGACCGGCAGCTTGACCGCAAATTCGACCGGGTTCTTCGTCCCCGGCACGGTCACGACGTTTTTATCGTACTGCTCCTGCGTCAGAATATCCTCCAGAATTGCGCCGAGCTGGATTTCTCCGACAATGCCGCGCGTCTTGACGTTTGTCAGCACCTTCTTCAGGTCGCCCACGCCCTGCGCCAGCGTCTGCATCTCGCCAAGCCCCTTGTAGACCTGCTCGAGCCGCTGGTTGACGAGCGCAAAGGACTGGTTCATCCGCTCTGTGATCGTGCTCTGCAGCTTCTCATCGACAATCTGCCGCATCTCGTCGAGCTTTTTGTTGTTGTCGCCCCGGATTGCCGTGAGCTGGTCGCCCACCAGCGTCCGGATCGTCTCCAGCTCCTGCCGCGTCTCAGTCGTAAACGTGTGCAGCCGCTGGTTGTACTGCGCCAGCTGCTCCGCTGTCGCGGTGCGGATGCTGTCCATGCTCCGCGCCGTCTGGCCGGTCAGGCCGTTCATCCGCTCGTCCAGCAGCCGCATCCGCTCGGTCATCCCCGCGAGCTTCTCACTCACGCGGCCATCGATCGCGTCGAGCTGCGCGCGCTGCGCCTCCCGGCTCTCCTGCTGGCTGCCGAGCAGCAGCTTATCGAGTGTATCGTCCCGCTTCGGCTTGCGCACGAGCAGGACAATGCCAACCGCCAGAATTGCGGCCAGCAGCGCCAACATCACATATTCCATCGTGCTTTCACCTGTCCATACACGCGCGGATCCAGTCGAAATCCTCCTGCAGGCAGGCAATGATGTCGTTCTGATAGTCGCGCTCCCGCTCAATAATAAACGTGCTGCATCCCGCCGCTTCCGCGCTGGCGATGATCTCGCCCCAGTCGCAGGGCGATTCGCGCATCGGCCCCTGCACCGCCTCGGCATAGGCCTGCACCGCCGCCTGATGATCCGGCGTCAGGCCGTACTCCGGTACCGGCACCGGGCAGTGGAAGCCCAGCAGCTCCGGATCAGCCGTCCAGTTGTAGGCCTTGATGTGCAGCGCGCCGATCTTCTCCGCATGGCCGCGGATAAACGAAACCGGCTCCACACCGGCCGCGGCCAGCCAGCAGACATCCAGTTCCAGCTTCACATTCTCCGGCGCATGGTCCAGATACAGGTCGATCAGATACTGCCCCTTGTCCTGCCGGAACTCCACCGTGTGGTTGTGGTAGTATACATCGAACCCATACTGCGCTGCAAACGCGGCATCCTTCTGAACATTCTTCGCCGCCGCCAGCGCCGCCTCGCGCGTGCCGATAATCCCCGGGAGTCCGCGGAAGCCACGGCTGAGGTCGAGTGAGAACCTACCCGCGCCCTCGTCCTGCACAGAGACCAGCGTGACCCCCATCTCATGCAGCCGCCGCACCTGTTCGTCGTCGGCCGTGCCGTCCTTTCTGCGGATCAGCTTGCCGACCACAAGTCCCATCCGGAACTCCCTGAGCAGCGCCAGCTCCTCGTCATCCAGCGCGCCGCCGGTGACGCCGCCCTCAATCCCATCAAATCCAATCCCCGCCGCCAAAGCAATCTGCGCCCGCTTCGTCAGGTGCAGCCCGCGATAAGAAAACGGCGTCAAATACAATTTCCGTCTCATCATCACATACCTCCTCTTTTCCCCTATTTTAGCACACCATCGATCAAAATGGAATAGAAGCCGTCGTATTTTCGAGGCAGATCAATTATCTGCACAACGCACCGTGCTACCCACGAAAGATGCGAAGAGAGCGAAAAAAGCAAGAAAAAGCGTTCCGAACATAACATTCGGAACGCTTTTGTTTTGGCGGAGAGAAAGGGATTCGAACCCTTGAACGCTTTCGACACGTTACACGATTTCCAATCGTGCGCCTTCGACCAGCTCAGCCATCTCTCCAGAGGGCGCTGTTTCCTGTCTCTCCGGAAACAGCTTGAATAGTATAGCCGATGGCGCTGCGTTTGTCAAGGGTTTTTTGAAAAAAACCGTCAACTTGTCATGGCCTGCACGCACGCCTGCAAAACCGCGCTCACGATCGGGATACAGACGCTGCTGCCGGAGCCGGCGTCCTGCACAACCACGATGAACGCCAGCGGATACTGCTCGTCCTGCACGAAGCCCGTGAACGTGGCGTTCGGGCGCACGCCCCCGCCGACCTCCGCCGTGCCGGACTTGGCGCAGACGGACAGGCCGCCGAAATTGCCGTCGCCATAGACTGTTTGGACGTTGTTTCGCATCCAGCTTGCCAGCGTCTGGGCCGTCTGCGCGTCCAAAACCGCGCTGCCGAGCTTTGTTTCAGCCTTATAGACGGTGCGACCACCATTCTCAATGGACTTCACCAGATACGGCTGCGCGCCGCGCCCGCCGCCTGCAATCGCACCGACAAACGTCATATAGGCACATGGATTGATCAGATCCGTATACTGCCCGATGCCCGCCCATGCGATATCGGCCGGCACCGCTTCCTTCAGATCAAACTGCCCCCGCATCGTCTGCAAGCCGTCAAACGACAGGCTGCCCGTCACGCCCGCCTTCTGCGCGTAGCGCTCGAGCACGTCGCCGCCCAGCTCCGCGGCCGCCTCGCCGAAGGCCACGTTGCAGCTCTTCGCCAGCCCGGTGCGCAGATCGATTGTCCCGTGGACGCCCTCGCAGGTGATGACCTGCTCTCCAATGATCGTGGTGCCGGTGCAGGTATAGGTTTTCGCCAGTGGATCGTCGAACGTCTCGAGCGCCGCGCCCGCCGTAATCAGCTTGAAGATCGAACCCGGCGTGTAGGTCGCATGGAACAGCCGGTTGACATAAACGCCGTCATACTGCCCCGTGGTGTCGCCCGCAATGTCCGGCACGTTGTCCGGATCATAGGTCGGCCCGGAGACGGCGCACAGAATCTCGCCGGTCTTGTAGTTGTATACGCCGACGCATCCCGCACGGCCGTCCAGCGCCGCAAGCGCGGCCTTCTGCGCCGCGGCATAGACCGTGAGCGTCATCTGCCCTGTTTCGGCGCCGTACAGCCCGTTCCAGCGGCTGAAGCCGATCATCTCATCGGCATACTCCGACAGAATTGTAGATGGAATATAGCCCTCCCGGTCGCCCAGCAGGTGCAGCGTCGCCTGCCGCAGCAGCGCATCCTCGGCGTAGGTCTTGGCGCCGTCCTGTTGGCTCAGCAGCAGCGTCCCGGACGCGTCTGTCACCGTGCCGGTGTCGAGGTTCCCGCCCGTATATAGATGCGGGCTGCCCGGGAAAATCGCCCACTCATTGGCGCTTCGCACATACTGGACGCAGAAGTACAGCATCCCGAGCACAATGCCCGCAAACAGCACCCAGAGCACGAGGGAACGTTTTGCAATCTTTTTCATGCCGCCTCCTCCTTTGGCAGGCGAATCGCGAAGCTCGCATTCTGCCGCGTATCCGCCGCCTTCAAAAAGGCCAGAAGCCCCCACGAGGAGAGCATACTTGAGCCGCCGTTTGAGACAAACGGGAATGTCACGCCCGTCAGCGGCAGGATATCCAGCGTGCCGAAGACATTGAGCAGCATCTGCGTCAGCAGGATTCCCATCGCCGCGCACGCGCCGATGGTATAGAACGTGCTGCGTTCCATAGACGCGGCGCGGATCACAAACACCGCCAGAATCAGCAGCGCCGCCACCAGAAGCAGCGACATCAAAAGCCCCCACTCCTCCGCGACGAACGCAAAGACGAGATCCGTGTCCGACGCCGCCATATACTTCATCCAGCCCGTCCCGACGCCCAGTCCAAACAGGCCGCCCGCCGCGATGCACATCATGGAGCGCGTCTGCTGATAACCGGTTGTCAGTGCATAGTCCCAGACATGCCGCCACGCGGCGAAGCGGTTCAGGACATACGGCCGGAACCGCAGCACCATCGCGCCCGCGTAGCCCGTTGCCGCGACGGCCAGTCCGATCGTCGCGAAGTTCCCCGAGCGCATGAACGCGATCACGAGAAAGGCCACAAAGAAGATAATGGCCGTGCCGAAGTCATTCATCAGCGCAAGGCACCCGCAGATCGTAGCCGAGTACGCGATGAACAGCCACAGGTTGCGCCGCGTCACAAGGCGCTCCAGCGAGGACGCGCCGACAAACACGAAGCAGATCTTGACAATCTCGGACGGCTGGAACGAGATCCCGCCGATATAGATCCAGTTGCGCGCGCCGTACAGCTCGCGCCCCAACACCAGATTGACCGCCAGCAGCAGAAGGCCACCTGCGGCGGCCACATAGCGCAGCTTTTTCGCCCGCTCCAGATCGCGCAGCGACCAACAGACTGCCAGATAGATCACAATGCCAAGCCCCATCGCGGCCAGCTGCTTGTACAGCGTCCCCGGCGCGCTGGAGGCCACGACCGCAAGGCCGACTGTGGATAAGAAGAACGCAATGCACTCCAGCTCAAAGCCGGAACGGCGCAGCGCCTTTGTGACGAAGAACAGCGCCCACATCGCCGCGCAGAGCAGTATAAAGCTCGGCGTAATGCGCACCTCGTCCG
This sequence comes from uncultured Oscillospiraceae bacterium, assembly GCA_964652075.1. Taxonomy (GTDB): domain Bacteria; phylum Bacillota; class Clostridia; order Oscillospirales; family Oscillospiraceae; genus CAZYZQ01. Next base: position 6,700 of record CAZYZQ010000036.1, read on the forward strand.
GCAAGGCCGCCGACAGGCGCATCATGGTCAAAAGCTGGAAAATCGTCAGGATCAGCAGTGTAAACCAAGGATGCACCTCCTGCCCCGCGCGCGTCCGCGCCGAAGCCTGTATGACCTCCTGCTCATGCGTGATGGGCAGAAACTCCACCTCCAGCCCCGCCAGCGAGATCACATCGCCGGATTGGAGCGGCGCGTTCTGGGAGATCTCCTCGCCGTTGATCTGCACGCCGCCGCGCGAGCCGATATCGCCCAACGTCCAGCTCCCGTCGTCATGCCGCGTCAGGACGGCGTGTTGCCGCGAGATCACCGGCAGGTCGATCTGCAAATCGCAGCTCTTTGCGCGGCCGATCGTGTTCTCCCAGTGGTGGATGCCCAGCTTATCCCCGGTCGGCAGGATCAGCCAGCCCCACAGCTCCGGCTCCCGCCGCCCCAGCAGCAAGCTGCACGCGCAGCGCACGAGGATCAAAACCGCGAGCAGCGGCAGGATCAGGCGCACCGCCTGTGCAAACGCCACGCTCGACCCGGTCCACGCAAAAAACGCCGACACGGCCTCCAAAATTTTTTCCAATGCGCCCGCCTCCCTTTGGGAATCTCTGAGTCTTCATCGTAGCACAAACCGCCCTGTATTGCAAGAAAACGCAATAAAAGTTCACAATTTCCGGCAGCGTCGTCTGTCTGTTTTTCACAAATTTTACTTCGTAAAATAGGAGACATTTGACATTGTTATTTGACCTCTTATATGGTAGAATATTGTCAAAAGGAGGGATTTCCATGAAAGCAAGCATCCGCCTCGCCTGCGTCCTGCTCGCCCTCGTCCTCTCGGCAGGCATCGCGCTGCCGCGCCTGCTGCCCGCGCCGGAGCCGCAGCCAGAGCTTGTCTGGCGGCAGACAATGGAGATTGAAACCGACGCAGCTGGCCGCGAACTCTCCCGCTTTGAGTGGCACTACCGCGCCGACGGCCGTCTGAAGAGCAGTCTGTTCTACAGGGACGGCGTGCTGGACAAGGACGGCTTCAGCTACCGCTATCTCTACGACGACGCCGGTCGCGCAATCGCCGAGGAGATTTACAGCTACGGCAAATGGCAAAAGCAGCGCACCCGCGCCTTCGACGACGCGGGGAACCTGACGGAAGCGTGCTACTACAACGGCACAGTGGAGGTCTCCCGCCGCAGCTACGTCTACAATGACCGCGGACAGCTCGTGGAAGAACGCCTCTTTGAGAACGGCGAGGCGCGCGGCGTCTGGCTCTACGCCTACGACGGGCGCGGCAACCAGACCCAAAAGCGCGCGCCCTCCGGCGCGCCCGTCACCACCACGACCTACAACGAACGAAATCAGCCACTGCGCGAACAGACCGTCAATGCAAAGGGCGAGGTCACGGACTGGACGGAGTATGACTACGACGACGCGGGCAAGCTGATCGCCGAGCGGTCGGAATTTGAGGAATATGATTACGGCCCCGACGGGAAGAAGTGCGGCTTCCGCTATCTCGATTCGGACGGCGAGCCGACCTTCTGGAAGACCAGCACGTTTGACGAACAGGGCCGCCTGATTAAAACGTATACGGAAAACCTGCGCGGCCGCCCATACAGCCGCACCGCGCACTATTCCTACGACGCCGCAGGCAACCTCGTCCAGTGCGGTGTGCGGGACGAGAACGGCGAGCTGCTTTCCTACTTAAACGCCGCCTACGACGCAGACGGGCGTCTTCTCTTCCGCTACTCCTACGAGGGCACGGACATCGGCCTCGAGCTGCACCACGAGGAGTATTATTACGACGAAAACGGCGTTCTTCTCAACCGGCGCAGCGGGATTGGAGGAAGCTCGATCGACTCCTACGCCTACCGCTACGACGACGCGGGCACGCTCGTCTCGCACCTCGGCCGCAATCAGGACGGCATGGTCATCGCCGAGGCCACCTACGCCCCCGACGGCAGCTTTGAAGAGCAGTATACCCACTACGCCCCCTTCTATCTGGAGACGCAGCGCCGCTGGGTCGAAACCGACAAGCGCTTCACCATCCTCTACCGCTATGACGAACACTGCAACCTCATCTACACCGAGTCCCACAGCGATTATTCTGACTCCTACACCACCTATGAATACGCCCTGCTGCCGGACGTCAACTCCGACTGGTAGCAGAAGGGGCTGTTGCAAAAACATTTTGCAACAGCCCC
>CAZYZQ010000036.1:8976-20154 GCA_964652075.1 uncultured Oscillospiraceae bacterium
TTTTGCAACAGCCCCTTCTTTATTGCTTCTCCACCGCGCGGTAAAGGCATTTCGCCATCTCCGCGCAGTCAAATTTTCGTCCGGTAAAAAACGAGAACGCCAGAATCGCCTGATAAATGAGCATTCCCAATCCGTTTCCGATCCGCATTCCGCGCGCCTCGGCGGCCAGCAGCAGCTCCGTTTTCGGCGGCGCATAGAGAATGTCAAACACCGCGCACTCCCGCGAGAGCGGCGCGAGCGCGCCCGCCTGACTTCCCGCCTGCACCGGCAGCGTGTTAATCAGGATCTGCGTTGTAGGCAGCAGCGGCTCCGTCAACGGATGCGCATGGATGACCGGGTGCGCCGCGCAGAGCGCTTCGGCGTTTTGCAGCGTCCGGTTGTAGACATGCACCGCCGCCGCGCCGTCCAGCGCCGCCTTGCGTGCAATCGCGCCCGCCGCGCCGCCCGCACCCAGAATGGCGACGGTCGCGCCCGCGAATTGCAGGCCGCGCTCGCGAAGCGCCAGCGCAAAGCCGTCGCCGTCGGTGTTGTGCCCGGTCAGAACGCCCCCGTCATTGCGGACGGTGTTCACCGCGCCGAAATACGTCGCCTCCGGCGTCAGCCGGTCGCACAGCTGCAAAAGATCCAGCTTGTGCGGCATCGTCGCGTTAAAGCCGAGAAACGGCACCGTCCGCACCGCCGCCAGCCAGTCCGGCAGTGCCTCGCGCCGGATATTGCAGGCGAGGTACAGCGCATTCTCCCCCAGCTCGCGCGCCATCGTGTTGTGCAAAAGCGGCGAAAGGCTGTGCCCCACCGGGTCGCCGATCACCGCGAGCAGCCGCGTGTCGTTCCGGTAATTCACTTCCATACGATTCCCTCCAGCAGTCTGCAAATCTCGCGCACTGTCGCCTCCGGCGACGAAAATTCCTCCACGACAAAATCCGCCGTGCCGCGGTACGCCGCTTCGCGCTTGGAGAATGTCTCCAAAAATGCTTCCTTCCCATTTTGCGCCAATGGGCGGCCCCGCATGTCGACGTTGCCAAAGATCTGGTTGGCCGGCCGGTTCAGGAAAAACACGACCCCGCTGCGGCGCAGCGCGTCCATGTTTTCCCGCCGCAGCACCACGCCGCCGCCTGTGGCAATCACCAAACTCTCCCGCTCACTCAGCGCACGCGCGCAGGCGCTCTCAAGATCGCGGAAGTACGGCTCACCGTCCTGCGCAAAGATCTCCGGGATCGAGCGTCCCGCCTGTTTCACAATCTCCTCGTCCATGTCGACAGCCGTCAGAGCCAGCCGCGCGGCGAGCTTCCGCGCGCAGGTGGACTTTCCGCAGCCCATCATACCGGTCAATACGATGTTTTTCATGTCTGCGCCGCCCTGTAGTTGCCGAGGATGCGGAACGAGCTGCTCTCCTCAATGAGCTGCCGCAGCGCGGCGTCCATGTCCGGGTCGCGCAGATTCCCCGTGAAGTCCGCAAAAAAGCTGTACTCCCAGCTTCTGCCCGCGATCGGGCGCGATTCGAGCTTCATGAGATCCAGACCATAGGAGGCAAAGATCGACAGGATCCGGTGCAGGCTGCCCGGCTTGTCCGGGATGGAGAAGATCACGCTGATCTTGTCCGCCTGCTCCGACACCCAGCCCTTTTCGGCCACCACGACAAAGCGCGTAAAGTTCAGATCGTTGTCATTGATCTTCTCCGCCAGAATATCCAGGTCATAGAGCTTCGCCGCACGGCGGCTCGCAATCGCGGCATAGCCGGGATCGCCGCGCTCCGCCACCTGCCGCGCCGCCGTCGCCGTGTTCAGTTCGGCCACCTGCTCCCACTGCGGGTAGCGGGCCAGAAACTGCTTGCACTGCCCCAGCCCCTGCTCATGCGAATGCACCTGACAGATGCTGCCGAGCGCCGCGCCCTTCGGCGCGAGCAGGCAGTGCTCCACCCGCACGATCGTCTCGCCGACAATCGAGCAGCCGTAGCGGCCCAGCAAGTCGTAGACATCGTTGATGGAGCCGGTGGAGCTGTTTTCAATCGGCACAACGCCGAACTCGCCCAGTCCCTCGCGCACGGCGACGAACACACCCTCAAACGTGCGCGCGTTCATGCGCTGGCAGTCCTCGCCGAACACCTGCACCGCAGCCTCCTCGCCGAACGCGCCCGGCTGGCCCTGATAGATGACGCGGCAGCCCTGCATTTCCTTCGGCACATTGCGCAAAAGCGCCTGGTATTCCGCATAGGTGTGCTCCTGCGCAGGCGTCCAGTGCGTTACAAGCTTCCGCTGCAACGCACGGCTCTGCGCCATAATATTCTCAAAAAAGACGTTCAGATACGGCTTCATCTCCGCATTCTGCGTCAGCTCCGCCTTTGACGAGAGCACCTCGCGCTCCCGCGCGGCGTCGAGTACCGGCAGGCCGTTCGCCAGCTTGTACTCGCCCACATTGCGGCAGACCTCCATGCGCTGTTCAAACAGGCTTGCAAGCTGGCGGTCAATCCCGTCGATTTTTCCGCGCAGCGTCTTCAGATCTTCCATTGCGCCCCGCTCCTTTCCAGCACTTCGCACGTCGCAAGCGCCGCCGCGGCCTCAATGACCGGCACGGCGCGCGGCACAATGCAGGGGTCGTGCCGCCCCTTGATCTCCAGCTCCACCTGCTCGCCCGTGCGCAGATTCACGCTCTGCTGCGCCTGCGCAATCGAAGGCGTGGGCCGGATCGCCACCTCGAACACAACCGGCATCCCGTTTGTGATGCCGCCGTTCACGCCGCCGGAGAAGTTCGTCTGCGTGCGGACGCTTCCGTCCTTCATGCAGAACGGGTCGTTCGTCTCGCTGCCGCGCAGGTATGCAAAGCCCTCGCCCAGCCCGAACGCCACGCTCTTGACCGCCGGTACGGCAAACAGGTACTGCGAGAAGATGCCCTCGACATTGCACCCGAAGTCCGGCGCGCCAAGCCCTGCCGGCAGGCCAACCACGGCGCACTCGATCGCGCCGCCGACGGAGTCCTTCTCCGCCTTTGCCTGCAAAATCTCCGCCTGCATCGACTCGCCCGCCGCGTCGTCGAGCACCGCGAACGCTTTCCCGGAAACCGCGCGCAGATCCGCCTCATCCTCCAAAAGCGCGTCCTCCGTGCCGCCGATCCGGCTGATGTGCGCGCCGACCCAGATCTCCTGTTTTGCCAAAATCTGCTTCGCCACCGCCCCCGCCGCGACAAGCGGCGCGGTCAGCCGCCCGGAAAAATGCCCGCCGCCGCGCCAGTCCCGGCAGCCGCGGCTGGCCACAAAACCCGCGAAATCCGCATGGCCGGGGCGCGGCACCTCCCGCAGCTGGGAGTAGTCGCCGGAGTGCTGATCGGCGTTCTGAATCATCATACACAGCGGCGCGCCGGTCGTCTTCCCCTCGAACACGCCGGATACGACATGGACAAGATCCGACTCCTTTCGCGCCGTAGAGAACGCATCGCGCCCCGGCGCGCGGCGGTCCAGCTCCCGCTGTACCTGCTCCAAATCAAGCTCCAGCCCTGCCGGGACTCCCTCAAGCACCACACCAATCGCAGGGCCGTGGGACTCGCCGAAAATCATATGCTTCATGTTTTTTTCTCCTCCGGCGCAGGCAGACGATAGACGTCTTCCTCTTCGTCCTTCAACTCCGTTTTCAAAAACCCGAAGTCTATGTACAACTTCAGCGCCCGCGCGTTGTCCGGATGAACGGACACATAAATTTCCCGCTGGCCATACTTCTGATACATCATCTCAATCACCAGCGGCAGCGCCGCCTTGCCGTAGCCCTTGCCCTGCTCGTCCACATCGATCATGTAGCGGCACAGCAACGGAATCCCCAGCTCCTGCCAGATCCCGTAGAACACGAACCCGACCGGCGCGCCGTCCGCGCAGATCAGGCGGCAATGCCAGCCCTCGTCATAGCATTCCTGCAACAGGGAAAAGGCGTTGCCCGCGACCCACTTCTCGTCGAGCGTTGCGTGTTGATCCGCGTTCGTTGTCAAAAAGCACGCCGCGCGCCAGTTCTCCTTTGTAATCTTTTCCAGTGTCAGCATCTCACTGCTCCTCTACTGCCGCGCCGCCGAGGCGCGCGTAGTCCTCCCAAAAGTCGGGATAGGATTTCGCCACACACTGCGCGCCGGTGAGCGTCACCGGGTGCTTACAGCACGTCGCGGCGATGGCCGTCATCATGGCAATGCGATGGTCGTTGTGCGCGTCCACGCAAGTGCCGCCGGGCAGCGCCGCCAGCCCTTCAATGCGCAGAAAATCTGCGCCCTCCTCAATCCTTGCGCCGAGCGTGCCGAGCACCTCGGTCACGGCTTTCAGCCGGTCGGACTCCTTGATCCGCAGCCGCGCCGCGTTTGCAATCACCGTAGTCTGCCCCGCGCGCAGCGCCGCCCGCACCGCCAGCGGCGGCACAAGATCCGGGCAGCCGGACACATCCAGCTCCACGCTCCCCGGCCCGTCCAGCCGCGCAAAATAGTCCGCCGCAATCCGGTCGCCCTGCAGCGAGTCCATGTTCAGGCCGGTTACCGTGAGCGCGTTGCCCATCCCCTGCGCGGCCAGAAAGAACCCCGCCTGCGACCAGTCGGCCTCCACCGCCGCGCTCTGCGCGCAAAACACGGCGTCTGCCGGAAGCAGATACTGCGGCGGCAGCGACCGCGTCGAGGGGATCTCGACGCCGAACTGCGCCAGCGCCGCAAGCGTCATTGCGATATACCCCTCGCTCTCCAGCGGCGTCGTCGGCACCAGAACCGACGGCGCGCCGAGAAGCGGCAGCGCATACAGAAGTCCTGTGAAAAACTGGCTCGACACATTGCCCGGCAGCCGGTACTCCCCCGGCTCCAGCGTCCCGCGCACCGTCAGCACGCCGTCTTTCTGCTCCCAGAAGATGCCCTTCTCGTCGAACAGGTCGAAATACGGCTTCTGCGGCCGCTCCATGAGCCGCCCATGCCCGGTAAAAACGCCGCCGCCCGCCACTGCCAGTGCAATGGGAATCAGGAAGCGCAACGTCGAGCCGGACTCGCCGCAGTCAAACTGCGGCAGCGCGCCGCCCGTTCGCCTGCACCCGCCGATGCCCGTGACGCACACCGCGTCACCGCGCCGCTCCCAGCGCGCGCCGAGCTGTTCCATACACGAGAGCGTCGCCTGAATATCCTGTGAAAACGCAACATTTTCAATCTTGCTCACGCCGTCCGCCAGCGCGGCCGCCAGCAGTAGCCGGTGCGCCTGCGATTTCGACGGCGGTGGCGTGATTGTGCCGCGCAGTTTTTTGGGAAACATGGTAAGCGTCATATGCTCCTCCTGCGTCACAGCGTGCCGACCTGTTCCAGCAGCGCGGCCTTTGTCATGGGGCGCGCCAGCGCATGGCCCATCCGGTCGAGCAAAATCAGGCTGATTGTGCCGCCCGCGCCCTTCTTGTCGTGCCCGATTGCAGCCGCGTAGTCATCACGCGCACATGCAATCTGCACCGGCAGACCGAACGACGCGCACAGCGCCGCAATCCGCCCCGGGATCTCCACAGGCGTAGTTCCAAGCGCGACGCCGAGCTTCGCCGCCGCGCACATCCCAGCCGCGACCGCCTGCCCGTGCGTCCACGTCTCATAGCCGCCCGCCAGCTCATAGGCATGGCCGAGCGTGTGGCCGAAATTCAAAATCATCCGCAGCCCCGTGTCGCGCTCGTCCGCCTCCACAACCTGCCGCTTGCAGTCGCAGCAGGTATAGAGCACCGTCTCAATCTGCGCCATCACCGCGTCGCGCGTTGAGCGCGCTTCAAGCAGGTCAAAAAACGCCGCATCCCAAATGCAGCCATATTTGATGACCTCCGCCATTCCGTCGGCAAACGTCGCGTCCGGCAGCGTCGTGAGCGTCTCAGGGTCCATCAGCACCAGCTTCGGCTGCCAGAACGCGCCTGCAAGATTCTTGCCGTGCGCCAGATCGACCGCGACCTTGCCGCCGACCGAGGAGTCCACCTGTGCCAGAAGCGTTGTCGGCACCTGCACAAAATCGACGCCGCGCAGTACCGTCGCCGCCGCGAAGCCCGCCAGATCGCCAACCACGCCGCCGCCGAGCGCAACAACCACATCCGTGCGCGTCAGGCCGCATGCCATCATGTCCTCCCAGAGCGCGGACAGCTCGTCCACGCACTTTGACCACTCCCCGGCCGGGACAATATGCAGCGCGGTTCGAAATCCAGCCTCTTTCAGGCTGCGCTCGACACGCGCGGCATACAGCGGCGCGACGTTGGAATCCGTCACCACATACGCCAGCGCCGCCCTCGGGCAGACCGCGCGGATCTGCGCGCCCGCCTCGTCCAAAAGCCCTCCGGCAATCCGGATCTCATACTGCCTTCCGGGCAGCTCAACTGTCAAGCATTTCATAATGTTAGACCTTATTGCCCATGAACCGGGCCAGATGATCGACCTTTGCCATCAGCTCTGTGAACTGCTTCGGGTCGAGCGACTGCTGCCCGTCGCACTTGGCGTGCTTCGGGTCGTTGTGCACCTCGACAATGATACCGTCCGCGCCCGCCGCGATCGCTGCCAGCGTCAGCGGCTCGACGAGCCAGCGCGCGCCGCCGGAATGGCTCGGATCGACGATAATCGGCAGATGGCTCATGCGCTTGATCGCCGGAATCGCCGCAACATCCAGCGTGTTTCGCGTGTAGCTCTCAAACGTGCGGATGCCGCGCTCGCAGAGGATGACGTTTTCATTGCCCTCGGACATGATATACTCCGCGGACATGATCCACTCCTCATACGTATTTGCCAGACCGCGCTTGAGCAGCACCGGCTTCGACATCTTGCCCACTTCCTTCAGAAGCTGGAAGTTCTGCATGTTCCGCGCGCCGATCTGCACGAGATCGACCTTCTCCTCGAACAGCTCGCAGTGGCGCGGGTCCATGATCTCGGTGACAATTGGTAGGCCGGTGGCCTCCTTCGCCGCGACCAGCAGCTCCAGCCCGCTCACACCCATACCCTGGAAGGAATAGGGCGAGGTGCGCGGCTTGAACGCGCCGCCGCGCAGCAGCTTCGCGCCGGACGCCTTCACGTCCTTCGCCACCTCGATGATCTGCGCCTCGCTCTCGACAGAGCACGGCCCCGCAATCACAGAGAAGTTCCCGCCGCCGATCTTCGCCTCGCCGACCGAGACGACCGTGTCCTCCGGATGGAACTTCCGGTTCGCGCGCTTGTATGGCTCCGAGACGCGCATGACGCGCTCAACGTGCGGATTGATGGAAATCTCGTCCATATCCAGCGCTGTCGTGTCGCCCACCAGTCCCAGAATTGTGCAGTCGACGCCGTTCGTAATGCCGACCTGCAGGCCGCGCTTTTCGAACTCCTGCGCCAGAAGTGAAATTGCCTCCTGCTGTGTGCCGGGCTTCATAATTACAACCATAGTATTCTTTCTCCTTCTTTTTTCATAGAAAAACGCCCTCATTGAATCGAATCAATGAGAGCGTGATATCACAGGCTTGTTCTCACATTCCGACTCAATTTACGCAGGCCAAAGCACCGCTGATACCAAAATAGCAGCGGGTAAAGCCGTAAAATCGAGTGGAAACGGAATGGATGTACATGATGAGAACTCCTCTATGGGGTGGTTTTGCTGGGTTGGTTTGCTTTATTATACGAAACTGCGCAGGAAAAATCAACCCTGACCTTCGTTTTTGTCGGAATTTTCCGCCGGCGGCTCCAGATCGGAGATCGTCCTGATATCCTGATAGGTGTCCGTCACAGTCGGCAGGTTCTTCGCGCGCAGCCGCTTGTTGACGTGCTCCGCAATCAGCATATAGAGCATCGCAAACACCGGGACGCCCAAAATCATGCCGACAAAGCCGAACAGGCCGCCGAAGACCGTGATCGCCACCACGACCCAGAAGCTGCTCAGGCCCGTCGCATTGCCGAGGATGCGCGGCCCGATGATATTGCCGTCGACCTGCTGCAGCACAAAAACCAGAATGATGAAATAGATGCCCTTGATCGGGTTGGTCAGCAGGATGATACATGCCGACGGAATCGCGCCGATAAACGGGCCGAAGAACGGGATGATGTTCGTCACGCCGATGATCGTCGCAATCAGCGCCGGGTACGGCAGCCGGAAAATCAGCATGCAGAAATAGCACAGCACACCGATGATGGCCGAGTCTGCAATCTTGCCGATGATAAACCCGCCGAATACCTCGTTGGCCTCGCGGCCCAGCTCCAGCACGCGGTCGGCATGCGCCGGCTTGAACACAACCGCCAGGACCTTTTTCGTCTGCGCCTGAAAGCGCTCCTTGGCCAGCAGCACATATACCGCGATGATAATCCCGATGACAATGTTCAAAACGCCCTTGACAACCGTCACAACCGAGCCGGTCAGCGTCACCATCAGCGCCTGCATATTGCCGAGCAGCTTCGTGGTGGCCCAGTCCTCCAGCATGGCGTAGACGCTGTCCAGCGCTCTGGAGACATACTCGCCGATCTCCGGGTGGTTGACCAGATTGCGGTCGACCCACTTCTGGATGCTCTTGTAGTACGACGGGAAATTGTCCACGATTGTGCGCACGCTATCGCCGAGCTGCGGCACCAGCAGCGCAATCAGGCCATAGACAATCAGCAAAAGCGCGATCACGGAGCCGGTCACGCCGAGAATGCGGCCCAATCTGCTTCTTGTGGTGTCCTTCCACTTTGTTCTGCGTGTCAGGAAGCGGACGCCCTGCTCGATGCGCTTCATCAGCGGGTTCAGGATGTAGGCAAACGCGAAGCCGTACAGGATCGGCCGCAGAATACCCAGCAGGAGCTTGACCGTCTTCCAGCAGGCGGAAAGATTCAAAATCACCGCCTGGAAGACCATGCTGGTCACAATCACCAGGAACGCGGTCAGACCCCAGTTAAAGTATTTATGATCTTTTTTGAACGGGCTTTTCACGCACGCACCGCCCTCTTTCGCCATAGATAAATTAATCGTAGCATACAAGCTGCCAAAACGCAAGCGCCGCAGGCTTATTTTTCCGTTTCCATCGCGCGCAGCCGCGCAATTTCCGCAGCGTAGCCCGCCGGCTCGTTCGGCGTCTCGAGCACCATCGGCAGCCCGCGCAGCGCCGGATGGTTGACCACCGCTGCAAACGCCGCCTCCCCGAGATGCCCCTGTCCGATTTTCTCGTGCCGGTCCTTGTGCGCGCCAAGCGGGTTTTTGCTGTCGTTCAGATGCAGCGCGCGCAGCCGCGCAAGCCCAAGCACACGGTCGAATTCCTCCAGAACCGCGTCCAGATTGTCCCGCACGTCATACCCGCCGTCCCAGACATGGCACGTGTCGAGACAGACGCCGAGATGCGATTGCAGCTCCACGCGGTCGATGATCTCCCGCAGCTCCTCGAACCGCCCGCCGACCTCGCTGCCCTTTCCGGCCATCGTCTCAAGCAGCACCGTCGTGGACTGCTCCGGCCGCAAAACGGTGTTCAGCGCGTCCGCAATCTTCTCAATCCCAACCTCAGTTTCCTGCCCAACATGGCTGCCCGGATGGAAGTTATAGTACTGCCCCGGCAGCGCCTCGAGGCGTTTGAGGTCATCCGCCATGGTTTCCAGCGCAAACTCGCGCGTCCGCTCCACGGCCGCGCAGGGGTTGATCGTATACGGCGCATGCGCGACGATCTTCCCGAAGCCGTGCTCCGCCATCAGCGCGCGCAGCGCCTGCGCGTCGGCCTCGTCCAGCTCCTTCGCCTTCCCGCCGCGCGGATTTCTCGTGAAAAACTGAAATGTATTCGCGCCCAGCCGCAGCGCCTCACGGCCCATGGCCGCAAATCCCTTCGCCGACGACAGATGGCACCCCAAATACAGCATCGCAATCGCTTCCTTTCCCCAGTATTCTACCACATCTCCGCAGAAACGCAAAAAAATCTTTTCCTTTTCCAAAAACTGTGCTATGCTCTTTACAGGAGGTGGCGCATATGGCAAAGACAGAGGGCGGAAAGCGCAGGCTTTTGCTCTTAAAGGACATTCTGGAGCAGCGCACCGACGAGACGCATCCGCTTACCACCGCGCAGCTGATCGCCGCGCTGGAAGAGCAGGGCGTCACCGTCGAGCGCAAGGCGCTCTACGACGATCTGCATATTTTGGAAGAATATGGAATGGACATCGTCCGCGCGCCGGGACATGGCGGCTACTACCTCGGGGCGCGCGCCTTCTCCCTGCCGGAGCTGAAGCTGCTGATCGACGCGGTCGGCTCCAGCAAATTCCTGACGCAGAAAAAAACGCGTGAGCTGATTGCAAAGCTCTCCTCCCTCGGCGGCCTGTACGCCGGGCAGCTCCTGCGCCGCGAGGTGCTTGTCTACGGGCGCCCGAAATCCATGAACGAGTCGGTGTTCTACAACACAGACCTGCTGCACGACGCCATCGCGCGCAACAGCAGCGTGACCTTCCGCTACTTCGGCTGGGACCTGCCGCACGAGAAGCGCTACCGCCCCGGCCTCTACGAGGCAAGCCCGCTCGCCCTGCTCTGGGACAACGACAACTACTACCTCGTCGCCTACGGCGCGCGCCACGGCATCACACACTACCGCGTGGACAAGATGGACAGCGTCTCTCTGACCGGAACGCCGCGCGTGGTCAACGCGCAGACGCGCGCATTTGACCCCGGGGTCTATTCCCGGCAGGTGTTCGGCATGTACAACGGCGAGGTGCGCACCGTAAAGCTCCGCTTTGCCCGCGCGCTGGCAGGCGTCGTCTACGACCGCTTCGGCCACGACGCCATGCTGATCCCGGACGGGGCGCAGCATTTCACCTACACCGCGCCCATCACCGTCTCGGCGCTGTTTTTCAGCTGGCTTTCCCAGTTTGGCGCCGAGGTGGAGCTGTGCGCGCCGGCGGACGTGCGGGCGCAGTACGCCGCGCACTGCCGCAGCATTCTGGCCCTCTACGAATAAGAAATCCGGGGCGGCAAGGCCGTCCCGGAAATTTTTACGCTTTTTCGACCGCTTCCGCCGCCGGCAGGATCTCCGGCGCCTCAACGGATTCAATCCTGCCCGCGTCGCAGGCCTCGGCAACGCTCGCATCGAGCGGCAGGCGCGCCAGCACCGGCAGGTTCAGCTTCTCGGCCACGCCGTCGAGCTTACTCTTGCCGAACACCTCAATCTTCTTGCCGCAGTCCGGGCAGTTCAGATAGCTGTAGTTCTCCACGAAGCCCAGCACCGGCACATCCATCATCTCCGCCATCTTCACGGCCTTCTCCAC
>CAZYZQ010000037.1:0-19997 GCA_964652075.1 uncultured Oscillospiraceae bacterium
AGGCGGCGCAGACGCCGCATACGATGGCGACATAATCCATACAAAAAAGCCAGTGCGGCAGCTCGCCGCACTGGCTTTCAATTTACAGGTTATCTGCACAGCAGCATTCTGCGTTCGTGGTCTGTGCCGAAGTGCAGGGCGTTGCCGAGGCCGCTGCCGTCCGGCTCCTTCTCCAATTCGCCGTTGTAGTTCAGGACCCAGCCGAACTGCAGGGCGACGTCGTGATAGCCGATGGACAGGCCGCCGGGCTTTCTGATCTTGAAAATCAGCGGCGTGCGGAACTGCCAGTAAAGCTTCAGGTCGAACATCTCCTGCCGGCTGTACTCCAGACCGTTATACTCGAAGATCAGATCGTCGCGGTCAAAGACCTCGCCGTCGACGGTGACGTTGCCGAAGCGGCACTGGGTAAACCACAGGCCCTTATAGTATTTCGGGACGAAGCGGAACTCGAAGCCGTTGATCGCGCCGTCCGCGTCGTAGGTGTTGTGGAAGCCGCGCTGCTGAATGGACTGAAATTCTACCATTGCCGTTCCCTCCTTAATATCCCAGAATGTTGCGCAGCATGATCTGGTTGCGGCGCACCTGATCCGGGATCTCAACCATCGCCTGTGCAAACTTCTCCGGGCTTGTCTCGGCCACAAAGCGGATCGGGCCTTCAAACTCGGAGAGCAAGTGGCCGCTCCAGCCGTTGTCGATCATGAGGCCGATGACCTCGCGGTACGGGATCGTCTCCTCCTCGAAGTCCTCGTTCATCTGCGTGAACTTCGCGTGGCAGCTCCAGCTGTAGGGCAGGAAATCGACAATCTCCTCGGGCTTTGTCACGTCGGTGAAGTCGGACATCTGCCGGGCCATCCCCTTTGTGGGCTTGTTCTGGAAGGTGCCGAAGTCGATGTTGAAGCCGAAGTGCTGCGTGCCGGTTTTCTGGATGAAGGTCAGATACTCGTCGCGGATATGCGGCGTGTGCAGCGTCGTGGGCAGATGCACCTCGTTCTGCATCCGGACGTTGTACTTCTCGGCGTAGGGCAGCGCCTTTTCAATGTAGGACTGCCAGCCCGGCTCGGGGTCGCACATCTCGTTGACGCAGGTGATCTTGGTGCGCAGCGTGGTGAAGCCGAGCAGGTTTGCCAGCCGGAAGTCCTGCTTCAGCTCCTCGACGACCTCGTCGTCGGTCATGCCCGGGCCGCGGTGCAGGTGGTTTTCCGCCCAGTGGCCCAGCTCGGCGGGCTGGAGCTGGTACTTCTCGCACAGCCGCCAGTACTTGTCGATCCATTCGGTCGAGGGGTTCGGGTAGTTGTCGATGTAGCTCGTCAGCAGCTCGAAGCAGGTTGCGCCCGTGTCATACATTTCGAGGAACGCGTCCTCCAGTGTCATGGTTCTCCCCAGAAGAGCCTGGTAGCTGTAAAGCGAAATACCTCTCTGGGGGCGGCCTTTTTCTTTGCTCATAATATGCCTCCTGTCATCAATTGTGCTGGTGATTTGTTGGGAATTCAAACGGTTTTAGAGAATTACCAGCGTTTCTGCTTCCATTATATCACAATTCTGCGGTGGCGCAATGGATAAAACGACGCAACGGATGGACAATCCTATGCTTTTTCCTCCTCCTGCGCCGCGGCGCAGACGGAGCCCTGCGCGGCGAGGCGGGAGCGGAAGAGCATCTGCCGCGGCTGCTCGCCGGGATTGGAAATCATGTCAAGAATCTGCTTGGCGGCCTCTATGCCGATCTCAATGCAGCTGTGCGTGATGTACGTGAGCTTCGGCTCGCAAATATTCATAAACAGGCTGCTCGAGAGCCCCGCGACGGCGACCTGCTCCGGGACGCGGTAGCCCATCTGCTGCAGCAGGAACAGGTGCGCAACGGCTATCGAGCCGTCGCTGAACAAAAAGGCGTCGACCGGGGGAGCGCCGTCTTCCGGGTGCAGCGCGTCCTTCAGGAACGCCACCTGCCCCTCATGCGTCCAGCAGCGCGCAAATTCCAGATGACGGAAGCGGATGTTGCCCGCCGGGATGCCGCAGCGCATGGCGGCCTGAAACAGCCCGGCGTCGGTGTTCTGCGCGAAGATGCCGTCCGGATGTTCGGTGTGTACCATCAAAAGCGACCGCTTGCCGGACTGGAAGATGTGCGTGGCCATGTCGCAGGCCGCGCGCTGGAAATCCGGGCAGACGACGCTGCAGCAGTCCGCGTCGATAAAGTAGCCGCATTGCAGCGCCGGCACCTTGGCGCTGACCGCGCGCACCATCTCCACGTTCTCACAGTTGCAGAAGATAACGCCGGAGATATTGTAGGCGGCGATGGCGGCCAGAACCTCCGCGGTGGTGTGGATTTCCCAGTTCATCTGGAGATACTTGCAGCCGGCAGAGCGAAGGTGGCTGCAGATGCCGCCGGTGGTGTTCAGATCGGCATTGTTGTCCAGCAGCAGGATGGTCAGCGCGCCTGCGCGGTGCGGGCGCGAGGCGGAGCCGGTGTAGCCCAGCGCCTCGATGGATCTGAGCACATTGTCGCGCAAAGCGGCGCTGACAGGATAGCCGTTGAGCACGTTGGAGACGGAGGCGATGGAGACGCCCGCGTGCGCGGCGACGTCCCGAATGGTGACGGCGGGGGCGGAGCCGTTGGCCTCCAGCGCCGCGACCGCGTCGCGCACTTTTTTTTCGGCCTCGTGGCTATAGGGCGGTTTTTTGCGCAATACAAGCGACACCGTGGAAGGCGACAGGCCGGACAGCGCGGCAATTTCAGAGATCGAAGCCATAGAACCCCTCCTGTAAGCAGAGCAATCAGATGAAGAAATTGTACAACAATCTGCCAAAAAATGCAAGCAGAGTCGAAAAAACTGTTTTGAAACAGAAATTCGATAAATCACGACGAAAGGGGAGATTCCATCCCAAAAAATGATCGACATTTTGCACTTTATGAAAGAACAACAAAACGGAAAGTTGAAATTTGGTGAAGAATGTCATTGCATTTTGCACGAGCAACGTGTAAAATGGCTTCAGAAAATCAAAAAAACATTTTATTCGAAAGGCCGAAATATGAAACGAAAAGAAATTGGCTTTCTCTCCGCCGGTATCTTCTTTTACTGGTTCGCGCTCTACACCTACCCCTCGTTCCTGACGCCCTTTATGCAGTCGCTCGGCTTCTCGGCAAAGATAACCGGCGTGGTGGCAGGCTCCTATGGCTTTGCCATGCTGGTGTGCCGCATTCCGCTCGGCATCTGGGCGGACCGGGTGCGAAAGCGCAAGGTGTTCGTGCTGGCGGGGCTTCTGCTGGCGGCAGTCTCCTGCGTCGGCATGGGGCTGGCGAAAAGCGCCGCGGCCATGCTGCTGTTCCGGGCGATGTCCGGCGTGGGGATCTCGGCGTGGGTCTGCTATACGGTGCTCTATCACGGCGTCTGCGGCGGCGAGGCGATTGCGAACGCGAATATAATCGCCAATGTCGGGCGCATTGCGGCGGGCTTTGCCGGCGCGGCCATTGCGGCGTGGGCGGGCATGCGCGGCGCGTTCCTGCTCGGCGCGGTGGCGGCGGTTCTGGGTCTGGTGTGTTGCCTGCCGGTGCGGGATTATGCGGGCAGCGGGCAAGCGGCCACGCTCCGGGAGCTGCTACAGGTGCTCAAATCACCGGGCGTCCTGTTTGCGGGTTTTCTGGCGGCGCTGTTTTTCCTGATGAGCTATGCGACGGGCCTGATGTTTGTCTCGGATTTGGCAACGGAGCTGAAGGCCACGGAATTCCAGATCGGCCTGCTTGGCACAATCAATGCGGCCGGTTCGCTGCTCGGCCTGTATCTGGTTTCACGGGTGGGGCTGAAGCTGCTCTCAGAAAAGCTTGTGATCCTGCTGATGGCGCTGCTCTCCATTGCCGGCTGCTTCCTCTTCCCAATTGTGGAAAATCTGGCCGCGCTGTATGCAGTGCAGCTGCTGTTCGGCTTCAGCGGCGGCGGCGTGACCGCGCTGTTCATGTCGATGGCCATCCGCGCCGTCCCGCCGGAGAAGCAGAACTCCGCGATGGGCGCCTATCAGGCGCTCTACTCGCTGGGCGTGCTGGTCGGACCGGTTGTCATGGGCGCGCTGGTCGACGGCGTGGGGCTGCACGCGGCGTTCCGCTGGATCAGCCTGTTCGGCGCGGCGTGTATTCTGATGACGATTCTGTTCTACGACAGGACGCAACATATAAAAAAAGACAAGACGTGAGGAGGGATGATGGACGCGTGACATGCAAACCTGCAAACAAACTGTTATAATAAGGAGGAACTACAAAATGAAAAAGCAAAACTGGATTCTTGCATTGCTGCTGACCCTCGCGCTCTGCCTGGGGCTTTTGGCCGGCTGTGCCAAGAAGGCCGACGAGACAGAAAAACCGCAGGATGGAACACCCACGCAGACCCCGGATGCCCCTGATGAGTCGGATGAGCAGGGTGAGCCGGAGGAACTGAAAGAGATCGTATTCTATTACGTGACGGCCAACACCATCGAGACAGACGCCGTGCAGGCGGTCTCGGAGGCGGTCAACGAGATCTCCGAGCGGGAGATCGGCGTGCATGTGGATCTGCACCCGACGGCGCTGGGCAACTATGTGCAGACTGTGACCATGGCAATCTCCGGCGGCGAGCAGGTGGATATCTGCTCCGTGTACTGTGTCGCGCCGGTTGACTTCAGCACGATGTACGCGGCAGGCCAGCTGATGGACATCAAGCCGCTGCTGGAAGAATACGGCCAGCCGCTTCTGGAGACGGTCGGCGATTACATCGACGCCTACGCACTGGACGGCGGCATCTACGGCGTTCCGGTTCTGCGCGACTACGCGGCTTCCAACTATTTCGTGATGCGCACAGACATCCTGAACGAGCTTGGGATGCTGGAGCAGGCGCAGAATGCAACAAAGTTCTCGGATATTGAGGCGATCTATGACGCTGTGCTGGAAGGGACAGACCTCTATCCAATCGGCGGCCAGCAGATTGTACTCTGGTACCGGCATACCGGTCTCGGCTATACGCAGGATGACTGGTCAGTAGCGGACCGCTACGACAGTGTGGGCGATGGCCTGTACGTGCTGCACACGGATGACAACGGAACAATTACAAACGTCTTTGAGTCCGACGCATTTAAGTGGACAATGGAAAAGACGAACGAGTGGTATGAGAATGGCTATATCTGGCCGGACACCGCGCTCAACAGTGAGCATGTGGACACAATCATGAAGCAGGGCATCCTGTTTTCCAGCTTCCAGATGTCGGAGATCGGTGTCGAAGGCGCGAAGCTGAACTCCACGGGCTATGAGGTGACGTGCCTGAATGTCGGCAACGCCTATATTTCCACCAGCGCGGTTGTCAAATTCGGCTGCGGCGTGCCGGTTGTAGCAAAGGAGCCGGAGGCGGCGGTCAAGTTCCTGAATTTGGCCTATAATTCCCCAGAGGTTATGACACTGCTGGATTGGGGCATCGAGGGCCGCGACTACTACATCAACGACGCGGGCGAGGCGGCCTATCCGGATGGCAACGCCGAGGTGCCGTACCATGAGAACGACTACATGTTCGGCAACTACTTCCTTGTAGTCCCGTGGGAGGGAAATGGCTCCGACTTCCGCGAGCGCGCAAAGGAAGACCTTGCGGTAGCGCCTATCTCGCACTTCCTTGGTTTCATGCTCAACGCATCCGAACTCACGAACGAGGTTGCGGCAATCACGGCGGTAGAGGACGAGTTTGTCCCTGCATTGACCACGGGAAGCTACACGGACGAGCTGTATCAAAGCTTTTTGGATAAGCTTTCGTCGGCTGGCGTTGACACCTATATTGAGAGTGCGCAGACACAGCTCAACGCCTATCTGGCGGCAAAATAACAAGATATTTTAAGGAGGACGATACCAATATGATGCTTTTTGAAAAATACGTGCTCTGCGACGACGGCTTCGGCAGTGTGCGCGACGAGCACGGCGAGATCACCGGCTTCCAGCTCAAGGCAAGGCTGCCCTACTACCGCGCTGTGCGGCTGAGTCTGGTCGAGGAGATCACCGTCAAGGTTGACGGGCAGGCGTTCCCGGCGGACGAGATCTATGTCACGGTGGCCGACGGCACGTTCTCGCTCAAAGAGATGCAGACCTGCTACGACCTGTATTGGGGCTTCGGGGAAGAAGCTGTCATTACGGTTCGTCATCCGGACGGCTACGGCCGCGCGTTTACGACCGGCTGGCACGCCGTCGAGCTGGGCGTGCGCGTCCGTATCTGCTACGTCTCGGGCGGCTTCGGCGCGGTCTGCACGAAGATGCTCTACGAAGAGTATTGATTGGGAGGTGTCGAATATGATCAAACAGGGTGTTTCGCTTTACAGCTATCAGGAGCAGTTTTACCTGAGAAAGATGAATCTTGAGCAGTGCATCGCTGCGGCGGCCAAGGCCGGCGCGACGGGCATCGAGCTGATCCCAGAGCAGATGTGCTGGCAGGAATATCTCGATCCGTCCGACGCCTTCGCGGCCCGGTTCGCGGAGTGGATGCAGCAGTATCAGGTTGAGCCGGTTGCCATCGACGTGTTCTTTGACTACGTGCTCTTCCCGAACCGCGTGCTGACGCACAAAGAGCAGATTAAGATGTATGAGAACAACATCCAGTTTGCCAAGAAGCTGGGCTTCCCGATCGTCCGCGCGATGATGTCCACCAAGCTGGAGCTGCTGCGCGAGATGTGGGAGGTCGCCGCAGACTACGGCGTCAAATTCGGCATCGAGGTGCATGCGCCGATGACGATCACCTCGCCGTATTTCCTGAAGCTGATGGACATGATGGAAAAGACCGGCACAAAGTCGGGCGGCCTGATCCCGGATATCTCCATCTTCTCCAAGCGCCCGCCGCAGGTGCAGCTCGACCAGATGATCCGCAACGGCGCAAGCGCGGCCATGGCAGACCGCATTGTGGAGATGTACGTTGCCCGCGTCCCGCTGAAGGAGGCGGCAAACACGCTGACGCTCGCCGGCGCGACGGCAAGAGATCTCGAAATGCTGCGCAATGCCTATGCCTCCATCGCCAGCAACCCCGACGATATCCTGCTGGCCAAAGGCAAGATCATCCATGTCCACGGCAAGGTCTACGACATGAATGAAAACTGCGAGGAGGAAGCGCTCGACTACGAGACCGCGATCGACCGCCTGAAGAAGATCGACTACGACGGCTTTATCTCCACGGAGTACGAGGGCCAGCGCTCGTTCCACGATCTGGCAGCGGGCGACATGGCCGCCGACGAGATCGAACAGGTGCGCCGCCACCAGGTGCTGCTCCGCCGCCTGATCGCGGGCTGAGCCTGAAAAACGTCCAAAAAACTGCCTATATGGAAGCTATCCGCCCGGAAAATCCGGGCGGATAGCGGTGCTGTCAGGAGGGATGAGCATGGAACCGATGCAATACGGGACACTGGGCCGCACGGGGCTGCGCGTCTCCGTCGCGGGACTGGGCTGCGGCGGCTACAGCCGTCTGGGCAGCCGGAAGCACGGCACGGCGCACGCGGTGCGTCTGGTGCGCGCGGCCTTCGACCGGGGCGTAACGCTCTTCGACACCGCAATTCAGTACGAGACGCAGCCGCTCGTCGCGGCGGGGCTTGCGGGCATCGAGCGGGAGCGCTATGTCCTGTGTACCAAGTTCGAGGCCGGGAAGTACCCGGACGCGGAGCTGCAGACGGTCGTGGAGGGCTGCCTGCGCGAGCTGCGGACGGACTATCTCGATGTGTTCTATCTCCATACGATCCTGCCGGAGCAATATGACGAGGCCTGCGCGCGCTGCCTGCCGCAGCTTACGCGCCTGCGGGAGCAGGGGAAAATCCGCTTTACCGGCATCACCGAGGACTTCTATCGCGACCCACGCCACGCGATGCTGCACCGGGCGGCGCAGGACGGCCGGTTCGACGTATTGATGACGGGCTACAATATTCTGAACCCCTCGGCGCGCGAGCTGGTCTTCCCGGCGGCCGAGGCGGCGAATCTCGGCGTGGTTGCAATGTACGCGGTGCGCCGGCCGTTTTACGACCCCGAGACGCTGCGCGCGATGCTGCGGGAGCAGTGGGAGCGCGGGAACCTGCCGGAGCGGGTGCAGTCGCTGGATTTTTTGCTGGAGGCGGCGTCGTCGCTGCCCGAGGCGGGGTGCCGCTTTACGCGGCACCACAGCGCCGTCAGCGCGGTGCTGACCGGGCCGGGCAGCGTGGAGCATCTGGAGCAGAACCTGCGCGCGACGCTCGCGCCGCCGCTGCCGGAGCCGGTGCTGCGGTGCATCGATGCGCTGTTTTCGCGCTCCGACGCGGTCAGCCTTCTCTGAAATACAGTGCAGATCAAACAACAGCGGGCACGCGTTTGCGTGCCCGCTGCTCCTGTATGGAATCAGTTTTCGGCCCAGAGCTTTTCCAGCATCTGGATGTGGCGGGTGATCTGCTCCTCGTCGCTGATCGTCGGGTCGAAGTGGCCGCCCTCATACTCGGAGGCGATGTAGCCCTGATACCCGGCCTCCTTCATGATCTGCACGAACTTCGGGTAGTCAATGCCCTGGCAGTACAGGTTCTCATCGACATACCAGAACTTGCCGTGCATGTACTTCGAGTACTTCAGCATCCGGCGGAAGCCCTCATAGTCCGGCTGTGTGCGGTAGTAGATCGTGCCCATCTTCGCGGTGCGCGGGATGGAGTAGAGGCACTTGTGTGCGATCTCAACGTCCAGCTCGTCGCCGCCCATGGCGAGGATCTTCGCGTCCAGCTCGGGCTCGGGGATCTCAGTCGCGGCGTAGAGCTTGTTGATCTCCATCAGGATCTCTTTATGGCACACATCGTCGGGCAGGCGGTTCAGCGCGCTTGCGGGCGCGCCGGAGGTGAAGGCGGAGAAGTCCGGCACGACGCCGAGGAAGTCCGTCTGCTTGCGCTCGAACAGCTCGTAGTACTCCTGGAACACCGGCGTCGACGGGCTCCACGGGCCGTGCAGCTCAATGGCCAGATGCAGCCCCAGCTCTTCGACATACGGCAGGAGCTTTTCCATGGTCGCCGGCAGCAGCGCGTCCTGGCTGCGGACGATCTTGCAGCCGAGACGCTTGGCGACCTCCATCTCGTTGATCGTCTCCGCAAAGCGCTCGTTCTCGTTCAGGAAGCGGCCCTTGTGCTTGCCGGAGTCGATGTAGACGGAGTAGCAGACCGGGTCCAGCTCGTACTTCTGGCACGCGTCCCTGAAATAGGCGATCCAGTCATCGGAGGGGTTCGGATGGCCGGGAACCATCTGCGGCGCGACGATCTCGATGCCGTCGCCGCCCATTTTGCGCGCCTTGGCCAGAACGTCCTCAAAGGTATATTCCCCACGGATATACGGCTCGCCGAAGCCGTAGAGCGTGATGCTGTGTTTGACATTGCCCATTTGTCGTATCCTCCCTTACGCGATGGTGTAGACGCAGGAATCGGTGATGACCTCCGGCGTGTGGAACTCAGTGGCATTCTCATAGCCCTGCGTCCCCTCGCCGTAGGAGTGGCCGAAGTCCGCGCGCTTCTTGATGGTGATCTCAACCTTGTGCTCGCCCTTGGACAGGCCGCCGACCTTGTATACGCGCAGCATGCCCGGGTCGAGTACACCCCAGAAGTTCTCGGTGTGGCTGACCATGTCGTCGATCGAATAGCCAATGCCGTTGCAGAAGAACATCATGTTCGACTTCGGCACGGACTCGCCGTCGACGGTCAGCGCAATGTCCTCAATGGTGGAAATCCAGATGCCGCGATAGCTCAGCGTGTCAATCTGGAATTCATAGCTCGTGCAGCTGCCGTCAATCATACGGTTGTGGCACGTACCCGGCTTGAGGGGCTTTGCAATCTGGAGTTTGTTGTGCCCCAGCACGGCGTCGACAATGCCGCGCCGTTCTTCCATTGTTTTCATAAGCGTGTCTCCTTTGAAAAATATTCCAGCGGGGCCGAACGGGCCGGCCCTGGCAGTTTGACGGGGTTATGCCTGCGACTGGGAAAGCGTGTCAAACGCCTGCTCCAGAAACGCGACGGCCGAGAGAATCGCGTCGTTGTGCCCTTCGCGCCAGTATGCGGTCAGGTGCCCAGGCTCGTCGAGCGGGATGTGCGCAAAATCCGGGCTGCTCATGGCCCAGCAGCGCTTCGAGGCAAGGCACCAGCCGATACCGGTGCCCACGGAGAAGAGCATGGAGTCGTGGCTGGAAACCAGCTCGATTTTCGGGCGGAAGCCGTAGGCGGCGCAGGCGCGCTCGTTCATCTGGAGCATCAGCTCGTTGTCCGAGCCATTTGAAACCAGCAGGGGATAGGGGGCCAGCGCCGAAAGCTCCGACGGATGCAGCGCGGCCAGCGGCCAGCGGGAGCTGAAGAGCGCGACGCGCTGGTCAAAATAGATTGTCTGGTGTGAAAACGGCCAGTTGAAGACGGCGTTCGTCGCATTGCTGGGAATGAGCGCCACGTCGAGCATCCCGTCCGCGAGCGCGTGTGCCAGATCGTCCGGATCACCGATTGAGATGGTCAGGTGGACGGACTGCGGCAGGGAGGCCAGATACTCGCGCAGCGCGTAGAGCTGCTGGAAAAAGTGCCAGTCCGTCGCCTGGCCGAGCCGCAGGATGCGCGGCGGCTCGACGTTCTGCGCCTCGCGCAGCGAGCGGATCAGCTCGGCAAAGGACTGCTGGTTCAGCAAAATCGCCTCGCGCACACGTTCCCCCGCAGGCAGCAGCCGGACGCCGCTGCGCAGCCGCTCGAACAGCGGAAATCCCAGCTCCTGCTCCAGCGCCAGAATCTGACGGGAGACGGCAGGCGGAGAGACAAAATTGAGCTTTGCGGTTTTGGTTAAGTTCCCGGTTTCGGCAACCGAAAGAAAATAGGAAACTTGCAGGTCTGTCACGGGGATTCCACACCACTCTTTCTACAAAATCATCATAACACAGCGGCAAATAGAAGACAATCCTTGATTTTTTAGGAAAGGCTGAAATAACAGAATGCTGTACTACTAAAACCGGAAGTTTGTGGTATTATGTCAGTAACAGGCTTCCGGAACAGGAAGCAAAACCGGAAAGGAGCATGAAGCGATGAAAAAATGGAAATCAATTCTTGCGTTTGTGCTGGTTGTGGCAATGTGCCTGACGCTGCTCGCCGCCTGCGCAAAGAAGGAAGAAACGTCGGTTGAGCCGGAGTCGTCGGAACCGGAGACGCCCAACGAGCCGTCGGACTCGGAGACGCCCGGCGAGCCGTCGGACTCGGAGACGCCCGACGAGCCGAATGAGGATGACGAGCCGGACGAGATCGTCAGCATCGAGTTCTGGATGATTGACTTCATGGACTGCGGCGACGGAATTGAGCCGATGGCCGAGGCCATGAACGCCATCACGGAAAAAGAGATCGGCGTCCATGTCAACTTCCACACCGCCGATGCCGGCAACTATGACCAGCAGCTCTCGCTCGCCATCTCCGGCGGCGATGAGGTTGATATTGCGCTCTACTGGCCTGCCGGTGCGAGTAACTTCTCCTCCATGCTGGCGGCTGGCGAGTTGTACGATCTGAGCGCCGAGATGCATGAATATGCACAGGATACGCTGGACATGGTCGGCGACTACATGGGCGCGAACATGGTCGGCGACGCCATCTACGGCATCCCCGCCTATCGCAACTACGCGTCCTCCGTCTACATCGTCGCCCGCACCGACATCCTCGAAGAGTTGAACGCGGTCGACACCTTCCACAACATGACCACATGGGAGGAGTATATTGACCTGTGCAAGCAGGCAATGAGTGTTGAGGAGAACACCTACGGCATCGCAGCACGCGGCGCAAACGACGGCTCCCGCGTCCTTGACAAGATGGAGGCGGGCATAATCCTTAAGGGCGAGGGTTCGCTGAACGACGTGTACATCACCGACACGCTGGGCGATAACATGAAGATGATCTCCGCCATCGAGGGCAAGCCGGTTGAGGATATCTACGAAACCAGCGTCTACACCGACGCCATGAAAATCATGGCGGAATGGTACAATGAGGGAATCCTGTTTCCCGATTCGATGGCGACCACGGAATCCAACGACGACCAGATGAAGCAGGGCGTTGTCTTCTCAATGCTCTCCACATCTGAATATGGCGTCGAGGCCACCAAAGAATCCGCGACCGGGTTTGACCTCGAGGTACTCGAACTGGCCGCCGGCCAGATCAACACCGGCATGGTTTCCAAGTTCGGCCTGCTCTTCACGGTCAACAACCGCGAGCCGGAGGCCACCGCGAAGTTCATCAACCTCTTCTACACGAACCGTGAGATGAACAACCTGTTCTACCTCGGCATCGAGGGGCAGGACTACACCGTTACGGACGGCATTGCAACCGTTACGGACGACCGCAAGTGGACGGCCATGGACTTCACCTGCGGCAACCAGTTCCTGATGTATCCGGTTCTGGGCAACCCCGCCGACCAGCGCGAAATCTGTAGGGAGATACTAAATAACTCCGAGGTCTCCCCGTACATGGGCTTTGCGTTCGATACCTCCGAGTTGACCAACACCGTTGCCGCGCTAACCTCGGTCTACAACGAATATGTTCCCGCCCTCTCCGGCGGCGGCTATACGGACGCCATGTACGATGAGTTCATCACCAAGCTAAAGGCCGCAGGCATCGACGACTACGTTGCCGCCGCGCAGCAGCAGCTGGATGACTGGCTCCAGAAATAATTGAAACACAGCAAACGGCTCGCAGCTCCATTGGAGCTGCGGGCCGTTTCTTTGTCCGGAAGGGGAAAGATCAGACCTCGTTGTCGTAGTGGATGACGCCGAACGGCGTCTCCTGATCGATCACAGCCATGGACTTGGAGAGGCCGACGATCTCGTCCGCCGTGACCTCGCGGCCCAGCTCAGAGGAGAGAAACATGCCGTCCGTGAGCTTCAGGAATTCGAGCGCAATTTCCGGCGTGTTGTAGCGCGCGGGACGCCCGTCCTCGCCGTCGCCCATGACGCCCTCCTTGTAGGCCAGCCACATGACCTGATTGTCGTCGTACAGGCTGATCTCCGGATGGACGCGCGCGTCGATGAGGGAGTTGTCCCACACGTTCAGGTCGACCTTCATGTCGCGGCCGTCCTTGGCGTAGTCGCCGTAGAAGGTCAGCTCCGGGTGCTTCATGTCCGGCGGGACGGGCTTGCCCTTCGGCGCTCTGGCGAACACGCCGCCGCCCATGTCAGTGCGGAACAGCTCCAGGCCGCCCTTCGAGCCGAGAATGTATGTTTTCACGTGGTCGTCGATATTCGCGGCGCCTGTCATGAGCAGCTGCATATTCAGCCCGTTCTCAAACTTGGCCAGCGCGCAGCTGAGATCTTCAACCGTGAAGCCCTCCGGGTTCGTGATGAGCCGGTCGTCGTATTCAAGGCCGCGGGTCGCAAAGCCGGACACGCTCTTGAGCTTCGGCATCCCGCACACGTACAGCAGCTGCGAGATCGCGTACACGCCGAGGTCGATCGACGCGCCGTGCCCTGCCCACTTTTTCGTGTAGAAATCCGTCGTGAACATGGGCAAGTCATAGCCCGGGCGGCGGCGGTGAGAGACATACGTCAGGTTGACATAATACAGGTTGCCGAGGTCGCCGTTTGCGATCATGTCGCGCGCGACGCGGGTCTGCGAGGTCATGAGCGAGCTGATCTGCACATGGAACTTCCGGCCGAGCTTCTTCGCGGCGTCGATCATCATCTTGCCGTCGGCATAGGTCGCGGCCATCGGCTTCTCGCAGTAGCAGTCGTAGCCGGCCTTCATGACGGCAATCGAGACGGAGGCGTGCAGGTTGTTGTGGACGCACACATCGATCGTGTCGAGGTCGTCACGCTTCAGCATTTCGCGGAAGTCCGCGTAGCGGTTCTCCTCCGGGATGCCGTACTTGTCGCCGAACGCCTTCAGCACGTCGGGGCGGATCTCCGCAATCGCCACGACCTCCGCGTTCGGGCAGTGGGTGTAGATGGTCATGTGCCGGTTTGCAATCATGCCCGTGCCGATGATACCAACGCGAATTTTGTTCATATAGAATCCCTCCTGATTCTTTTGTTTTCAATTTTTCTGCGGCTCCGGCGCGCCCCGGTGCGCCGCACGGCGGCGCAGGGAGTAGCCGACGAAGCAGAGCAGCGTGAAGATGCACGCGCCCGCGATGATGGTGTACATCACACCGTAGCTGAACTGCGCGGCCAGCGCGCCCGCGAAGTACGCGCCGAGCGTCAGGCCAATGTCGCCGCCGACGTAGTAGGTCGAGTTGGCGATGGAGCGGCGGTCAAGATCGACGCTGCGAATCGCGGACAGCTGCCCGGCCGTCTGCGTCGCGCCAAAGCCGACGCCGTAGCAGACAGCGGCGGCGCAGATCGGAATCATGTTCTGCGCGATGGCGATCAGCAGGCAGCCCGCGCCCATCAGGATATAGCCCGGGACGATCAGCCAGCCAATGGGCTTTTTATCCGCGAGCTTGCCGCAGGCCGGGCGCGAGAGGATCAGCACGATGGAGTTGATCGTAAAGAAGACGGCCACGGATTTGATCCCGCGCGAAATGCCGCAGATCGACAGATAGTTGCTGACGGCCGCGTGGATGACGCCGTTCATCAGCAGGATAAACGCGGCCGGCAGCGCCTCCTTGCAGATATAGTCGCTGATGTGGAAGCCGCGCGGCTGGAAGGTGCCGTCTTTCTTGGCCTGTGCCCGCGCGCGGGCCAGCTCCGTGGGCGCGACCGGGATTGTCAGCAAAACGGCAAAGGACCCGGCCGCCGCGACGGCGGAGGAGAGGAACAGAATATTGTAAAGCCCGCGCGTGGCAAGCTCCGTGCCGATGGACGGCGCGATGCACTGCGCGAGAGAGCCGGCCAGCGTATACATGCCGATGCCGCTGCCGAGGATCTCCGGCGGGAGCGTGTCGTAGGCGACGGTGGCGAGCAGCGTGATGACAATGCCGCTGGCCACGCCCTGCATACATTTTGCAATGAGCAGCAGCGGAATGGTGTCTGCAAAGCAGAAAAGAATAAATGAAGCGGTTTTGCCCGCCAGCGCGACAAGCAGGATGGACTTGCGGTTGAAGATGCCGGACCAGCCGCCGGACAGGCCACGGCCGAACATACTCAGGAAGGTGGCGATTGCGACGATTGTGCCTGCGATCTCCGTGCCCCGGCCGAGCGACTCGACATAGATCGGCAGCGCCGGGGAGAGCATCCCGTTCGAGATGCCGGACAGCGCCGAGACGATCATGCACAGAAGAAACACCCGGTTCCAGATGGAGCCTGTGCGCGCGGATTTGGATTTTGCCATTGTGATGCGTTCCCCTTTCTTTTTTCCTATCATTCTACATAAAAAGCATAGCAGGCGGAAAAATGGCGGTCAACGAACAAAACCGGCGAAAAGGTGGACAAAAAAAGAAAGGGGAAAGGGGAACCGGGGTAAAACCGCCGAAAAAGTGGATAAAAGCAAAAATTTGTAGAAAATCGCTTGACTTTCCGAATGAACATGATAATCTTGAATTAAGAACGGGCCGCGGCACGGCACAAAAATGGGCATAACAGACAAACGTACTTCTATATAGTTGTATCGCCAGTCACATGTGAGCCGGTGCGTGCGCAGCTCAAAATTTTTTGAAAAGGAGAACCCCGTATGAAAAAGTGGAAACAGATCCTGGCAATGCTGCTGGCGCTGACCATGCTTTGCGCCATGCTCGCAGCATGCAGCAAGACGGAGAAATCCGAAGAGCCGTCGAAGGACGACGCGCCCACGGACACCTCTGAGGACAACGAGACCCCTGATGAACCGGAAACCCCCGATGAGCCGGCGGCCCCCGATGAGGGCGACGACGAAGACGACGAAGACGAGCCGGACGACGGCGAGATCGTCGAAATCAACGTCGCGTATCTGGACGTCGCGGGCGTCTATGACGAGTACAAGCGCATTGAGGACGAGATCAACAAGATCACCGAGCCGGAGCTTGGCATCCACGTCAACATGAACTACTGGGACATGGGCACCTACAGCACGCAGGCCTCTCTGGCTCTGTCCGGCGGCGAGGTCATTGACGTCATGAACGTCACCCCGTTCAACGGCCTGCCGATCATCATGGCGCAGCACGGCGCGATGGAGATCCGTGAGCTGGCAGAGACCTACGCGCCCGAGGCGCTTGAGATCTGCGGCGATATGGTCAAGGTCTACGAGCAGGATGGCGGCCTGTACGGTCTGCCGACCTACCGCCTGAACACCACCAACGAATACTGGGATATGCGTACCGACATCCTCGAAGAGCTGGGCCTTGTCGAGGCGGCTGAAAGTGCCGACAGCTGGTCCGACCTTGAGGCGATCTTTGAGGCCGTCAAGGGCTACTGCGACGACAACCAGATGTATGTCATCGGCGGCCAGAAGACCGTTTATGCGACAAGCTCCATTTATCCGGGCGATGCGTTTGCCGATGCCTATCAGTACGACGATCTCGGCGATGCGACCAATACGATTATGGTCAAGGACGGCGAGGTTGTCAGCAAGTACGAGGATCCTGACTTTATCGCGGATATGCTGCGTGCCAACAGCTGGCAGGAGAGTGGCTATATCTACCCCGACAGCATCATCGGCGATGACCACACCGATAACCTGATGAAGCAGGGCATCATCTTCTCTATGTCCAACCACACCGAGATGGGCGTCGAAGCTGGCGTCTACTCCCGTACCGGTTACCAGTGCGTCTGCCCGATGATTGCGCAGGGCATTGTCGCCTCCAAGGCGATCTCCACGTTCGGCGTCTGCATCCCGGTCACCGCGCAGGAGCCGGTGGCGGCCATGCGCTTTATCAACGCGCTGTACACCGACGAGCGCATCCTGAACCTCATCAACTGGGGCGTCGAGGGCGTTGACTATGAGGTCAACGAGCTGGGCGAGGCTGCCTACCCGGGCGGCGACCCGAAGGCCGCGGCCTACCACGAGAACGACTACATGATCGGCAACCAGATGATCACCCTCGCGTGGGAAGGCTCCGGCGCTGACTTCCGTCAGCTCGCGCAGGAGGCCAACATCAACGCGCCGCGTTCCGAGTACCTGGGCCTGCTGGTCAACACCGACGGCCTGGAGACCGAGCAGGCTGCTCTGAACAGCGTCTACGAGGAGTTCCGCTGCGAGCTGCACTGCGGCCAGTACACCGAAGCGCGCCATCAGGAAATGATCGACAAGCTGTATGACGCGGGCATCGAGAAGTACATCGCCGCGCTGCAGGAGCAGGTCGACGCGTTCAACGCGCAATAAGCAAAAACACAGAGTGCCGGGCGGATTCAGTCCGCCCGGCATGTTTTATTTCCCTTCCGCGCGTGTGCGCAGCCGGTTGTGATAAACCATGCGGTATTCCTTCGGCGAGTAGCCTGTCTCGCGGCTGAACAGGCGGATGAAATATTTGGCGTCCGTGTAGCCGCATTTCGCGGCCAGCTCGGTGATGGAGGAGTCCTCCGTGAGCAGCAGCTTGCGCGCCTGCCCGATGCGCAGCCGGTTCATGTACGCAACCGGCGTGCAGCCGTAGGCCGAGCGGAACTGCCGGCGCACGTAGTCCGGCGACATGTGGATGTCACGGATGGCGTCGGAGACTTGGAACGCCGGGTCGGACAGGTGATCCTGCATCGTCTGCACCAGCGCGGTCAGCTCCGCGCTCAGATGCGGCGGCTGCCAGCTGATAAGCAGGTGCTGTAGGGTCGTCTCGATGCCCTGCAGAATGTTCAGCCAGTTCGGCTCCTTGCGCTTATAGATCCGGTCGTAGATCTGGATCAGGCTCAAAAAGGTGTGATCCGCGTCGTCGTGATAGGAAACAATCTCATTGCCCGGCAGCAGGTATTCGGAGAGGGCAATGCAGTAATCGTTGAAATAGGAGTGGGCTTCCGGAATGTTCCGGTGCGCCAGCCGGGGCGGGATGCAGAAGATCGTGCCCGGCGTAAAGGGGAGCGTGCCGGTTTCAAATTCCAGATAGCCTTCACCGCCGAGGATCAGCATGATCTCCCAGTTGCGGTGCATATGCGGCGGCGTTTTGCGCGCCTGTTCCGCTGTGAAGACGCCCTTGTTGCCGGAAAACAGGCCGCGCTCGTCACCGGGCTTCAAAACGACTTCCGTTTGCTCCATAATCAGACTCCTTCCTGCTTGAAATTGGGGAGCGGGGAACGCACAGTATCTAACCATACTGGAACTATTATAGCATATTTTTGCCTGCCGGAAAAGGACACATTTCGCTTTTCTCCACTTATTGTTCGCTTTTATCTGTTGCATAATTTCTGAAAAGTTGTTATAATATTATCAGAAAGTCTGAAAAGGACATGAAATTCAAGGAGGTACGTATGATTAAAGTTGGCCTGATTCTCTTCTCTGTCCGCGACATGATGCGCGAGGACCCGCTGGGCACCGTCGAAGCGGTGGCCAAGCTGGGGTATAAAAACATTGAGGTCTGCAACCACAACGCCATCAACGACTTCGGCTGCGGCTTCGGCCTGTCCGCCGAGGATATGAAGGCGAAGTTCGACGAGTACGGCTCCCGCGTCGTCTCCGCGCACATCTTCCCGTATGAGAAGACGAACCTGCACGAGATTGTCAAATATAACGCCACCCTCGGCAACCGCAACATCGTCAACCCGAACGATCTGTTCACAACCTACGACGAGCTGATGCGCCAGTGCGAGTTCTATAACCAGAGCGCCAAGCTGCTCTATGAAGAGGGCGGCATGCGGATGCTCTACCACAACCACACGCAGGAGTTCCGTACCTTCGGCGGCCGGACCATTCTCGACATTATGATGGAGAACACCGACCCGCAGTACGTCGGCCTCGAGCTGGACACCTTCTGGACGATGCGCGCCGGCCATGACCCGGCCGCGATGCTCCGCCACTTCGGCAAGCGCGTCAAGCTCGTCCACCAGAAGGACTTCGCGTGGGATTCCCTCGACCCGATCAACCAGCTCGGCCTCGACCCGGAGGAGCGCGAGATCAAGCCGGGCCAGTCGTTCGGCACGAACGGCGACAGCATGTACGCCAAGACCGGCGGCGACCGCCGCAAGATGGAGATGACCGAGGAGCAGAAGCGCGCCCAGTTCATCCGCAACTCGTCCTTCACCGAGATTGGCGACGGCATCATGAATATTCAGGCCATCATCGACACGGCCAACGAATACACCGACGCCGAGTACATCATCCTCGAGCAGGACTACACCCGCCTGCCGACGCAGCTCGATTCCATCGCGCGCAGCATGGAGTCCTTCCGCAAATTCCAGAATATCTCGTGGGATAATTAATTTACCAACCACCCTCCTTCTTTCCACTCTCATTGCCCGCAGCGCAGCCCGCTGCGGGCGCCTTTTTTGCATCCGGGGCAGGAGAAACGGCAAAATGCGGCGTCCCGTGGGATTCAAAATCCCACGGGACGCTTGCGCCGCAAACCGGCATCGGGCTGGCGACAAATCGGTTATCAAAGATACTGGATGGTGCGTTCCAGCCCCTGCCCGCAAGTTCGCGGGCAGGGGCTGCTGTTGTATTTGGGGAAGCGTTCAGCGTTCCGCGAGCTGGCAGAAGCGCATGAGAATGGTTGCTACTTCGGCGCGGGTGGCGTTGCCCTTCGGGGCGAGGGTGGAGGCGGTGCGGCCGGTGATCAGGCCGGCGCCAGCAGTCCACTGCATGGCCGGAACTGCGTACTCGCTGATTTCGAGCGCGTCGGTGTAGCTGAGGATGTTGGTGTCCTCGCCAACGGACGTGTCATAACCCTTGTAGGTGGCGTAGCGATACAGGATCGCGGCCATCTGCTCGCGGGTGATGTCCTGCTCGGGGGCGAACTTGCCGCCGCCGATGCCGTTGACGATCTCGTTTTCAGCCGCCCAGGCGACCGCATCCGAGTACCACAGGCCGTCGGCCACATCCGTGAAGGTGGAGCTACCGGCCTTCGGGGAGTTCTCGAGACGGTACAGCACCGTGACGAGCATCGCGCGGGTCAGGTTGCCGTTCGGGTCGAACAGGCCGTCGCCGACGCCGTTCATCAGGCCGTTCTCGATCACGTAGTCAGTCGCCTCATGGTACCACTT
>CAZYZQ010000038.1:0-19827 GCA_964652075.1 uncultured Oscillospiraceae bacterium
GTTCAACCCGATGATGGGCCACCGCGGCTGCCGTCTGGCTGTCACCTATCCGGAGATCGCCGTCATGCAGACCAAGGCCGTCATCAAGGCCGCGCTGAACGTGCAGGCACGGCATCCGGGCTGGAACGTCGTCCCCGAGATCATGATCCCGCTGGTCGGCGAAGCCAAGGAGCTGAAGTACGTCAAGGACGTCGTCGTCAAGACCGCCGACGCCGTCATCAAGGCGCAGGGCTCCGGCATGAAGTACAAGATCGGCACCATGATTGAGATCCCGCGTGCGGCCATCACCGCCGATGAGATCGCCAAGGAAGCCGAGTTCTTCTCCTTCGGCACGAACGACCTGACGCAGATGACCTTCGGCTTCTCCCGTGACGACGCCGGCAAGTTCCTCGGCGCTTACTATGACAAGCGCATCTACGAGAACGACCCGTTCGTCAAGCTCGACCAGAATGGCGTTGGCCGCCTCGTGAAGATGGCTGCTGATCTGGGCAAGTCCGTCCGTCCCGACATCCATCTGGGCGTCTGCGGCGAGACCGGCGGCGACCCCTCGTCCGTCCGCTTCTTCCACGACGCGGGCCTGACCTACGTCTCCTGCTCGCCGTTCCGCGTGCCGATCGCACGTCTGGCCGCCGCGCAGGCAAACATCGCCAACCCGAGAAAGTAATTCCGCTATTTGCACCCGCCGCACAGGGCTCTGTGCGGCGGGCTTTTTGTGTATTTGATTCAAATTTTCCCGAATTTTTTATGGAAATTCCCGGTTTTTCATTTTTCGCCTTCTCCTTTTCCCTTCAACGTGTTATACTTTGGCTACGTGACCGCTGCTTTTGAGGCGGGGAAAGAAATGAGGCAAAAACAATATGGAACGGGAAAAATTAAAGTCAAGGCTTGGCTTCATCCTGCTGAGCGCCGGATGCGCCATTGGAATCGGAAACGTCTGGAAGTTCCCCTACATTGCGGGCAGAAGCGGCGGCGGCGCGTTTGTGCTGTTTTACCTGCTCTTCCTTGCGCTGCTCGGCCTGCCGATTCTGAGTATGGAGTTCTCCGTCGGACGCGCCAGCCAGAAAAGCCCCGCGCAATCGTTCCGGTCGCTGGAAAAGAAGGGCGCAAAATGGCACCTCCACGGCTATGCCTCTCTCGCCGGGAACTATCTTCTGATGATGTTCTATACAACCGTCGCCGGTTGGATGCTGCACTACTTCTACCTGACCGTCTCCGGCCAGCTGGCCGCGCAAAGCGTCGAGGCTGTCGCCGACAGCTTCACCCACCTGCTCGCCAGCCCCGGGACGATGCTGTTTTGGATGATCGTGGTCGTTGTCATCGGCATCGGGGTCTGCGCCATCGGCGTGCAGAATGGGCTTGAGCGCGTCACAAAGATCATGATGCTGGCGCTGCTCGCGATCATGGTCATTCTGGCGGTACACAGCTTCTCCATGCCGGGCGCGAAGGAGGGCCTGTCCTTCTATCTGGTTCCGGATTTCGAGCGGATGCGGGAGATCGGCATCGTCCAGACGCTGGTGAGCGCCATGAACCAGGCGTTTTTCACGCTGAGCCTCGGCATCGGCTCCATGGCAATCTTCGGCAGCTACATTGGCAAGGAGCACGCGCTGCTCGGCGAGTCGCTGCGCGTGACGGCGCTGGACACCTTCGTCGCCATCACGGCCGGCCTGATTATCTTCCCGGCCTGCTTCACCTACGGCGTCGACCAGACCTCCGGCCCGAGCCTGATTTTCATCACGCTGCCGAACATCTTCGCGCACATGCCGCTCGGGCGGCTGTGGGGCAGCCTGTTCTTCCTGTTCATGTCGTTCGCCGCGCTCTCCACCGTGCTGGCGGTCTTTGAGAACATCCTCTGCTGCGGCATGGAGCTGGTGCATTGCAGCCGCAAAAAGTCGGCGCTCATCAACCTTGTGGTGATTATCGTCCTCTCCGTGCCGTGCGTGCTTGGCTACAACGTCTGGCAGTGGGACTGGCTCGGCATCTTTGGCGGGGCGATCCTCGATCTGGAGGATTTTCTTGTCAGCAATCTCTTCCTGCCGTTGGGGTCGCTCGTGTACCTGCTCTTCTGCGTCTCGAAGCGCGGCTGGGGCTGGAATGCCTACACCCGCGAGGCCAACACCGGCGACGGCCTGAAGGTGCGCAGCTGGATGCGCGTCTACTGCACCTACGTCCTGCCGGTCATTATGATTTTTATTTTCCTGTTCGGCCTCTACGACAAATTCATCGCCTGAAAGGATAACGCCGCCGGGGTTGCCCGGCGGCGTTCCTGTTATTGATTGATTGGAATTACGTAGGGCGGGGGCAAGCCCCGCCCTACGGGATATGCGTTTGGTGAAAATCTTCCAGTAGGGGCGGACCTACGTGTCCGCCCGCGCGGGGGGAATGTTCCGTTGCGCACCGGTGCCCGGCGAAAACGTACTCCCTACCGCCGGGCGCACACATAGGTGCGCCCCTACTACTTTACAATAAATTTATCGCCTGAAAAAAAGCTGGCACGCCGTGCGGCGTGCCAGCTTTTCTATGTACTTCAGATGCGCAGGCGCTCGGCCAGTTTCTGTTCCGCCGTCCGCTTCTGCGCCGCGTCGCGCCATACAAGCTCCAGCGCGCCGGTCGGACAGGTGCGGACGCAGGGCGGGCGGTCGGCAGCCGACTGCGCGCCGCAGAGGTCACATTTCTGCATCACACCGTCCTCTCCGAACTGCGGCACGCCGAACGGGCAGGCGCGCAGGCAGGCGCGGCAGCCGATGCAGGCGCCGGCGTCCACACGGACAACGCCGGTGGCTTCGTCCTTTGTAATCGCCCCAACGGGGCAGGCTGCAAGGCAGGCCGGGTCTGCGCAGTGCTGGCAGGCGATTGTGGCGGTTGACCCGGAGACGTCCGGATAGCGCCCCGTCCAGAGATTGCGCACCCAGCGCCATTTGACGCCCGCGGGCGTCTGCCGCCACGACTTGCACGCGCCCTCGCAGGCGTGGCACTGGACGCAGCGGTCTTCATCAAAGACAAAGCTCAGTTGTTTTTCAGCCATCTTTTCGCACCTCCACCAGCGTCTGACTGGACATCGCTGTGACAAGCGGATCACACGCGCGGTCCAGATCCGTGCTATACAGCAGGTTGACGTTCGCGCCGCCGTCCAGCACCGGCAGGTCGGGCTTTCCCAGCTCCCGGCAGCCCTGCCACCAGCCGTGCTGGAGCATGACCGTGTCCGGCCGGATGCCGGGGTACAGCTCCGCCTTCACGCAAAGATGCCCGTGCGGCGACTCGACGCGCACCCAGTCGCCGTCCTGAATGCCGCGCACGCGCGCAGTTTCGGGGTTTAGCTGGACAGTCGGCTCCGGCTGGATCTCGCGCAGCGCGGGAACATTGCGCTGCCACGAGGCGGTGAAGGACTTCGTTGTATGATAGTCCGTCAGAACCAGCGGATAGCGCTCGGCCAGCTCCGGCGTGCCGGACAGGCTCTCCGGCGGCTCGCGCCAGACCGGCATCGGCGCGAAGCCCTCAGCTTCCAGCACCGTGCTGTAGAGCGCGACCTTGCCCTGCGGCAGGAACGGGTCGTGCCGCAGCCGCGGGCTGGGACGCGAGAAGACGCGCTCGTACTTTTCGTACACAGGCTTGCCGCCGGCGGGCGGGAAGATTTTGCCCGTGGGCAGCGCCCGCAGCTCGTCAATGGTCATGCCGAACGGCGCGAGGCGGAAGTTCTCGTAGCGTTCGATGCTCCCGTCCCAGAAGTCCGCACCGTAGCCCATGCGGACGGCAAGCTCCAAAAACAGCTCGTGGATCGACCTGTAATCGCCCTGCGGCTCCACGACCTTGCGGCGCGCCATCAGCCACGGCCCCTGCGCTTCAAACGGATGATCCGATTCATACGGCGTCGCCGTGGGCAAAACCAGATCGGCGTAGTCCATCTCCGCCGTGCGCGCAACGTCGATCGTCACAAAGAACTCGACCTTTTTCAGCGCCTCGACCACCCTGCGGGTGCCGCGGTTACTGACCAGCGGCTGCGTTCCGGCCGCAATGATCGTGCGGATCGGGTAGGGCTTCTCCGTCAGAACGCTCTCGAAAATCTTGTAGTACGCCGAGGACGTGCCCTCCAGAAACGGCTGGAACGCCTTCGGGAACTCCGGCGCGACGAGCTTGTCCACCATCTCCTGCGTGTAGCGCTCGTGGAGCGTCACGGGCGGGGTTGACGGGACGCCCGGCACCGCGCCGGGGCCGCCGCCGAGCAGGTTGCAGCCGGGCCGGTCAAGATGGCCGGTGACGGCCATCAGCATGGCGATGGCGCGGATTGCGTCGCAGCAGGACGGCGCGTGCTCGAGGCCGTTGCCGACGTCGATGCAGGCGGCTTTCGTCGTCGCATACTCCCGCGCAAGCGCCCGAATCTGCGCGGCGGGCACGCCGGTGATCGTCTCGGCCCATTCCGGCGAATACTGCCGGGCGTGCTCGCGCAGCTGCTCGAAGCCGTAGCACCAATCCCGTACAAAGTCGAGGTCGATGAGCTTCTCCCCAATGACGACGTGGAGCATGGCCAGCGCCAGCGCGGCGTCCGTGCCGGGGCGCACAGGGATCCATGTATCGCCCAGCTCGCCGTCGATCTCCATGGAGGGCTTGATCGTCACAATCTTCGCGCTGCGCGCCTTGGCGTTCACAAGGCTGTGTACCTGCGACGTCGCCGGGCCGGAGTAGACCGGCTGGCGGCCCCAGTAAATGATGAGGTCGCTGTGGTCGAGATCCGGCGTCGGAAACGCGCCAATCGTATAGTGGAACGCGAACATCCGCTGCATCATGCAGATGCCGCTATGCGCGTAGTTCGGGCTGCCGTGCACCGTCAAAAAGCGCTGCAACAGCTGGTTGTAGTTGCGGAACGCCGGAACCAGAATCGCCAGCGACTCCGGGCCGTATTTCTCCTTCTGCTCCTTGAGTTTGTCTGCCAAAATGTCCAGTGCCTCATCCCACGAGATTTCGCGGAACTTGCCCTCGCCCTTCTCGCCGACGCGCACAAGCGGCGTCATCAGCCGGTCCGGCGAATGGAGCCACTGTGCGGAGCCGTGTGCCTTCGGGCAGAGCGCGCCGCGGTTGCGTCCCGCCTCAGCCATGCCGCCGACGCGCGTCATCCGGCCGTCCTTGCAGAACGCATAGATCCCGCATCCGCCGTTCGGCCCGCACATCGCGCAGAAGGCCGGCACGACCGTCTCGCCGTTTTTCCTTGCGATCTCCTCCGCTTCGGCCAGCGTATAGCCCTGATGGGTCTTTTCCATCGTCTCATCCCTCTCTGCTGCCGGTCTGCCAGCGCAGACTCCGGCTATTCTCCTACATTATACCAAACCACGCCGCGGTTCGCCACCTCGCAGTCTGTTTTTTTGATTCCATTTCAGAAACTGCACAACGCGTTCATCCCGTAACGCGCCCGATCTTATCCTCCTGCGGGAGTGCCAAAGGCTGTCACGCTTCTCTCTTTACATTCCCCCGCAGCCGTGGTAAAATAGAGCGCAAAACTGGGATACGCCGCCCTGCGTATCCCAGCATCTATCATTCCCCTCTTTGGAGAAGTCAGTATGAACAGAGAACACACGCAGTACTATGAAAATTGCCAGATGATCAATCGGCTGCTTCGGCCCAAATTCTATTCCGGCATGTCAAAAGCCGAGCTTCTTTCCGAGATACACGCGGACGCGGAGCAGATTGCCGCGCTGAAATCGTGGAACGACCGCTTTTTAAGCGAGTCTATCTACAGCCGGGACCCCGCGGACTTCTACGCCGCGGAAAAAGAGGACCTTCTGGAGCTGGCCGACACGCTGTTTCAGAACGGCAGAGGGCTTGACCCAGGGGTGGCCTACCGCATCCACAACCTGCTCGACGCCTATGCGACCGCGCACGAGGATCTGGACCTGCACATCCGGGAGCTGTACTATCAGGGCCTTGTACTCAACAGCTTTCACCTGTACCGCTCGGATATGGGCATCAACCTTCATGGGCAGGCCATCCACCGCTTTTTCTCCGAGGCCGCGTCCTATCTGAAGGACTACAGGAAGCTCCCCCGCGAAGAGACCCGCGCGTTTATTCTGCGCAGTCTGGGCAACCGGAAATACGGCGACCCCGCGATCAAGGGCGACAACAATTGGCAGCAGCACCACGAGATGGCGCTGGGATATCCCCAATACATGAAGATCTTCAACGAGGCCATGGCGGTCTTCCAGTCGGAGGCCTATCAAGCGCTGAACCCCGATCTGCCGTGGAGCACCTACCAGTACGCCATGCACTTCGACCGAACGATCTACCTGCAGGCGACGCGCGAGGAAAGGCTCCGGGAAACCATGCCGGCACTTTACCACGATATTGTAAAGGGCGTTCTGGAATCCGCGGAATATGTGTACCGCCATCAGGAGCAGATTGCAAAGCTGCGGCACCAGACTGTGGGGGCGCGGACGCAGTATGTCTATGCCGCCGCAAGGTATCACGCGGGACAGCTTGGCGTAGCGCAGCTGCTGGACATCATTTTAAGCTGCGCTGAGCACGCGGACGAGACGGACTACAGCGCGAGCGGCATCACCAGCAACCTCAGCATGTCCGTCTACGCCAAGGCCTATTTTGACCTCTCCTCCGATGCGGCGCGGCTGCCCCTTCAGCCCCGCGTTGAGGCCGCCTTGGCCCGTTCGTACCGCTACCTGCTCAATTATCCCTCTGACCATTCCATCGCCCCGCAGCTTGCCAGAGTGCTCGCCGATCTGACGCGGGAACGCGTCTCTCAGGACAAGGGCTTCCGCGACCACATGATGAACTATCTGCTGCTCTGCCACGCCCCCACCTGCGTTCACTCCCGGATGGTGGCACTTCTGGCCAAGGCCATGATGGAGCAGCTGATCCGCGTCCACCCCGCCGCCCTGATCGGCGTTCTGGGCACCGCCAGCGCGGAGGAGGTCGTCCTGCGCAAAGAGGAGCTTGCGCAAAGCGCCTACCGCTGCGGCCTGTATCACGACTTTGGAAAAAACGACGTCATGAGCTACATTACCATCTACGGGCGGCGCCTTTTGGACGAGGAATTCGAGGCCATTCAGTACCACCCCGTCGCCGGCCACCATATCCTGAAAAATTTTAAGGATCTGCGGGAGGAGCCGGAGGTCGCCCTGCGCCATCACCTGTTTTACAATGAGCAGGGCGGCTACCCCAAAAATTGCCCGCCCTGCCCGCCCGGCGTGAAGATGCTGGTCGATCTTGTCACCGTGGCCGATTCCATGGACGCGGCCACGGATAACATCGGCCGAAGCTACGCCGCGTCCAAGGATTTCACCACTCTGGTCGGAGAGCTCCGCGCCGGCAGCGGAACCCGCTACTGCCCGGACGTCGTCGCCCTCTTCGACTCTGACGATTTCTCCGCCGAACTGGAGAGGGCTCTAATCCGCAACCGGCAGGAGATCTACTATTCCGTCTACCGCCCCGCTACCGGTCAGGACATGGAAGTGCTCTTTTCGCCGGACAGTGTTTTGAAATAAGGCCGTCATTGCAAGAAACCGCCGTCTTGCAGCTTTTGCGCTGCAAAACGGCGGTTTTTCTTTAAACGCCACCTGCGGGTCTGATCGACAGCGCGATGCGGAATCCTGAAGCGTCCATAGGGCGGGGGCAAGCCCCCGCCCTACAGGTCTCTGCATATTTTGCACAATTCCGCAACCACCAGACGCAGGGTGCGACGACCCGGCGCGCCGGTGGAAGGCAGTTTGAAGTAAGAGCGAAGAGTGAAGACGTAAAAATCCCGAACGCTTTCGCATTCGGGATTTTTGGTGGGGGAAGGTGGATTCGAACCACCGAAGGCATAACCAGCAGATTTACAGTCTGTCCCCTTTGGCCACTCGGGAATTCCCCCATATGCAATTCGTTCTGTTTGAAACGGAACTGGAGCTGGTAGACGGACTCGAACCCCCGACCTGCTGATTACAAATCAGCTGCTCTACCAACTGAGCTATACCAGCATCTGCGTCACAGAACAGTAGTGATTATACTCGCGGGGGCGCAAAATGTCAAGCATTTCTTCAAAAATTTTTTCAATCCCGCAACAGGGACTTTTCTTTTTTGCCAAAATCCGTTATAGTAGATAAAACGAACTTTTTTCAGGAGGGAGGCGGGCGCCATGCTGCCGGAGTGCTTTCTCGCGCGGATGCGGCGGCTTTTGGACGAGGCGGAATTTGCGGCGTTCCTCGCCTCCTATGACCGGCCGCGCGCCGTCGGCCTGCGGCTCAACCCGCTCAAGGCCGATCCCGCGCCCGCGCTGCCGTTTTCATTGGAGCCGGTGCCGTGGGCGGCGCACGGATTTTTCTACGACCCGTCTGAACGGCCCGGGCTGCATCCGTGGCATGAGGCGGGGCTATACTACCTGCAGGAGGCCAGCGCGATGGCCCCGGCGGCGCTGCTTGCGCCGCGGCCGGGTGAGCGCGTGCTCGACCTGTGCGCCGCGCCGGGCGGGAAATCGACCCAGCTCGCGGCCATGCTGGGCGGGCAGGGCCTGCTCGTCTGTAACGAAATTAACCCGAAGCGCGCGAAAATTCTCTCGCGCAACATCGAACGGCTGGCCGTGCCGAACGCGCTGGTGACAAATCAGCACCCCGCCGAGCTGGCGGCGCTTTTGGGCGCGTATTTTGACTGTGTGCTGGTGGACGCGCCGTGCTCCGGCGAGGGCATGTTCCGCAAGGAGCAGGCGGCGGTGGAGGACTGGAGCGAGGAGACCGTTGCCATGTGTGCGCGCCGGCAGGCCGAGATTCTGGATTCCGCCGCGGCGCTGCTGCGCCCGGGCGGGCGGCTCGTGTACTCGACCTGCACCTTTGCGCCGCAGGAGGACGAGGGAACGATCGATGCGTTTTTGAAGGCGCATCCGGAATTTGAAATTGTGCATGTGGACGCGCCCTGCTTCGCGCCGGGGCGGCCGGATTTCATTCCGGGCATCTCCCCCGCGCTGGCGGACACGTTCCGGCTCTGGCCGCATCTACTGCGCGGCGATGGGCACTACGCCGCCGTGCTGCGCAAGACAGACGGCGATGTGTGTGCCGCGCAGGGCTTGCGGGAGGGCGCGCGCTTCCCCGCCGACTATACGGCGTTCGCGCAGGACAATCTGCCGCCGCTGCCGGACGGCGCGCCGCTGCTGTTCGGGCAGACGCTCTATCTCGCGCCGCAGGAGCTGCCGCCGCTGCGGGGGCTGAAGGTGCTGCGCGCGGGGCTGGAGCTGGGGCGGCTCGAAAAGGGCCGCTTCGAACCGGCGCATGCGCTGGCACTCTATCTGAAAACCGCGCAAAACACAGTGGATTTCCCTGTGGACAGCGACGAGATTGCGCAGTATCTGC
Source organism: uncultured Oscillospiraceae bacterium (assembly GCA_964652075.1). Lineage (GTDB taxonomy): Bacteria > Bacillota > Clostridia > Oscillospirales > Oscillospiraceae > CAZYZQ01. The sequence continues at coordinate 9,318 of CAZYZQ010000038.1, forward strand.
GCGGGCAGACGCTGCCGGGCGGCGGAAAGGGCTGGACGCTGCTGCTGGCCGGTGGGCTGAGCCTCGGCTGGTGCAAGGCGTCCGGTGGCATATTGAAGAACCATTTCCCGAAGGGGCTGCGGCATCTGTAAGGCCGCAAGCCGCCCGGAGACACCGTTTCGGAGAAACAGGAGGAAGCTATGGCGAGCAAAGTGCTGATCGTGGAAGACGAACCCGCGATCGTGGAAATTCTGAAATTCAACCTCAAAAAAGAGGGCTACGAGACGCTCGAAGCCCTCGACGGCAAGTCCGGGCTGCACCTCGCGAGGACGCAGGATCCGGATCTGATCCTGCTCGACGTGATGCTGCCGGAGATGGACGGCTTCGCGGTGTGCAGCACGCTGCGCGAGGCCGGATCGGTCACGCCGATTATCATGCTGACCGCGCGCGAGGAAGAAGGCGACAAGGTCTTCGGCCTCGAGGCCGGCGCGGACGATTACATCACAAAGCCCTTCTCGATGCGGGAGCTGCTGGCGCGCGTCAAGGCAAATATCCGCCGCCGCGCGCTCGACACGGCACAGGGCGGGCGGACGCTCAGCGCGGGCGACCTGCAGCTCGACCCGGCGCGCTACGCCGTCACCAAGCACGGCCGGCCCGTCGAGCTGACGCAGAAGGAATACGACCTGCTCAAGACCTTTATGGGCGCGCCGGAGCGCGTGTTCACGCGCGAGGAGCTGCTGAACACCGTCTGGGACTACGGCGGCTTTCTCGGCGATATGCGGACGGTCGACGTCACCATTCGCCGCCTGCGCGAAAAGATCGAGGACGACTCAAACCACCCGACGCACATTCTGACAAAGCGCGGCGTGGGCTACTACTTCACAGCGTAATATCAAAGCACGAAAGGAGGGCGGCGTATGCGCTCTCTGCGGACAAAGCTGGTGCTCATCATGGTGCTGCTAATCGTGGCGCTGATGGCAGTGGCCGGCTCGTTCCTGCTCAACGGCGTGGGCAGCTTCTATCTGAACTCGTTCTATGAGCAGATGGCCGGCGCTTTTGGCGACGAGGCCTTCACCGCGCAGCTCCACACGGCAGCCGCCGGGCAGGACGCGCCCGCAGCGCTGCGGTCGCTCGTCATGTCCAAATCCGACCTCGGCATCGACCTGACAACGCGGAACGTCTATATTCTCGACGCAGACGGCGTTCTGCTGGCAGGCTCGGACGACGCGTCGCGCGTCAACGTCAGTGGGAACCTGCTGACCGCCATGGGCGGCGCGATTGGGCAGGAGAGCAGCGTCATCGCCGACGACATGGATCTTGCCGTGCCGATCGTGCAGGATGGGGCCGTCCAATACATCATCTATATTCTCGACAACAAGTCGACCGTCAACGCGCTGACCTCCAACCTGATGTCCATCATCATCCGCGCGCTCGTGCTGGGCCTGATTATCTGCATCGCGCTTGCCTTTGTGCTGGCGCAGATCCTGATTACGCCGGTCACCGCGCTCTCGCGCGGCACGCGGGAGGTCGCGGCGGGCGACTTTTCGCACAAGCTCCCGGTCACGGGCCGCGACGAGATCGGCACGCTGACGCGGAACTTCAACTATATGTCGCAGGTGCTGCAAAACACGCTCTCCGAGGTGGAGAACGAACGCAACAAGCTCTCAACGCTGTTTTTGCACATGACGGACGGCGTCGTGGCCTTCGGGCCGGGCGGCAATGTCATCCACTTCAACCCCGCCGCCGTGACCATGCTCGGCCGCCCGCTCGACGTGGCGGTTACCTACGACGAGCTGTTCGGGCAGGAGGCCAAATTCTCCGATCTGCTCGCGCTGAAGCGCCCGCAGTACCTCGAGGCGGAAAAGCGGGCGGGCGATCTCGAGCTGGAGCTGTTTTTGGCGCCGTTCTCCACGGACGAGACGCTGGGCGGCGCGCTCGTTGTTATCCACGACGTCACCGAGCAGCGCAAGAACGAGCAGACACGGCGTGAATTTGTCGCAAACGTCTCGCACGAGCTGCGCACGCCGCTGACCAATGTGCGCTCCTACGCCGAGACGATCGTCGAATCCGGCGAGGAGCTGCCGCCGGAGCTGCGGGAGAGCTTCATGCAGGTCATCATCAGCGAAACAGACCGCATGGCGCACATTGTGCAGGATCTTCTGACGCTGAGCCGCTTCGACTCCGGGCGGATGGAACTGCACATTACGCGCTTTCCCTTCTCCGAGGCTGTGCAGAGCGTGGCGCGCGCCGTGCAGAAAAACGCGGAGAGCCGCGGCCACACGCTCGAATGCCGGATCGCGCCGGAGATGCCGGACGTTGACGGCGACCGTGACCGGCTCGAGCAGGTCCTGATGAACGTCATCTCCAACGCCATCAAATACACGCCGGACGGCGGTAAAATTGAGATCGACGCGGGCTTTGATGAAACACAGCTCTTTGTCCGCGTACAGGACAACGGCATTGGCATCCCGGAAAAGGATCTGCCGCGGCTGTTCGAGCGGTTCTACCGCGTTGACAAGGCGCGCTCCCGCGCCTCCGGCGGCACAGGTCTGGGGCTCTCGATTGCAAAGGAGATCCTCGACCAGCACCACGGCGAGATCGCAATCGCCTCCAAGCCCGGCGAGGGTACAACCGTCACAGTCACCCTGCCCCGCGCGGCGGAAAAAGCGGAATAGGGACGCGCAACCGTCCTTTTCCGCGCCGCACTCTCGACAGAATGGTCTCCGCTGAGCTCCCCCACTGGGGGGAGCTTAACGGGAGCTGTTCTATCGAAAGTACTGTATAAACTTGCGGCCGTATCATACCTGAACATATAAGAAAAGGAGTGAAATTGCATGAAGCGAACGCTGTTGGAGCTTGGCAAGGACATTGCCATCGCCCTGCTGGCCATTGTGGCGCTGATTTTGCTGCTTCTGTGCAATCTGCGCTCCTCCATGCTGGAAACGCCCGTCCTCGGCCGGCTGCTGGAGCCGGCGGCAAAGCTCCTGCATATCGAACACGCCGAGCTGCCGCCGCTCGCGCCGGAGCAGACCTCCGCCGCCGAGGCGGCGCGGCCCGTCGCCATTTCCATCCGCAACGAGTCCGGGCGCAGCTCGGCCATGGGCGGCTCGGACACGCTCGAAACGGTGTATTTGCAGCTCGGCGCAATGCTCGGCGAAGCGCTCGACACGGCGGACGAAGGCGTCGCCGTCTCCGAGGCGGACTACCTGCGCGCGCTGGGCGAGCCGGGTGTGTGCTTTCTCTATCAGACCTCCATGCCGGTGGGGACGCTCGGCAGCTGGCTCGGCGCGTCCACAGCGCTCGACGGAGAGGCCGCAACACAGCTGCTCCTGTGCCTGTCCGGTGGACGGGTGCAGCTCTATCTGGCGGGCCTTGACGGCTACCTCTGCACCGAAACGCAGGCGCGGGCCGCCGCACTCCGGTCGCTGCTCGAGCCGTTCCTGCCGGACGGCTCCGCCTTCGCGTTTGAGACGGACGACCCCGCCTGCGCCAGGCTCGCGCCGCTGACGCTCCTGCCGCTCCAGACCTCCCCCGTGCTGCACGCGCTGGATGCCGCCGCGCCCGCCGGATCAAGCTTCTCCACACAGATTCTGACAAGCCTCGGCATCAATGCCTACGGCGCAAACGCCTATCAGGACGCGAGCGGCGCGGCGCTCTACAACGAGGCCGGCTTCTCGCTGCGCATCGGCGCGGACGGCGCCGTGGAGCTGCGCAACTCCGACAGCCGCCTCTCCGCCGACGCCGCCTCGCTGACCGCGCGTATCGAGCTGGCGCGCGCGCTGCTGGACGCCATGACAGACGGGCAGACCGGCGCGGGCCGGCTTCAGCTCTCCGGCTGGGAGCAGGACGGGAACGGTACGCTGTGCGTCACATTTGACTATTTTGTAACGGGCATCCCCGTCGCGCTCCCGGGCCATGCGGCCACCGTGACCTTCCGGGGGGCGCAGCTCGACACGCTTCAGCTCACCGCGCGCTGCTACACCGTGCAGAACGCACGTCTGCCGCTTCTGCCCGTGCGGCAGGCGGCGGCGCTCGTCCCGGCGGGCGGGTCGCTTCTGCTCTGCTACGCCGACAACGGCGGCGAAATCACCGGCGGCTGGCGGAGTTGAACGCCGGAAGCACTCTGATTGAATCGGAGCATCCCGGAAATACTAGGAGAGGAGGCGCTGGCGATGCCGGTTTCCAAACTCAAAACGATCATTCTGCTCGTGCTGCTCGCGGTCGACCTGTTCCTGTGCCTGTTGCTTCTGCCGCGCCTGCGCGCGGCGAGCGACGAGCAGGCCGCTGTGCGGCGCGGGCTGGAGGCCCGGTTCGCGGAGGCAGGCATCTCGCTATCCGACGCCGCGCTGGCCGACACTGCGGTGCGCTATCCGCTGCTGCTCACGCCGGACGAGTCGGAGATGCTGACGGCGGCCGCCGCGCTGCTCGGCCAGCAGGTGCTGGCGCAGAGCGATTCGAGCCAGTATCTGACCACATACTCCGCCACGGGCGGCGTCTGCCGGTTCTACCGCAGCGGCAGCTTCTCCGCGGAGCTGACCGGGCGGGAGGCGGTGGACGACGTGGGCGAGGATGCGCGCGCGGTGCTCGAAGCCATGGGCTTCACCGGCGAAATCGCCGCGCCGTCCGGCAGCGGCGCGGTGCAGACGGTCACGGCCACATGGGCCGTACTCGATACGCCGGTTCCCTCGGCAACGCTGACGCTCACCTACCGGCGCGGCGCGCTGTATGAGATCACGGGGCAGTTCCTCACAGGCTGTGAGGCGGTGCAGCGCCTTGGCGACACGCCCAGCATCCGCGCGGCGGACGCACTGACGGCCTTTCTGGCTGCGCGCAGCCAGCTCGGCTGGGTCGGCGGCAGCGTCACAGACGCGCATCTGTGCTATCTCCAGGCCGGAACATTGGAGGCCGGAATCTCGCTTCACCCCGTCTGGATGCTGACAACCGACACGGGAGAATTTCAAATCGATGGGATTTCCGGCACAGTTGCTGCAATTTCATGATATTTTTTGGTGAAAATCACCGGAAAAAATGCCGGATTTTAACTTTACATCGTCTGATCTTCATGATATACTACGTCTGGGGCAAATTGTAACCGTTTTGAAACATTTTGACACTTTTCCCGCAAATTTGTCTCGCTTGATTTGATTGACAAAGGGGTTACCCGTTTTGACGAAATATATGATTTCCGGCGGCAAGCCGCTGTACGGCAGCGTCACCATCTCCGGTGCAAAGAACGCCGCCGTCGCCATCCTGCCGGCCGCGCTGCTCGTTGAGGGCAAATGCGTCATTGAAAACGTTCCTGAGATCTCCGACGTGCGCCTGCTGCTTGAGATCCTTGCCGGTATGGGCGCGCAGGTGCGCAATCACGCCGGTACGATCGAGATCGATTGCAGCCGTGTACGCAATACCGTCGCCCCGATTGAGCTGGTACGGCGCATCCGCGCGTCGTACTATCTGATCGGCGCGCTGCTCGGCCGCTTCGGCGACGCGACGGTCGCCATGCCCGGCGGGTGCAACTTCGGCGTGCGCCCGATCGACCAGCATATCAAGGGCTTTGAGGCCATGGGCGCTTCGGTCGAGACGGTTGGGGGCTACGTCTGCGCAAAGGCGCCCGAGGGGCTGCACGGCGGGCACGTCTATCTCGACATTGTCTCCGTCGGCGCGACGATGAATATCATGATTGCCTCCGTGCTGGCAAACGGCACAACTTATATCGAAAATGCGGCGAAGGAGCCGCATATCGTCGACCTGGCGAACTTTCTGAACGCCATGGGCGCGAACATCTCCGGCGCGGGCACCGACGTCATCAAGGTGCGCGGCGTGCAGCGCCTGACCGGCGGCTGCTATTCCATCATCCCCGATCAGATTGAGGCCGGCACCTATATGGCCGCCGTGGCCGCCGCGGGCGGCGACGTGCTGGTGCAGAACGTCATCCCGAAGCATCTTGAGTGCATCACCGCGAAGCTGCGTGAGATGGGCATGGACATCATTGAGATGGACGACTCGGTGCGCGTCCGCAAACCCGCGCGCCTGCGCCGCGCGAACGTCAAAACGATGCCCTACCCCGGCTTCCCTACCGATATGCAGCCGCAGATTACCGTCTGCATGTCGCTGGCCAAGGGGACAAGCATCGTCACAGAAGGCATCTACGACACGCGCTTCGGCTATGTCGCCGAGCTGAACCGCATGGGCGCGGCCATTCAGGTCGATACCAAGGTTGCCGTGATTGACGGCACGGAGACGCTGCACGGCTGCTCCGTCAAGGCGCCCGACCTGCGGGCCGGTGCGGCGCTCGTGATCGCGGGCCTCGCCGCGCACGGCACGACGATCGTGGAAGCCGTCCACTATATCGAGCGCGGCTACGAGCGCATGGTGGAAAAGCTCTCCGCCCTCGGCGCAAATATCTCCCGCATCGAAACCCCAGATGACCCTGGCGCGAAAAAGGCCGGATAACGGTACAAACTCATGGTAAAATCGCACAGGATTTCTCACCTGATTCAGGTTTTATCGTTTTTCCTTCTCTCCACAATTCTGATCTGCCTGCTGTTCCGGCCATCTGCGCCGGTTCCGCTGCGGCAGTGGGACCCGCCCGCCACGCCGTTTTGCAGCTACGTGCACCATGACGCCGCGCAGACGGCGGCGCAGCGCACCCACTATGTCATGCTCCGCTCCGCAGAGCCGGGCCGGTTTGGCGTGCAGGGCGGCGACTATGTGTACCATCTTGCGCACAAAGCCATGCCCGAAGACGGACGGGCCGCCTATCTCCGGATTCTTTCCGCCACGCGGGAAAGCTCACAGGGTGACCTGCCGTGCTTTCGCTACGAGGTCGTCATCACGACTCCAATGCGCGGCTGCAAGCGTGGCGACCGCTATACCATCCTCGATGACTTCTTTCTGGAGGGCGAAGCGGAGATCGGGCGGAAGCTTCTGTGCTTCTGGTTCGACGGCCGCACCGCGCCGTCCGGTCAGATTCCGCCCTACCCGGAAGACCTCTTCCGCGCAACCGACGGAACGGTCACGCCGCATGCTTTCAGCCCCTATGCCCCGGACAGCTTTGACCGGGCCGCCTTCGACGCGGACCTTCAGGACGCCTTCCGCGTGCTGGAGGACTACATTGCCGCAGGCGGAACGCTCCGCACAAGCAGCGCAACCCCATAATGTTGTTTCAAAAAATCTCCCGCGCACTGTGTGCGCGGGAGATTTTTGCTGCTTTATTTTTCCAGCGCGGAGATTTTGTCCACACGGCGCTGGTGGCGGCCGCCCTCGAAGGCGGTTGAGAGCCAGACCTCCACAATCCGCAGCGCCAGATTCGGGCCGGTGACGCCGGCGGCGAGGGCGAGAACGTTGGAGTCATTGTGGCGGCGGGTCATCTCGGCGACAAACGGGTCGCCGCAGAGCGCGCAGCGGACGCCCTTGACTTTATTTGCCGTGATCGACGCGCCGATGCCGGTCGTGCAGATCACGATGCCGCGCTCGCAATCGCCGGAGGCGACGGCCTGCGCGGCGGGCGCGCAGAAGTCCGGATAGTCGCAGCTGTCCGTGCTGTGGCAGCCGAAGTCCTGCACCGTATGGCCCTGCGCCTCCAGCGCCGCCTTGATCTGCTCTTTGAGCGCATAGCCGCCGTGGTCACAGCCCATGGAAATTTTCATCGTCGGTTCCTCCCTGTTTATTATAACGCAATCATCTCGGGCGTGCGCGCCCGGAATCTGCAAAGATATCGGAATCCCAGCGCGCGCAGCAGCTCTGCGCCGTCGTCCAACCCCTCGGCAATGCGGTCGGGCGTGTGGGCGTCGGAGCCGATCGTTACAACCTCGCCGCCGAGCTGCCGGTAGAGCGCCAGAATCCGCCGGCTCGGCAGCGGCTCGCCGCCGCAGGTGCGGTAGCCGGACGTGTTCAGCTCAATCCCCCGCCCGCGCGCGATCACCGTCTGCAAAATCTCGCGCAGCAGCGGCTCCTCGCCGTCCAGACTGACGTCCACGCCGTCGCGGTAGCGCATATAGCGCAGCGGATAGCCGATGTGGCCGATCGCGTCGTAGAACTCCGAGCGCGCCACGGCGAGCACCTGCAAGAAATAATCGTGCAGCATCGCGCGGCAGTCCTGTTGATTTTCAAACTTGTGGTAATAATAATCCTTGCCGTCCACCGGGTTGTGGACAGAGCCGATCACAAAATCGATGCCGGGCTTTTGCAGCATCGCGCGCGCGAGCGCCGGCTCCTGCGTGGGCTGGCCCAGCTCGACACCGAGCCGCAGGTCGAGCTTCCCGCGAACCGCTGCCTGCGCTTCCGCGAAATCGCGGCGGCAGGCGTCCCAGTCCAGCGCGTCCGGCGCGGGCAGTCCCTGTTCGCTTCGCACATCGCAGTGGTCGGTGAAACACAGGCTGTCCAGCCCGGCCGCCACGGCGGCGCGCGCCATCCCGGCCATCGAAGTCGTCCCGTCGGGGCTGCACCGCGAATGGCAGTGGTCATTGATCCGCATAGGCCGCCTCCTCTCTTATATTATTGTAGCAGGGCGCGCGCGGCAGGTCAACCTGACAGGCGGCAAATTTTTAGCACTCCCGCGCCTTAAGTGCAAATTTTTTTCGGGAAGCTCTTGACATTGCGGCCATGGCGTGGTAAAGTGAGTTTAGCACTCAGGGATGTGGAGTGCTAAACCAGAAAGCAGGAGGAGATGGCATGGAACTGACAGAGCGGCAGCGCCAGATTCTGCGCGCCATTGTGGACAGCTATATCCGCACCGCTGAGCCGGTTGGCTCGAAGGCAATTGCGGCCATGCCGGGCATGAACTTCTCCTCCGCCACAATCCGCAACGAGATGGCAGTGCTCACAGAGAAGGGGCTGCTGGAGCAGCCGCACACCTCCGCCGGGCGCGTCCCCTCCCCCGCCGGGTACCGTTTTTACGTCGACGAGCTGATGCAGGACTACCGCCTGTCCGGCGACGAGACGAAGAGCCTGAATCAGGCCATGGAGCTGAAGCTGCAGGAGGTCGACCAGATGCTCTCGCGTGTGGGCAAGCTCGTCTCCCAGCTGACAAACCTGCCGGCCTACGCCGTGACGCGGCAGACGGCCAGCGCGACCATCCGGAAATTCGAGCTGATTCCCGCCGGAACGGGCAACTTCATTCTGGTGGTCATGACCAACACCGAAGCGGTGAAGAACAAGCTTATTAAGCTGCCGCTGAATCTGGCGGAGCAGGATCTGCACCTGCTCTCCGCCGTACTGAACGCCAGCCTGACCGAGGTTCCGGCAGCGCAGATCACGCCGGAGCTGCTCACGCGGATCACCCGTGCGGCGGGGCCAGCGGCCTCCATTGTGCCGATCGTGGTCGATTTCGTCACGGGCGTGCTCAGTGAAAAGCAGCAGAGCGACGTGTATATCACCGGCCAGAGCCGCCTGCTCGGCCAGCCGGAATATAAAGATGTGGAAAAAGCACAGCAGGTGCTCTCCACGCTCGACGAGGAGACGATCTCCCAGCTGCCCGCCCCGGTGGGCGACAGCCCGGTGCAGATCCTTGTCGGCCCCGAGCAGATCTCTTCGGAGCTGCGGGACACCAGCGTGGTGATGACCCGCTTTGACATCGGCGACGGCATGCAGGGCATGATCGGCGTGGTCGGGCCGACCCGGATGGACTACGCACAGATCACCGCCCGGCTGAGCTATTTCGCCGAGGGCCTTGGCCGGATGTTCGGCAAGACTGAACTATCGGCAGGGCCGAAACTTGCCACGGAGGATGAAAAGAATGGCTAAAGAAAAGAAAAACACCGCGCCGGAGGAGGAGCCGCAGACGGCCGAGACCGCCGAGCCGCAGCCCGAGGTCGTCGAAACCCCGGAGGTCAGCGAACTGGACGCCGTCCAGGCCGAGCTGGCGAAGGAGCACGATCAGTTCCTGCGGCTGGCCGCGGAGTATGACAACTTCCGCAAGCGCAACGCCAAGGAGCGCGAGGCGCTCTACACCGACATCAAGGCTGAGACGGCGGCAAAATTTCTGCCGGTCTTCGACAATCTGGAGCGCGCGCTCAGCCAGCCGACCACGGACGAGGCCTACAAGAAGGGCGTTGAAATGACCATGACGCAGCTGCGCGAGGTCATGACAAAGCTCGGCATCACAGAGTTCGGCGCGGCGGGCGACTCCTTTGACCCCAACCGCCACAACGCTGTCATGCATGTGGAGGACGAAACGCTGGGTGAGAACGTCATCGCGGAGGTCTTCCAGAAGGGCTTTGCGATCGGCGAGAAAATCGTCCGGCACGCGATGGTCAAAGTTGCCAATTAAGGGCACCTGAATTTGTAAAGTCTTTCATTTAATATAGGAGGAAATGCATTATGTCTAAGATTATCGGTATCGATCTGGGTACAACCAATTCCTGCGTCGCCGTCATGGAGGGCGGCGAGCCGGTCGTCATCGCCAACGCCGAGGGCAACCGCACCACCCCGTCCGTCGTCGCGTTCTTGAAGACCGGTGAGCGCATGGTCGGCCAGGTCGCAAAGCGCCAGGCCATCACGAATCCCGACCGCACCATCGCTTCCATCAAGC
>CAZYZQ010000039.1:0-19815 GCA_964652075.1 uncultured Oscillospiraceae bacterium
CTCCTTCTTGGTGGTCAGCGGGATCGGGCCGGAGACGGCCGCGCCAGTGCGCTTTGCGGTTTCAACGATCTTCTCGCTGCTCGAGTCGATCAGCTGATGATCATACGCCTTGAGGCGGATTCTGATCATTTCCTGATTTGCCATGTTGTTGTTTCCTCCTTGATAACGTACTCAGTTTACGTGGATTCTGGGTACGGCGAAAGTCTTTGCAACTCATCCATGCGTATCATTCAACGCCATGAAAAAAGGCCGATTTCTCGGCCTCGGCTGCGCCGCGATATACGCGAGCTTGCAGGACTCTCAGCCGCCCGATAAACGGACATACTCCGCGGAAGTTACCGGCGAAGCCGCAATCTCCCGTTTCATCGCATAGTGGGCCTGTCTCCAGACGCCTTGCCTATTGTACAGCAAACGAAGCCGTGCGTCAAGTCCCTTTTTTCAAAAAAATCAAGTTTTTTCCCGGAATCTGTCCGTTCTTTCCCCTTCCGGTTTGGAAAGCATGTCGAAAATGGGTTCGTGAAAATCACGAAAAAAATCCGGCTCCCTCCGGAGCCGGATTCCCACGCTGGGATCAGAACTGCGCAGCGGATTCCTGCTCATAGGCGACGGCCGCCCTGGCCAGATGTGCCCGATCCTCCTCGCCCAGCTCGCGCAGCCGCCGGGCCGGTACGCCGACCATCAGGCTCCCCGCCGGTACCTCGACGCCCTCGGCAACCAGCGCGCCGGCGCCGATGATGCTGCCAGCGCCGATTTTGCAGCCGTTGAGCAGCACCGCACCCATGCCGATCATGCAGCCTTCCCCGATCTCACAGCCGTGCAGGATTGCGCCGTGCCCGACTGTCACGTGTTTGCCAATCCGGATTGGGAACCCTGGGTCGCAGTGCAGCACGCAGTTGTCCTGCACATTGCTGCCCTCGCCCACCGTAATGGATTCGCAGTCCGCGCGCAGCACCGCACCGTACCAGATCGAGGCGCGCGGCGCAATGCGCACGTCGCCGATGAGCGTCGCGTTCTCCGCCACGTGGGCATCCGGGTCCAGCCGCGGGGCCATCCCGCCGAAGGGTTTACAAATCATGCCGTCTCTTCCCTTTCCAATGCCTATATTACCATGTATATTGTACCCGTTTTTACGCGTCGCGTCAATCCGTTTTGCATTTCAGAGGCCCATGTGCTAGAATAGGGAAAAAAAGGGGGGATGAACAGCATGAAGCTGACAACGCTGTGCTATCTGGAGCGCGACGGGCAGTATCTGATGCTGCACCGGGTGAAAAAGCAGCAGGACGTGAACGCAGGCAAATGGATCGGTGTGGGCGGGCATTTCGAGCCGGGTGAAAGCCCCGAGGAGTGCCTGTGCCGCGAGGTCTATGAGGAGACGGGGCTGCGCCTGACGCACTGGCGCTTTCGCGGCATCATCACCTTCCGCACGGACGGGTATCCGGACGAATACATCTGCCTCTACACCGCCGACGGGTGGGAAGGGCAGCCGCATGCATGTGACGAGGGCGTATTGCGTTGGGTGCCCATTGCGGAAGTCGATACGCTGAATCTCTGGCCGGGTGACCGGATCTTTTTGCGCCTGCTGCGGCAGGACGCGCCGTTTTTCTCGCTGAAGCTGTGCTATCAGGGCGACACGCTGCTCGAGGCGAAATTGGACGGGCATACATTATAATATAAGACGCAGCAGCGCCGCGCGGGCTATCCCTGCGCGGCGCAACGTTTATTGTGTCAGCGTGTGATACGCCTTTTCGCCAAGCGGGAAGATCACCCCGCCCACGGCGTTGCCAAGCGTGACGGCCAACAGGCAAAGAAGGCTTCTGCCCGGCTGCTCAAAGAGGACGCCCGAGACCGCCCAGTAGTACATATCCGCAATCGAGTGCTCCGTCCCGGCCAGAATGAAGACCGAGACGCCGAACAGCAGCGCCAGATACTTGCCCAGCTCATGCGGATTCTTTGCGTAGCCGTTTACGGCGATGTAGATCAGGATATTGCAGACAATGCCGAGCAGGAACAGGCTCAGAAGGCTCGTCCCCATTTTGCCCTCGACCAGCGTGCGTGCGGTGTCCGCAATCCCCGCAATCGCCGTCGCGCGTTCCAGCAGCGCCAGCGCCGTGGTGCCGATAAAATTGCCCACCCAGATCAGCAGCAGCGCCGCAACATACGACGGGCTGTTGTCGAACAGCGCGCACACGCGGCCCGTGAACAGGTGGTACCCGCGCGTGCAGATTGTGAAAAGGCCGACTGCGAACAGCAGCGCGCCGGCGAGGCTGCCGCCGGGAAATGCGTCCTTGATCCGCAGATAGACCGTGCCGCCGAGCGCGATGCAGACACCTGCCAAAATACTGGAAATCAGAACGCCAATCTGTTTTTTCATCTATCTCTCTCCAATCCAGTCCCGAAACGGCAGGAATGTCCAGAACGCGCGCCCCAGCGCGACGCCTGCCAGATTCAGGATGATATCATCAATGTCCCAGCTGCCTGTCATGGTAAAAAGCTGGATCGTCTCCACGAGGAGCAAAATTAGGCACGACGTGCCCAGAAGCTTCCAAAGCCGCCACAGCCGTGGCATAAGCCCCGGCAGCAGGAAACCGAGCGGCAGGAACATCACGATATTGCCGACAATGTTGACAACCGCGGGTCGCAGCATATAGTGGTTGTGCAATGCGGCGCGAAAAAAATTTATGATTGTGTAAAACGGGCGCAGATTGACGCTCTCGCGCAGGTAGGTACGGTAATCGAACCCCTCCCACCAGCCGACACGCTGGAAAAACAGCAGCCAGAGCATCAAAACGCCGTAGGCAATGAGCGCCGCTGTGAGCGGCCTGCGAAACCGCCGCGCCGCCATCAGCCTTTCGCCAGCCTGACCAGACGGCTTGTGCCGAGGCGGTCTGCGCCAAGCGCAATCATATCCGCCGCGTCCTCCCACGAGGCGATGCCGCCCGCCGCCTTGACCTTGACCCCGGGCGCGACATGCGCGCGCAAAAGCGCCACATCCTCACGGGTCGCGCCGCCGCCCGCAAAGCCGGTGGAGGTTTTAATGTAGTCCGCCCCGGCGCGGCTGACACAGCCGCACAGCGCGATCTTCTGCTGCTCATCCAGCAGGCAGGTCTCAATGATGACCTTGAGAATCTTCCCGCGCGTGACGGCGCGCACCGCGCGGATCTCCGCCTCAACGGACTCATAGTCACCGTCGGCCACAAATGTCAGGTTGATGACCATGTCGATCTCCGCCGCGCCGTCCGCGACGGCCTGCGCCGCCTCAAACGCCTTGACCGGAGCCGTCGCATACCCATTCGGAAACCCGATGACCGTACAGACCGGCAGCCTGCCGTCCAGATACGCCGCGGCGTGCGCCACATGGCACGGTGGGATGCAGACGCTGGCACAGCCGAAGGCCACCGCGTCGTCGCAGAGCGCCTGAATCTCCGGCCATGCGGCATTCTGGCGCAGCAGCGTGTGGTCGCACCGTGCAAGAATATCCCGATGATCCATAGTTTCATGTTCCTTTCAAAACGTGCAGACCCGGCAGCAGAGCCGCCGGGCCTGTGTATTTACTGTGCGCGGCCGCAGAACATGCAGAATTTGTCCCCCGGCTCCAGCTCCTTGCCGCAGTAGATGCAGTGCTGCACCTGCGGCACCTCCGGCACGGGTTCCGGCTCCGGCTGCGGTGCGGGCGCGGCGGGCTTTTCCTGCTCGAGGCGGATGCCGCAATAGTTGCAGAAGCGGGAGCCATACGGCACATCCGCGCCGCAGGCCGGGCAGGTCACATAGCCCCGGAGCTTGTCGCACGCGTCCATCCGCGCGGCCAACTCGTCCTCCAGCGCGGCCAGCGCCTCCAGCGGCGCTCTGGCCTCAGGCGGCGCGCTCAACTGCGCCGTGGGGTAAAGCGCCCGGCCCAGCTCCGTAAAATACGGTTCCATCTTTCCCTTTGTCTCTTCGACTGCGGCCAGCGCCGCTTCAAGTTCGGCATTCCGTTCTTCCAGCATCGTGTATCCCTCCATCATGTTTGTTTCAGTTCCTGCGTGATTGATCTTCCGGATTGCGTCCAGTATAGCAGGTATTTCCTGCAAATGCAATCCCGTTTTACAGCCAGTGGCCGACAAGGCGCAGTGCGATCTGCATCCCCTCGCGCAGGCTCTCCGGAACCAGATATTCCTGCCGCGTATGCGCGCCGTTGCCGACACAGACGCCGGTCGAGATGGACGGGATGCCCATCGAGAGCGGAATATTGCAGTCAGTGGACGCCGCCACCTCGGGCGCATTCTCCCCGTAGACCTCCCGCATCGCCGCCTGGCAGCGGTCGGTCAGCGCCCGCTCTTTTTCAGGGTCTACATTTGCCGCGCAGGGGCGCTCGCCGAGCAGCTCCACCTCGATCTCCTCGCCGGCGGCGCGGTGCGTCTCGATCGTCCGCTCAAAGCGGCCGCGCATAATGGAGAGGTTGTCCACCTCGTCCGAGCGGTACTCGTAGAGCATCTCGGCCTGCTGGGCGATCGTGTTGACGGACGTGCCGCCGGAGATCGCGCCGACGTTGTAGCTCGTCTTCCCGCCCGCCGGGACTGTTGTCGCATAGAACTCCTGAATCAGCCCCGCCAGCACCTGAATCGCACTGCGGTTGCCGAAGTTCTCATAGGAATGGCCGCCCTCCGTGCGCACGGTGATGCGGTAGCGGGTCGAGCCAACCGCGCGATTTGTCACACTGTGCGCAAAGCCGTCGAACGAGACGACCTCCAGCGTGCGCGCGCCGAAATCCTTCATAAGCTGGCGGCTGCCCTTCAGGTTGCCGAGCCCCTCCTCGCAGGAATTGGCGACAAAGAGCAGCCCCCTCCCGCCGTGGCGGAGCGCATAGCGCGCGCAGAGCATCATAACCGCCAGATTCGACGTGTCGTCACAGATTCCCGGGCAGTGCCAGACGCCGTCGTCTGTAATGCTGAAGGGCAGCGGCTCCAGATCCGGGAAGACCGTGTCGGTGTGCGCCATGAAGATGGCCACCGGCTCCTCCCCTTCCACCCCAACCGGGCAGATCACATTCTTCGCCTCGTCGATGTAGGCATCCTTGCCTCCCGCCGCCTGGAACCAGTGTAGGCAAAATGCGGCGCGCTGGTCCTCCTGATGGCTCGGGGCGGGGATGGCACACAGCTCGCGCACGAGTGCCAAAAGCTCGTCGTAGCATTCCGCCGCATACTGCATGGCGTCTTTCAGATCAAACATAGGGACTCCTCGTTTTCTTTGTCTTTCGTATATTCTTTTCCTCTGTTTTCACATGCTTGCTCCGCCCGGCGCATCTCAGCGCGCACGGGCCTCCACGGACACAACGCGGCCCGGCACGCCGTACTGCGCCGCCCCCTGCTCCACAAAGCTGCTCAGCGCTTCCCTGTTGGCGTTGATCAGCTCCACGGCGACCTGATCCTTCGCCGTATCCGGCAGCTTTTGCAGCATCCCGGCCGCCAGCGCGGCGGCGGGCTTCCCGCTCCTGCGCAGCTCCGGCAGCAGACGCTCCAGCAGCGCGTCGTAGTCGATTTCATCCAGTTGTATTGTCAGTTCTACCATGGTTGTCCCTCCAGATAGGTCAAAACAGCAAACAGGCTGGGCAGTACCGCTGTGCTGAGCTGGCGCATCTCCGCCGTGGCGGGCAGAAGATCCGGCACCATCAGCGGGCGCATCCCGGCGCGCGCGGCGGCGCGGATGCCATTGTGGGAGTCCTCCACCGCAAAGGTGTCCGCCGGGCGGACATGCAGCGCGCGGCAGGCCGCCAGATAGATATCCGGCGCGGGCTTGCTGTGCGGCAGCTCATCCCCGCCAACCACCGCGTCAAAATAGCGGAGCAGGCCCGCCTGCCGCAGCTCCTCCTCCACGACGGCGCGCCGTGTGGACGAGGCAAGCCCGATGCGCGCACCGCGCGTGCGCAGCCAGCCGAGCAGCCGCCGCGCGCCCGGCAGAACCGGCAGCCCTTCCTCCGCGACAATCTCCCGGAAACGGGCGCTGCTGCAGACGCGATAGTCCGCGAAGGGAAAGTCCGCCCCGCAGTGTTCACAGATGATCTGCGCCGTGCGCTGCTGCGTTGTTCCAACGCAGTCGTAGAACACGCGCGTGATCGTCTCCTCCGTCACGCCGAACTCCGGCGCCAGCTCACGCCAGACGCGCAGGCACAGCCGCTCCGTGTCGAAGAGCACGCCGTCCATATCAAAGATCACTTGCAGCGCCATCGGCCGCCCTCCCATGCTATGCGGGTGTTTGGGTTCATAATACCACATTTTTCCGGAAATCGCAACAGACCACGCCGCCGCCATATTCCGAAAAAGAGGACGCGCGTCAGCGCGTCCACCTCCGATTATTTTTGAATATGCGCGCGCACCAGCAGCATCATGGGCCGCCGCAGCTCGTCCGCCATGCCGGGCAGCTCCAGCATCGACTCCGGCGGTTCCGCCTCCTCGACCACGTCGAGCACAAAGCCGCAGCGCAGCAGGCCCATCAGGATCTGCGTGAGCGTGTGGTGCTGCTTCAAAACGTCGCAGCCCAGAAAGTGCGTCCTGCGCTCGCCGGGGCGGAAATAGTCATCCACCGGCCAGTATTTCGGCGTTCCGTCTTCCGCATAGACCCAGTCCTGTTCTACGCCGGCCGTAAAAACCGGATGCTCAATATTAAACAGGAAAATCCCGTCCGGTTTGAGCGTGTGCGCAACCTGCCGGAAGACCTCGTCCAGATCGGCAATGTAGTGCAGCGCCAGATTGGAGACGGCGAGGTCCCACCTGTTTTCCGGATACGCGTAGTCCTCGATCCCGCAGACGCGGTATGTCACCGCGGGCGATGCGTTGCGTGTCTTCGCCTCCGCAATCATCTTCTCGCTCAGATCCAGCCCCAGCACCTCCGCCGCGCCCTGCGACGCCGCAAAGGCACAGTGCCAGCCATACCCGCAGCCGAGATCCAACACGTGCTTGCCTGCCAGCGGCGGGAACAGCGGCCGCAGCTGATGCCACTCTCCGGCCGCCTCCAATCCGCCACGGCTGCGCGGCATCTGGGCGTAGGCTTCAAAAAGGCTTTCATCATCGTATTCACAATGCACAGCCAATTCCTCCTATTTTCATTCGCCATATCCACGATCGCCGTTAGCGCAGGGCTTCCTGTCAAAAATGCTGCCAGTTATGAAGTTGTGTTTTGCCGCTTTCCCAATGCGAAGCATCCCCCGCTGTTGTATCGCGATAAAGGAAGTAAGTTTTGCGGGGAATATAGAGAAACCCGAAATGATATATCTTATCGTACCTCAAAGTGAAAACAATTGCAAGGTTTTTGCTGCGAAGGCTTAAAACGTGGCCGGCAGCATACAAAGGCTTTATGCAGTTCCCCTTTTGTAGATTCATGCAAACCGAATGTCTTTCTTATTTGGACGGAATCACGGGAATTTGCAGGTAGCTGTCGTACTTTCCGCCGCAATGCACGGTGTGCAATCCACGGTTGCAGCCATCGTAGAGATTCTGTTCGGCTGGGTGCAGGCCGAGATAATCAAACCCGGCAACGGACAGCTCCAGCGACTCTCCCGCATGGAAGCGCAGGCTCGTCGGCCAGAACGCGAGTTCTACCAGAACAATCTCACCCTTGTGCAAAAACTCCGGCGCAGCAAAGGATTGGTATGGCTCGTCCTCCGTAGACTTTTCCGGATCCAGCGCCCGGAGCGAAACACGCAGCATCGCATTGGGGCCGCCGTACTGCATCTCGATTCCGTCGTTAAAGACGTAGTGCCCATCCGCATCGATTTTTTGCAATTTGGCGTAAAGATCCATGTCCTTTGCAGCTTCAGCAGAGACCCACAGGTGGAGCTTGCAGTAACCGGTAATCTCCGTCTGCTCATGAAACGTGTGTGTAAAGCGGATGCGGCCCTTTAAGTCGTCGCTCTGGTAGCTGACATGACGCGGCATCGGCGGCATCTGCTCGCTCATATTCTCCGCGACCGGATCCAGATACAATTTCTGCATCCTCTGGCGCGCCAGCGGGAAGGTCTCCTCCGGGCGGCCAACGGTATCCGGATGGCTGATGTCCAGCACGCTCAGCCGGACACGCGGGGTCTTATCCCAGCCGTTGTCCTTTTTGTCTTTCAGGTAGTAGTCATAGAACTTCAGGATATCCTGCCGGTTCTCCGCCTGCTGCATGTCGCCCCACTCCTGCCGGTTGTGGACCCGCAGCCACTTTTCGCTGCTGCCAAGACGGCGGAAGCCCTCAAAGGTACCGTTGCAATGTACCTGCGAGCAGAAGGAGGCCACGATATACGCCGGGCATGTCACCTTTTCAAAGTCAGCTGCCTTTTCCCTCCAGAAGTCATTATAGAGCGGGTAGGCATACATCTCGGCGGGCAGGTCTTCCATCCGGTTGCGGCCAAAGCACATCCACTCACGCACAATAGAGGTGTGCGGAATTCCGCCGCGCATATATTCGTCGCGATACATATTGCCGTGCCCCTCCCACGGCGCAATGCAGGTCAGATGCGGCGGATTCAGGGCGGCTGTGTACCATTGCGTGATGCCGAGCCAGCTGCTGCCGCCCATGGTGACACGCCCATTGCACCAGGGCTGCGCTGCCAGAAACTCAATGACATCATAGTTGTCAGTTGCATCCTGCGTGCCGAAA
Source organism: uncultured Oscillospiraceae bacterium (assembly GCA_964652075.1). Classification (GTDB taxonomy): domain Bacteria; phylum Bacillota; class Clostridia; order Oscillospirales; family Oscillospiraceae; genus CAZYZQ01. Next base: position 8,614 of record CAZYZQ010000039.1, read on the forward strand.
TAATGGGCATCACCCTCGCTGTCGCCAACGCCGCGCGGATCCATGTAGACAACAGCGTAGCCGTTCGCCGTCCAAAATCCGGGGTCGGGCGCTTCCCACTGGTCGAAGCCGGACATGATGGACTTGGGGATGTGGCAGCGATCCTCACGCCCCACCATCAGATCCAGTTTATCGTAGTTGACATAGGAATCGCTCTTACCAAAGATAGAGGAGCAAAGAATTACCGGTACCTTCTCAGTTCCATCCGCCGGGCGGAACACATCGATGCGCACCCTGATGCCATCGCGCAGCGTAACTGCCACATCGCGCTCAACCGTCATTGCCGCCTCAAGGGGATGGTTTTCCGGGGAAACCTGATATCCCTTTTCATAGGTTTCAACTCCGGGGTGGAAGCCCTTATACTCGCAGAACGGATGTGTAAAGGGCGTTGTTTTTCGAAAAAAAGCAGGTTCCATCGTGGTTGCCTCCTGTTGCATTTAGTGCTTTAATTTGAGTGTGAATGTCTCCTGATACTTGCCGTCGCCTGTCACCTCCACTTCCTCCGGCAGAACCAGAACCGGGCGAACACCGACGACATCGCTGGCGGAATAGGTGTAGGAAACCGCACCATACGGGCTGGCAACGCGGTTCAGGAAGGAATAGCCAAGGTTGGCGCCGCGCATCCAATACCACCAGCCGTAAATCGGATCGTAGATCTGAGGCGCCCCGTAGTGCGCGGTCTCACGCTCCGGATTGATCTCGCGGCCGTATTTGTCGCGCAGCTCCTGCGTCGGATAGGGCTTGAAGAAATGCGGATCATAGAAGATCGGCATCGGCGCGCCCTCATCCAGGCCGAAGTCGCTGCCCTTGCAAAGCTCTGTACGGCTGGGCAGGAACACCTTTGCGGTCAGATGCGCAATATGTCCCTCGTCCCTCCTGTCGCGGACAAGGTAGGCAACGTCTACAGGCTGCAGCGCATCGCGGAACGCCTTGGGAAACAGGGTTAGAAAACCGGGCCGGTCAGCGTAGCCCCACTCGTGATACAGCGTGTGATCAATGTCCGGCGGGCAGTCCAGATCGTGCTGCGGCGTATACCAGTTCTCCTGATCGCTCTCCAACCACTGACGGATATTGCTCTTTCCGTAATCATTCAGGCCAAACCTGTAGCTCTGTTCAAAAATGTGATAACTTTTCCCGTCCTTGATGGGCCGCTCCGGCTCCCGGGCATCGAAGCATGCAATATCCACGACCTTCTCCGTAATCAGCGTTGTGCCGGGGTGACCGGGGTGCTTCTGATCCGCAACCAAAAATCGCATACCGCTGTCCGGTTCTAAAACAGCTGCACCGGGCGGCACTTCCCCCAAAAAAGCAGGATGTTTATGCATATGCTCTCTCATTTAATGATGTACGCCTCCTTGTCGCAGAGGAACTCCTCACGGCGGCAGAATGTGCCCTCGTTCGTAACAATGCCCCGCTCTCCAAACATGCGGCGCAGATCCTCGTGGTGTGCATAGCAGTACTGGCAAAAGCCATGGTTGGGGCAGGTGCGGGTTCTGCACGGGCAGTCCGGGTTCATTCGCATATCCTCCGGAATAATGCTGTACGCCTCCTCCATGCCTCCCTGATTTGGTATGAGTCCGATTTCACTTCTCATCTGTCATTCCTCCCGTTTTGTGATGAAAGCAGGCCGTTTTCCTGCATGATTGTTTTGATCCTTACGACGCCGTTTTCATCCGGGGATAGGAACGGCGTCGTGTGATACGGCGCCACCGGAAGGCCGCGCAGTGCCATGGCGGTCTTCATCGCCGGCATGAACGGCTGGCCGACGGAATACAGCTCCATCAGCCGGTCTGCTTTCTGCTGTTGCGCGGCCATCTGCTCCGTATCCCCCGCGTTGATGGCGCGGCACCACGCGCTGAACACCTCCGGCGCGAGGTTGGACAGGCCGCCGATGCAGCCCGTGCCGCCGGCGTAGACACAGTGAATAAGATTCTCGTCGAAGCCCGCATACATTTCAAAATCCGGGAACTCCGGCAGAACTGTGGTCAGCACCTTGCGGGTATGGCCGAAATCGGCGACCGAGTCCTTGTAGCCGACAATGTTCGGATATTTGCGCAGCAGGCGCAATGTAATCTCCGCGCTGAGATCATGCACAGTTCTATCCGGATAATTGTACAGAAACACCGGCCCCTTGATGTTCGGAACAACTGCATCGTACCACGCCTCAATGCTCGCATCGGAGAGCGCGAAATAGTACGGCGTTATCACAAACACTGCGTCTGCACCGGCGGACAGCGCGTCGTTGGAGAGCTCGATGGTTTCATCCGCGCGCAGGCAGCAGGTTCCGATATAAACCTTTGTGCGGCCCTTACAGACAGCGCACGCCGCATCGATGATCTGGTGCTTCTGCTCGTTCGTCAGCGCAAAGAACTCGCCGCTGGAACCCATGAACAGGATACCGTCCATGCCACCCGCGATCAGATGCTCCCAGATCGCACGGTTCGCCGCCATATCCAGTCCGCCGTCCGCGTCAAACGCTGTCACAACCGGGGTTACAAATTTTGCCTGTTTCATTGCCGTCTCTCCTTACACATAGTTGCACAGCCGCGCAATCGCAATTTCGTTGAATCCCATACGCTCTGCGGCAGGCTGCCTGCCGTTTGCCACCGCAATGGCAAGCTCCAACAGCGCATCCCCCATCTCATCCAGCGTCTTTTCACCATAGAGGATGGGACTGGCATCCACATCAAGATTGACCGGCATCTTCGCATAGGTTTCGCGGTTGCCGGTGATTTTGATGACCGGTGCAATGGGATTCCCGACCGGCGAGCCACGCCCGGAGGAAAACACAATCAGTTGTGCGCCGCCCGCGACCATCCCTGCAACGGATGACGGGTCGTTGCCCGGCGTATCCATAATGACAAGGCCATGCTCCGTGATTTGCTTTGCATAGTCATAGACCGCCCTGACAGGTGCACAGCCGCCCTTGTGGATACAGCCGAGGGACTTCTCCTCCAATGTCGTGATACCGCCCGCCTTGTTGCCGGGCGACGGGTTCCCTTCACGCACCTGCTCGCCCACCAGCGCCAGCGCCTTTTCATAGCGGTAGACGATTTCCAGAATCCGGTCATGGATCTCCTGATTCACAGCGCGCGCCGCAAGGATATGCTCTGCGCCGATAAATTCTGTTGTTTCGGACAGGATCGCTGTGCCGCCCTGTGCGACCACGCGGTCGCTGAGCGCGCCGATCAGCGGGTTCGCGGCGAGGCCGCTGGTCGGATCGCTGCCGCCGCACTCCGTACCAACGATCAACCGGCTGAGCGGCACTGCCGTGCGCTCACACTTCGCAGCCTCCGCCAGCATCCGGCGGGCTGCTTCAGCAGCTTTTTCCACCGTGGCCGGCGTACCGCCGCACGCTTGGATGACGAAGCCGGCCAGCGGCTTATTCGTTCTTTTTTGGATTTCCTGCTTCACCAGATCGAGCTGGCAGTTCTCGCAACCGAGCGACACCAGGATCGTGCCATAGACGTTCGGATTCGCCGCGAACCCCGCAAGCACGTCCATCGTCAACTGCTGATCCCCCGGGACCTGGCTGCACCCGTTCTGATTGTGAAAGGTAATGACACCCGGCACTTCCCGGGCAATCTTCTCCGCAGTGTCCGAGGCGCAGACGCTGCACGGCAGCACCAGCACATGGTTGCGAATCCCAACCCCGCCATCCGGGCGGACATAGCCCATAAAGCTGCGCTGCATCATGCCAGCACCTCTCGCCTGCTCTCCACATTGTGCGTATGTACGTGACTGCCCGCTTTGATCTCACAGGCGGCAATGCCGATATGCTCACCGTACTTCACAATCGGCGCGCCCTGCGGTATGTCCCGCAGCGCAATCTTATGATAGATCGGAATCTCTTCCAAGGCTGTTACATTGCCGCCAAAGAACTCAACCGTACCGCCTGCCGGGATCGGCTCAATTACGGTTGCGACGGAGTCCCTGTCTGTGACTCTAACTGCATTCATGTCCTGCCTCCTAAAACAGATTTCCATCCGCGTCAAACTGCCAATCATACGGCTCCCCCAGCACTTCCAAATTGGGATTTGCCAGTGCCTGCGGCAGAAGCCCCTCGGATATCTCAAGATATTCAATATGCATCGTGTCAGGGATACGAATGACCTTCTTGTTGTCAGGATCATCTGCCTCGGGGCAGCAGTGCAGCGCCAGCTGGATGGCCTCGCGGTCATTGTCCATGATCATTGGGATCTTCATCAGATGCAGAAACGTGTTCGTTACGCCGGTCGGGTATGTCATTTCCAGCTTCATCTTGTTCACAAGACGGCGGCAGGTGACATCCGCCAGTCCCATCCCCTGCGCGTTGCCATGCGTCTCGTCCGTCAGGTCGAGCACAACCACCTTTTCCGCCTGAATTCCCCCTGATGCGTATTTCGTACAGAAGCGCCCCGTGATGTTCGGGTCCATGCCGTCGCCCGAAATGTTTTTCCCGATCTTGTCCACGATCAGCACGTCGCACTTGTCAAAGAGCAGCTTTGCAATTGTTGTATAGGACATGTCACGGAGCTTTGGCTCCTCCGTGATGATCTCCTCCGGCGTCATGGCCTGAATGAGGCAAGTCTCGTCATAGGCATTTTCCAGCAGCGCAACGCCGCCGAGTACCGGCGCATTGTCCAGAATCGTTCTGCCGTATTCCTCAATTAGCTCGTGCATAATGGCCGGGCTCTGCCCGTGGATCGCACCGGCGCCATGCTGCTTGCCAAGGCCGATCGCCATCATTTTCATAAGCCCGCTCTCATAGCGGCCGCGATAGGAGGTGTGCGGCTTTATGCGATTAAAGAGCAGGATGCCGTCTGCCGCGGCAGCATTTTTATCAATGCGTACCGGCTTGTGCCGAACCGGCGAACTGCCGATCTCAACGGTGTCCATGTCGCACATCACCGGGCAGTCCATCGCCTCCTCGGTGATGCCGTAGTCGGTCAGGATCTGGCGCTGGCCCTCAGAGGTCGCGCCGCCATGACTGCCCATCGCCGCCACAATGAACGGCTTCGCGCCCTTTTCTTTGAGATAATCTATGATCGTACGCGTCATCAAGGCGTAATGGCAGATACCCCGGCTGCCGCATGTCACCGCAATCCGCATGCCCGGCTTGATACGCTTCTCCAGATGTGCCAGCTCCCTGCGCAGAGTCGGTACAATTTCCGCCTCTGGAATGCAGGTTTTGTCAAAATTTTGACGTACCCGCACCATGCGCGGGATTGACTCTTTTTGTATCAGTGCTGTTACAACGTCCATACGCCGCCCTCCATCCTGCGTCCTGTTTCGGAATCTGTTTTGTAGCTTTTCACTGTTTGTGGTCGAATTGCACGCGTTAAGCGCAGACTTTCGCGGTGCGGAAATATGCGCAAAGCTGACACCGCCCGAAAAGCGGTGTCAGCAAGCTATCAGGTAATCTTATTTCGCTGCAAGCCAGGCATCCAGCTGACGCTGGTACTCTGCAACATAGTCATCAATGCCAGCCGCTTTCATTGCGCTGAGATAGGACTCATACAGCTCGTCGGTATACAAACCGCAATAGAGCTGGCGGTTATACTCATTGCCAACAGAGGTCAGGGCCGCAATGGTGTCGGACAGCTCAGAGTTGTCAAATGTAAAGCCCAGATATCTGGAGAGCACCTTTGCGTTGTTTGCAAGCGCTTCCTCCCGGAAGTTTGCACCCTGACCGTCCCACGGCCAGATGATGAACTGGTTTCCAAGCATCCAGTCAGATCCGTGGTAGCACGTCGTTGCATCAATGCCCTCCGGATAGCAGGCTTCGCCGTCAACAACAACGTAATCTCTGCCCTCAATGCCGTAATCATAGAGATTCATCAATTCCGGAGACGTATAGAGCAGCTCCAGGAACTTGATGCAGGCCTCCGGCTCGTCACAGGTGATGGGCAGTGCCGCGCCCCAGGAGGCAAGCGTTGTGGTGGTGACCATGCCCGGGCAGATATTCAGGCAGGTGACGTCATAGCCGGTCGCAGATTTTTTCGCGACCTCAATGCCGACCTCAGAACCCTGTACATCCGAGAATGTAACGCCCTGCTTCATCAGGACATCGCAGTGATCATCGCTCAGATAGGAATCCGGATACAGCCAGCCATCATTGAACCACTGGGCAACCTTCTTGTTGGCGTCAATCCAGCCCTGCTGCTCGCCATAGAAATAGGCGTGGCCCTCGTCATCCGAGAAGATGACCTGCTGGCCGTCGCCAAGGTTATCAAACGCAACATTTTCCTCAAAGGAGGCGCCCGTCAGCGCTCCGCCAAACATAAACGCCTGATCAAACAGAACCGTATAACCAGACGCTTTGGAAATCGCGTACATGCCGGTGCCGGCGTACGCCTCGGCAACCTTTTCCAGAATTGCGTCATAATCCGCCCAACTGGTCATCGCCTTTGCCTGTTCGGTGAGCCCCATCTCGTCCAGAATATCGGTGCGCATAATAATCCACCGATCCGTATTGTAAATCCGGTAAGTCGGGACACCGTACAGGCCTCCGTTGATGGTATATGCATCCAGATAATCACCGACAAGCCCCATCAGCTCCGGCGCGGTTTCCTCGTTGATGTAATCGCTCAGCTCCATCAGCTCGCCGTTGGAATACAGCGTAGCGAGCGAGCAGGCCTGAACCGGAATAATGTTAATCAGGTCAACATCTTCACCGCCGGTGACCGCAAGCGTGACCTGTGTTGCATAGTCCGCCATGCCAATATAGGTCAGCGAGATATGAACGCCGATTGCAGCCTCGGTGATCTCGTTCATAGCTTCCACAACAGATTCATAATCCCGGCTTGCGTTACCGGCAATGTCGAAGACATACATGGAAATATCAACAATTTCCTGCTCCGTTTCTCCCTCTTCCGGCTCGGCTTGGCTTTCCTCATTCTGTGCGGGCGGATTATTTTCTTCCTGCTCCGGTGTGTCTTCGGGTTTTGCATTGGATGCGCAGGCCGCAAGCAACACAAAGCACATCGCCGCAACCAGAACAATTGCCAGAATTTGCTTCAGTTTTTTCATGTCATTTACTCCTTTTTTTCACAGCATTCGGTTGTTGCTTCAAGCGTATAGCAAAAACACGTTTTCTGCATTGTGCAGCCGCACAGTAAGATGTCGTTTCTTATCCATTCTTTTCGTACAGCTGCACAGTGACAATTCAAATTTTTTGCTTCAATTGCCGCCCGGCTTGAGGAAATAAGGTGATCCCCGCCGCGTTACAGGCTGCAAGCTCTGTGTATACAGTGTCAAACATAAAGCGGGGCTGGAGGAATACCCCAGCCCCGCTTTTTCTGCGCATAAGCTTATGTAATACAGAAAGCATAAAGCTATATAATCTGGCCACCGATTTGAACCCCAAATTACTCCTGATGGAGATGCGCGTTGTTTTGTTCCTGCTGCTTGATCCACGCCTGCTGAATCGCCGGCGGGCGGTAGATCTCAAGATAAAACAAGATGCGATAGGAAAAGCCCAGCAGTAGCCTGTCCCAGTTATCGGAAAGATCATTTCCGATAATAGAGCGGATTCGGTCTAGACGATACAGCATCGTATTCTTATGAATAAACAGACTGTTCGCGGTTTTCAATGTGTTACAGTTGTTCTCCAGATATTCGTACAGCGTATTCATATAGTCTGTACCGTTGTTTCGATCATAGTCCAGCAGCCGCAACAACATCGGATGGCAAAAATCGAGCAGCTCGCTGTGCGAACGGCAAACCTCCAGCAGCGCAACCATTGCATAGTCCTGAAAATCAAACACTGGCTTTAATTGGCTCTGGCGCGGTATACGGGTTCCATAAATTCTCGCCTGTTTTGCCTGATTATAGAACCTTGGTAACAGGGTAATTTCCTCAAACACGTTGCTGACTCCTACAACCAGATCATTTTCCAGCGCAATTTTCTGCAAAAGCTTTCTCGCGTCTTCCCAAATCGGTCTGGCGCGTTGTTGGGTGAATAGAACCACCAGCTGATTCCCGTAATAGGCACGAAGCGTATTTCGTATCTGGTTATACAGATACAGGCTGATAACCGACGCCTGATTCTGTTGCAGCGCCTCGTATGGTCTGTCAATTACGGCGACAAAGAACTCCTCCTGCGGTGAAAAAGGCAAATATTGCAGCCTCCGCTGAATCGTATCCGCCGACAGCTTTTTATCCTTCAACAACTCAATCAGGAAAAAGGCCCCATCGTCCACCTCGCTCTGCGGCGCAAATTCATGCTGATAATCTTCCTCAATCATATCTGCCAGCATCTCAAAGCAAAAGCGATCGCTGTTTGTGATCTTTCTGTGGTTTGCGATAAGCATAACATGGCCAGCTTCAATACCGTGTACCCGCAGCAGAATTGTCAGCGTATCCGCCTGCAGCAATTCATTGTAATGCTGTACCACATTTCCGGCGGACAATTTGGCATCCAGGTCATTCCGTCGAATATAGGCGATTGCTTCCCCATCCAGCATTTCATCCTGCGTCAGCACATGAAGGGCCATACTTCCCTGCTCCGGCCTGATCGTTTTGGCAATGTAGTGATAACCGCTGTCCACTACGCAGAGAGAATTTTCCATAATCTCTGCCGCTTCCTTCACAAAGTCCTGCAAATCCAGCCGATGCAAAAACGCAGTCATGATCTTCCGGCATCGCACCGCCGTGCGCCGGTCGTCCACCAGCAGCTCCTGTATATACTCCAGTGCATGCTCTACGCTCCAATCCCGCGACAACAGCACCTGATTGCTTGCATCTCCGCTGTAGGATAGCAAATTCTCTGGCACAGTATCCAGCGGCGCTTCGCTCAGATACAAAACATCCGGCTGCAAGCGCAGATTCTTCTCATAAAGCCGCACCTCTGCAATATCCTGCTGCGGTCTTTGTAATTTTCTGCCTACCAGCATCTCATCCGGCAGCAGGGACAGCAAATGACGAAGCTCCATCTTTTTCGCTCTTTTCTGACCTTTGTTTTTTTCATTATACTTTCTTGTTTTTTACGTGTCAATCTCAAAAGCTTGTAAACGCTCCCCCGCGGTAATACCCCCCAATCATACTTTGCCTTGTACTCCAGGCGCAAATGGCGCCTATTAGCAAGAATAAAGTCAGAATAGCACCCAGCCAATCCATAGCACTCCATTTCGCGGCCTTTTTAAATGGGCCCCGATTTATCACTTTCCATAGAGTATACCACTCCACAAGAAAAAAGTACAGTGTCAAAGAAAATCGGCAAATCTCCGACGAGATTTGCCGATTTCTGTAATAGCGAGACACTATAGATATGCACAAACAATCCAAATCGAAGCCCAGCGCAGCGGGTTCGATTTGGGGAGGAGGAGCAACGAAGCGATACGAAGTTTTCAGGCGGCCCCAAAGGGACCGCCTGGAAACGGAGCGAGCGCAGTTTGCTCCGACGTGGTGCGCCTGAAGGGACTCGAACCCGCACGCTGAAAGCACGAGAACCTAAATCTCGCATGTCTACCAATTCCATCACAGGCGCATTGTGTGGTGAAGACCCGCCGGTTATTTTAGCACACAGGCACTTCCGTTGTCAATCCGCCCGCATTGCGGCGCCGCACAATTTTAGATTTGCTCAGATTTTGCTTGACACTGCCCCGATAAGGCATTATACTAAAGAATGGGATTCGTATGGCTACGCTGTTTTTTGGCGGCGCCGGAGCCACCGGCGCGGCGCCTTAGGGGAAAATGGCACGCCATTGCTTATTCAAACATTCCTATTTTATTTTTTTTCAAAAAATTCAGAATCAGGAGGTACATTTGTAGCGTTATGTTTTTGAAGATTATTCTTCCCATTCTCACCTTCCTTGTCGGCGCAGTTGTCTTTTTTCTGATTGGCTACGCGGTTCGCAAGAGCTCGGCCGAAAAACAGATCGGCAGCGCGGAGGAGGAAGCAACCCGGATTATCAACGAATCCATCAAGAGCGGCGAAAACAAAAAGCGTGAGCTTCTGGTGGAGGCGAAAGAGGAAATCCACAAGCAGCGCAAAGAATATGAGAGCGAAGTCCGCGAGCGCCGCGCCGAGGTTCAGAAGCACGAGCGCCGCGTTCAGCAGAAAGAGGAATCGCTCGACAAAAAGCTTGACGCATACGAAAAGAAAGATGAAGAGCTGAACCGGAAGCTCGAGCGCGTTGCGGCGACCCAGCAGGAGGTCGACACCATCAAGCGCGGCCAGCTGGAGATGCTCGAAAAGATCTCCGGCCTGACGCAGGAGGACGCCAAGGCGACGCTGCTGCAAAGCGTAGAATCCGAGATCCGGCACGAAACCGCCATGAAGATCAAGGAAGTGCAGACGCAGCTGAAGGACGAGGCCGACCAGCAGGCGCGCGAGATCATCGCCACCGCAATCCAGCGGTGCGCCGCGGATCATACGGCGGAGGTGACCGTCTCCGTCGTCCCGCTGCCGAACGACGAGATGAAGGGCCGTATCATCGGCCGCGAGGGTCGGAACATCCGGACGCTTGAAACGCTCACCGGCGTCGATCTGATCATCGACGACACGCCCGAGGCGATCACCGTCTCCTCCTTCGATCCGGTGCGCCGCGAGATTGCGCGGCTGGCGCTTGAGAAGCTCATCGCAGACGGCCGCATCCATCCCACCCGCATCGAGGACATGGTCGAAAAGGCCAAGCGCGAGGTGGAGCAAGTCATCAAGCAGGAGGGCGAGCGCGCCACCTTTGAAACCGGCGTACACGGCCTGCATCCGGAGTTGATTAAGCTCCTCGGCCGGCAGAAGTACCGTACAAGCTACGGCCAGAACGTGCTGAACCACTCCATCGAGGTTGCAAATATCGCCGGTCTGCTCGCCTCTGAGCTGGGCGAGGACATTGCGCTGGCGAAGCGGGCAGGCCTTCTGCACGACCTTGGCAAATCGGTTGACCACGAGATGGAGGGCAGCCACGTCCAACTGGGCGTCGAGCTGGCCCGGAAGTATCGCGAAAGCCCCGCCGTGCTGCATGCCATCGAAGCGCACCACGGCGACGTCGAGGCGCAGACTGTCATTGCCTGCCTGGTGCAGGCGGCGGACGCGATCTCTGCCTCCCGCCCCGGCGCGCGGCGTGAGAATGTCGAAAACTACATCCGCCGTCTGGAAAAGCTGGAAGAACTCACCGGCAGCTTCCCCGGCGTTGAGAAGGCGTTCGCCATTCAGGCCGGCCGTGAGGTGCGGATCATGGT
>CAZYZQ010000040.1:0-19557 GCA_964652075.1 uncultured Oscillospiraceae bacterium
TGCCCGATTGTCTCATGTGTCGCGATAATCTGGCGGTTGAGGTTGGAGAGCGCAACGCGGTCGTTGTCGATCAGATCAAGCGTCCCGACGCCGCTCCGGGCCAACGCCTCAACGGCATAGCCGCCGACGCCGCCAACACCGAAGACCGCCACACGCGCACGGCGCAGGCACTCCATGCCCGTCTCGCCAAGCAGCATCCGCGTTCTGATAAACTGGTCAGGCATCCTCCACACGCCCTCCTTCCAGCAGATCAACCGCCGTCTGGCCGCGCGCCGTCAGGGCGACGCTGCCGAAGATCGTGCAGTCCGCATAGGCGGCGTAGTCGTAATTCGTCAGCGGCATGTCATAGTCCAGACTCACAAGGCCCTTCCGCTCCAAAATTACCAGCACAACCCCGTCGTCTCCCGGTGCTTCTCGGAATGCGGGCGATTCCCAGTCCGGGCAGCGCGCAATGGGCAGAAACGGCGTCTCGGCCAAACGCAGCAGCACCTGCGCCTCCTGCGGCGTCAGTGTTAGCACGCCGGAACGGCCCGCGCAGCCGGTGCAGCCGCTGCATCCCCCGTTGCATCCCATTTTTTCCACCTCGCAATCTATTCTTCCCGGATATCGTACCACAATTCAGGCCGCACTGTCAACGAAAAGACAGGCCGGAAGCCCGTAGCCCCCGGCCTGCGACATGATCTCAGCCCTTCAGCGCAAAGGACTTGCAGTCCGTGCACTGATCCATGGTCGGATGTGCCTCGTGGGTGCCCACCAGGATCTTCTCGAGCGTGCAGTAGTTGGCGGTGTCGCAGTGGTGGCGGCACTCGTTGACGGTGCATTCAATGCACTTGTTGGCCTGCGTCGAACAATTCATAGGAAGAGCCTCCTTTTTGACTTGATAGCTCCAGTATGGCCCGTTTCCCGGATTTTATTCGTCCCGCCATGCCGCGACCAGCTTCGCGCCGCCCGCCTCAATTTCCGCGAGGGAGAGCGACGAGAACCCGAGCAGGACTGTAGAAGCATACGCACTGGGAACTTTTCCCAAAAAATAGGGGCTGACCGGATAGACTCGGACGCCGTTTTCCGCGGCACGGCGGCACATCTCCGTCTCCGTCAGGCTGCCGCGCCGCCGCACAGTCAGATATTGCCCGGCCGGCTCGCCGACCTCCTCCAGAAGCGGCCCAAGCGGTGAGAGCGCGCGCAGAAGCGCTTCGCGTTTCTGCCGGTAGTAGACGCGCATCCGGTTGACATGGCGCTCAAACTGCCCCTGCCGCAGAAACTCGCGCAGCACGGCCTGCTCCAACGTGGAAACCGTACAGGAAAAGACGCTGCACTTTTCCCGGTAGCGCGGCAGCAGCTCCTCCGGCAGCACCATGAAGCTGACGCGGACAGACGGCGCAATCGAACGGGTGAACGTGCCAAGATAGATGACGCGCCCGTTCGGGTCAATCCCCTGCAGCGCCGGGATTGGGCGCGTGTCGTAGCGAAACTCGGAGTCGTAGTCATCCTCAATCAGATAGCGGAACGCGCCGCCCGCCGTCCAGTTGAGCAGCTGCGCGCGGCGGCCCATCGGCATACTGAAGCCCAGCGGATACTGGTGCGAGGGGGTCGTATAGAGCGCAACATGATCCAGCTCCTGTAACGGGCCGACCAGCACGCCGCTGCGGTCGACGTCCGCCGGGATCACATGATGTCCCATGCGGGAAAAAAGCAGATACGCCTGATTGTAGACCGGGTTTTCGACCGCAATCGCCGTCTGCCGCCCGAGCAGCATACAGATTTGCAGCAACAAATTCTCCGTCCCCGCGCCGACGACAATCTGTTCGGCCGCAGCGCGGACGCCGCGTGCGTCGTAGAGGTAGCGGGCGATCTCGGCGCGCAGCCGCTCATCTCCCTGCGCGGGTGAGCGCCGCAGCGAATCCGGCTCCTCCATGCAGCTGCGCAGCAGCCGCTGCCAGAGCGTCAGTGGGAACTTCTCCCGCGCCGCGCCGCTTGCGGCAAAGTCAATCTCCGGCTCCTTGCGCTTCGAGGCAGGTGCCGGTGCAGCCACAGGTGCGCTTGCGCGCTTTTCCAGCAGATCAATGGAGCAGACAAAGAACCCGCTGCGCGGCCGCGACACGATAAAGCCCTCGGATTCGAGCTGCCCGTAGGCCGTGTCGACCGTATTGATGCTGACGCACAACTGCGCCGCCAGCTTGCGTTTTGACGGCAGTTTGTCTCCCGCGTGAAGCCGCCCTGACTCGATCTCGCTGCGGATGCTCTGGTAGAGCGCGGCATAGAGCGGCTGGCCGGGCGCGCGGTCTGTGAGAGAGATCATCTGGCATCCTCCGTTTCCTCATTTTCAGATTTTTTCATGATATCAGATGCGTGGAAAAAATGCAAGGCAGGCGTCGCCTGCCTTGCAAAAGAATTTGTTCTTATGCCTGAATCATGCGCCGGATGGCCGCGACAGCCACACGGATGGCCGCGTCTGTGTCCATGCAGTCCGGCTCAAACAGTCCCGCTGCCTTGCGCTCCTGGTTCCAGACTACCGAGAAGACGCTGCCGCAGCGCACGCCGAGCGCGTTTGCAACGACGAACAGCGCCGCCGACTCCATCTCGGACGCGAGCACACCGAGACGCTTCCACGCCTCCCATTTGTACAGAAGCTCCGGGGCCACCGGCATTTTTTCCGGACTGTGCTGGCCGTAGAACGAGTCCTTACACTGCACAACGCCGCAGTGTGCCTTCTTCCCGAGCGCCTGCGCCGCGTCGCGCAGGGCGCAGCAGACGTCGAAATCGGCAACCGCCGGGTACTCGATCGGCGCGTACTCCCGGCTGGTGCCCTCATGGCGGATTGCGCCGGTGGCGATCACAATATCGCCCGCCAGCACCTTCTGGTTGATCCCGCCGCAGGTGCCGATGCGGACAAATGTATCCGCGCCGATCGCGCTCAGCTCCTCCATGGCGATGGAGGCCGACGGGCCGCCGATGCCGGTGGAGGTGACCGACACCTTTTCCCCGCACAGGTAGCCAGTATAGGTCACATATTCGCGGTTCTGCGCCACGAACTTTGCGTCATCAAAATACGCCGCGATTTTTTCACAGCGCCCCGGGTCGCCGGGCAGAATGACATAGCGCCCGACGTCGCCGGGGGCAAGTTGGATATGATACTGCTTTTCCATCAGGCATCTTCCTTTCTGTGCGCATCCAGCCATGCTTTCAGCGCCGCGCGGCCCTCCTCCGTCAGTGGGAAATCCGCCGCGTCGGCAATCTCGCTCTTTTCAAGGCAGAACTGCCCGTACCAGACGCGCGCGTGAATCTGCCGCTCCAGCGACGGCGCGTCATCCCCCTTTTTCGGCTCCGGGTCCGGCTCCAGAATAAAGCGGAGCGCGCCAAAGCTGCCGGTAAAGACGTTCGTATTCTCAAAATGGTGCAATACCGGCACAAAGATTTCGTTCGGATCTTCCATGGCTCTCCCCTATTGGATCTTCAGGCCCAGCAGCGTGGCAAGCGACAGCGCCTGCGCCGCCGTGACCGTCACATTTTTCAGCCCGTCCAGGCTGAAGATCGCGCCCTCAATGACCGCCTCCGTGAAGTCCGTTCCGGCGAGGGCCGCTTTCGTAAAGTCTGCACGCGTGCAGTCCGACTTGCAGCGCCACTTCGTCAGCTGCGCGCCGGCGAATGCACTGTCCTTCAACAAGCTGTCTAAAAAGGCCGTATTCTTTATTTTTGAATTGGAAAAATTGGCCATTCGCAGATTGCAGCCGGCCAAATTGCAGCCGGTGAGCGACGCCTCCAGAAACAGCGTACCGGTCATCCGGCACCCGGAGAACGATGTGCGCAGCAGCCCCGTCTCGCAGAAGCGCGCGCCGGGCAGGTCGCAGTCTGTGAATGTACAGCCGGAAATTACCGCTTTGGAAAAGTTGCAGTCCGTAAAGCGGCAGCCCGTGAACCGGCAGCCGTCGAGGAGCAGGCCGTACAGATCCAGCTCAACCGCCTCGCCGCCCTCAAAGGTCAGCCCGCGCAGGTCTGTCGCGTCGCGCGCAGCGGTAGCGAGCGTTTCGTGCAGCATATCCGGCATTATGTAGCAGGCCGGAACGTGACCGAGCCAGTCTCCGCGTCCATGGCATCCACAATTGCAAGCGAGCGCAGGTTCATGCCGGCCCCGCGCATCCGGTCGCCCGCGCCCTGGAAGCTCTTTTCAATCACGATGCCGATCCCCTCAACCGTCGCACCTGCCTGCGCGACAATGTTGCACAGGCCCTCAAGCGCCTTGCCGTTTGCCAGAAAATCGTCGATCAGCAGCACATGATCCGCCGGCCCGAGATAGCGCCGGTCGACGATAACGTCGGAGTCGGTACCGTGCGTAAAGGAATGCACCTTCGCGCAGTAGACATCGTCGCCGACATTCGTCGTCTTGGACTTTTTCGCAAACACGACCGGGCAGCCGAAGTGCAGCGCCGCAATGCAGGCAATACCGATGCCGGACGCCTCGATGGTCAGAATTTTATTGACAGGCCGGTCGGCAAACAGCCGCCGGAATTCCGCGCCGATCCGGTCGATCAGCCCCACGTCCATCTGGTGGTTCAGGAAGCTGTTCACCATCAGCACGTTGCCGGGACGGACCTCGCCGTCCCGCAGAATACGCTCTTCCAGTTCTCTCATCTTTTCCCGGCCCTCCCTATTTTAGTCGGCCATCAGGCTTTCCATCTCGTCAAGCAGCTCGCCGAAGAGTGTCAGCGCGTCGTTTACCGGCTTTGTCGTCGCCATATCGACGCCCGCGCCGCGCAGCAGGCTGATCGGATCCTTGCTGGAGCCGCCGGAAAGGAAGTTCAGGTAGTCCTCCACAGCAGGCGCGCCCTCCTTGAGGATGCGCTGGGACAGCGCAATCGCAGCGGAGTAGCCGGTTGCATACTGGAAGACATAGTAGTTATAATAGAAATGCGGGACGCGCGCCCATTCCATGGCGATCTCTTCGTCACAGATAATCGCGTCGCCGTAATACTGCTTGTTCAGGTCGTAGTAGACCTCGCTGAGCTTCTCCGCCGTCAGCGGCACGCCCGCCTGATTCAGCTCGCCGAGCTTCATCTCAAACTCCGCGAACATCGTCTGCCGGTAGAGCGTCGTGCGGAACTGCTCGAGGAAGTGGTTGATGAGATACGCGCGCTGCTTCTTGTCTGTCGTCTTGCCGAGCAGATACTGCATCAGCAGCGCCTCATTGCAGGTGGAGGCAACCTCTGCGACAAAGATGACGTAATTCGAGTTGACAAACGGCTGCGTCTTTGTGGACAGGTAGGAATGAATCGCGTGGCCGAACTCATGCGCCAGCGTGAACATGTCGTCCAGATTGCCGTTGTAGTTCATCAGCACGAACGGATGCACCTGCTCGCCGCTCGAATAGGCGCCGGAGCGCTTGCCCGGGTTCGGATAGCAGTCCATCCAACGATTTTCAAAGCCCTCCTTGAGGATCGCGCGGTAGCGCTCGCCGAGCGGCGAGAGCGCCTCATAGACCGTCTGCTTTGCCTCGTCCATTGTGACCTCGACGTCGGCATCCGGCACCATCGGCGTGTAGATATCATACATGTGCAGCTCGTCCACGCCCATGAGCTTCTTGCGCAGGGCCATGTAGCGGTGCATCTTGTCAAAATTCGCATGTACCGCGTCGATCAGGTTATGATAGACCTGCGTCGGCACCTCGGTCACGTCGAGCGCGGCGCTCAGCGAATCCGGATAGTGGCGTGCGTTTGCGAAGAATTGCAGCTGCTTGACCTGCGAGCACAGGATTGCGGCAACCGCGTTGCGGAACTCGCCCCAGCGGGTGTAGAGCGTATGGAACGCATTCTTGCGCAGCACGCGGTCGGGGCTGGAGAGATAGGTGATATACGTTGCAGCAGAGAGCGCATGCTTTTCACCGGCGCTGTCCTCCACATCCGGGAAGGTCAGGTCGGAGTTGGCAAACACGGCGTAGACCGTCTCCGGGCCCTGCGCCATCTCGTCCGCACCTGCGAGCAGGTTCTCCTCCGCTTCGGAGAGCACATGCTCCCGGCGGCGGCGGATCTTGTAGATAGCGCGGCGATAGGTCTCCAGCGCCGGCTCATCGCGGTAAAACTGTTCGATCGTCTCTTCCGGGATTGCGAGAATTTCCGGCGTTGCAAACGAGGTCGACTGGGCAAAGGCAATGAACGCGCTCGTCGCCTCCGATACCATACCCTGATGCGCCGCGATGCGCGTGTCCTGATCGCTCAGGCGGGAGGCGTAGCCATGGACGCGATGCGCCAGCATGCTGCACGCGTCGTCCAGCTGCATGAACTCCAAAAGCGTCTTTGCGCTCTCGCTCAGACGCCCGCGGTATTCCAGCGGTTTCTGGGCCATCGTCTTCAGCTTCTCCAGATCACGCCGCCATGCGTCGGTGTCCGGGTAGATGTCCTCAATGGCCCAAAGCTCCTCTTTCGCGCGCGTGTCGCGCTCTGCACTGTAATTTTTCATCGGTTCCTCCTGTTCCGGACAGATGTCCGCGTCAAAATTTGATTATAGTTATAGTATTCCATTTTGGCCCGGAAGTCAATCACCGCGGGGCGCGGTACGCAAAAAATCTGGAAAATGCGCACATTTTTGTCTGTGGCGTCGGCTTATGCGTAAAGTGCGGAAAGCTGCACATACTACGCTCGCAAATCGAACTGGGAGGTTTGAAAAATGAAACGATCATTTCTTCTGATCGGCGTGGCCTGCCTGCTTCTGACGCTGTGCACGGCCTGTACCGACGGCAGCGCCGGCAACACCGGCAGCACCGGCTCCGGCACGGGAAACGGCAGCGTTTCCTCCACTGAAAACGGCGAGGTCAACGGCGGCAACGCCGGCAGCAGCACCGAGGGCGGCAGCACGGGCAGCTCCACAAACGGCGCGACCGACAGCGTTGTGGGCGGTGCAGTCGGCGGCAGCGAAACGTCTGATAACGGCGTCGGCAGCACCGGCGACGCTCCCGCAAACGGCAGCGAAACGCCGGAAAACGGCTCACAACAGGACGACGCCACCGGGAGCAGCAGCGAGGACGGCGGCACAGTCGGCCGTGCCATCGGCCGTGCAGGCCGCGCCATCGGCAACGCCGCAGAGGATCTCACGGGAGGCCGCTGAGACAAAAAGAGCAGGCTCCGCGGGGAGCTTGCTCTTTTTTGTCAGGCATCCTCCGCCGTCTGTCTGCGCAGATACGGCGCCTGTGTCAATTTAATTTAATCTATCCGTCTGTTCTTTTGCAGGAAGCGGCGGCCCGGGACGGGCCGCCGCAGTGTGATTCCCGGGTTTACAGGACGCGGACATACTCCGCGATGTCTGTGCGCATCTTGATCGCCGCAGCCGCGGCCTGTTCGGCATAGTCGCGGCCGTCGGTGCCCGCCTTCTGCCATGCGCACATGATACTGCGCGAGGCGTTGATAATCGCGCCATGGCCAAATTTGTCGAAGGCATACTGCACGTCCTTCGCCCCCGCGCCCTGCGCGCCGTAGCCCGGCACGAGGAAGAACATCCGGTCGTACTGGGCGCGCAGCCTGCGCAGATCCTCCGGATGCGTCGCACCGACAACAGCGCCGATGTTCGAATAGCCGTTCTCGCCGTACAGGTCAGTGCTCAGGCGCATGGCCAGGTCTGCCATCACGGTGTGCACCACGCGGTCGCCGGAGATGAGATCCTGCAGCTCCATTGAGGACTTGTTCGAGGTCTTCACCAGCAGGAAAATGGACTTCCCCTTTTCCTTGCAGTAGGTCAAAAATGGGCGGATGCCGTCACTGCCGAGATAGCCGTTGACGGTCACCGCGTCGGCGTCAAACGGCGCATACGTATTTTCACCGATCTGGACGCTGCCGAGATAGGCCTGCGCGTAGGCCTCGGCCGTGGAACCGATGTCGTTGCGCTTGGCGTCGACAATGACATACAGATCCTTGGACTTGGCGTAGGCTACCACCTCTTCCAGCGCCTGCACGCCGTAGTGGCCGAGCACCTCAAAATAAGCGCTCTGCGGCTTGACCGCCGGGACAATCGGTGCGAGCGCGTCGATTAGGCCGATGCAAAATGCCTGATAGGCAGCGGCCGCGCCCTGCGGCGTCTGGCCGTACTGCGCGTAGCACGCCTCCAGAATGTGCGACGGGATATAGGAGAGCTTCGGGTCCAGTCCGGCGACGGTGGGGTTCTTCTTCCTGCGGATCTTCTGCTGCAAAACATCGATGGACATACTACCAACTCCTCATTTGTTTTTTTCATCATATCATAGAGCGGGAAAAAAAGAAAGGGGTTTTTGCCGGAATCTGGCTCGATTGCGGCGGCACTCGGGCGGGTATACTGACAGCGGAGGTGGTTTTCATGGATATCAAGTTGTTTACTGTTGCGCTGGGTCTGGGCGCAGTCGCGGGCGCGACGACCGTTCTGATGCTCCCGCGCCAGAACACCGCCCGGCAGATGGCGCAGCAGGCGGCGGACAAGACCCGTCTGGCCATCGACGACATGATGGATACGGACTGCCACTGCTGAAAAAGCTCCCATCGCAGGTATCTGCGATGGGAGCTTTGCTCAGCTTTTTGCGCCCTGCGACGCCAGCTTCTTCTCATGGATGCGCCGGGCCAGATACAGCACCGGCGTGTCGAGCAGGCTGGTGAAAATAAAGATCACATAGCTTGACAGGAAAATCGACAAAAGCGTCGCAAGATCATACTTGCCCGCAAAGGCCGCGAACGTGAACAGCAGCGCGTTGAGCATCTGGCTGATGAGCGTCGAGCCGTTGTTGCGCAGCCACAGGAAGCGGCGGCGGTCGCCGGTCTTTCTCTGCGTGAGATCCCACCACTTGTGGTAGATCCAGACGTCAAAGAACTGGCTGACGGCATACACGGCCAGCGACGCGAGCACAAGGCGCGGCGTCTGCGAGAAGATCATGGAGAACGCTCCCATCATCTCCTCGTCGGCCGGGTGGTACAGCAGCCAGCTCTGCGAAAGCCCGAGGAAGAACACCGTCACAAAAATGCCGATCACAACCGCGCGGTTCGCCTCGCGCTTGCCCTCGCACTCCGACAGGATGTCCGTCGCCAGAAAGGTCATGGCAAACAGCACGTTGCCGAGCGTCTGATCCATGCCGAACGCGCGGATCAGAATCACAACCTCCACGTTCGCCAGCACCGTTGCAAGCGCCGAGAGGCAATACAGGCCTGTCTTGCCGAAAAAGTAATAACTGAGAAGCGTCGCGCCGAAGATGAACACGACGGACAAAAGAAGCAATATACTATTCCACATGGTTTAATCCCCCACTCCAAAATCTGTGTTCTGCATCAAAATGTCAACGCGCGCGTTGTCCCGATAGACGGGATACAGCTCCCGGCAAAACGCCGCGATCACCGCCCGGTCCGGGCGCACCGGCGTCGTGTTTTCGCACATGATATTGACGCAGATTCGGTCAAAATACCGCAGTCCCAGCTCGATGTCCCGGCGCATGGTCTGCACCGTCTGGCCTGTGAGGCCGAACAGGAGGTTCGCCTCGTCGAACTGCTGCGCAATCACCGCCGGTTCCTCGTCCGGGATGCCTTTTCGCAGCACTTGTTCCCGGAACGCGAAGTCGAACGTCTCAAGCCCCAGCTTCATGCGCAGCCGGATGCCCGGGAACGACGCGCGCAGCGCGGGGATGCGGTCGCGATAGAGATAGTGCGATTCAAAGTGCAGGGTGTGGATGTGCCGTTCGGCGCAGACGCGGGCAATCGCGTCCATCGTACCGCCGTCCAGCTCGAACACGGAGCCGGAGTTGATAACCTCCAGGTCTCCGAACTGCCCGGTGACGTGGGCGAGGACGTCCTCGTTCAGCCGGCAGTTCTCCCGCTCGTCCGGGCACGCGTCCGTGTGATAATCGCAGAACGGACATCGCTTCCAGACGCAGCCGGTCCCGCGCAGGAGCACGATCTCGCGCGGATTTTTTTCGTGGATGATACTGTAACGTTCCATAGGCAAAAAAAGAAGCACCCAGGGGGTGCTTCAGGGCATACTTTGCCCTTCTCCTTCCCTAGTTTTGATTCGGCGGCAAGCCGCCCGGCAGGATGGTTTCGAACTGCCGTGAGTTTTGGAATCTCTGAATAAATCGTGATGCGCGTCCTGGCGGCATCTTTTCCGCCTGACTTCGTCAAAAAATCTTGAAATACATCCAGTATTCCTACGATTTTTTGCCTTCGTCAGACGAAAAATCTGCTCGCCATCCGCACAACCCGATTTAATCAGAGCTTCCTTATCATAGTCGCCTTTCCCGGCGTTGTCAATCCCAAATTGCAAAAACGCCGCCCCGACCTGCAACGGCCAGAGCGGCGCGAAACATGCGATCAGGGCGCCCACGCGGCGCGGGCTGTCTCGTCTGCGGGGAACGCTTCCAGATAGGCGGCGCGATAGGTTCTCAGCCGCACAACCGGCATTTCCTCCCATGGTGCGTCCGCAGGGATACCCTGATTGAAGTTGGATGCGGAGTGCAGGCACCACAGGAGTATCCAACGCCGCTCCTCCGGCGAACAGCCCTCTTCTGCCAACAGCTCTCTCCAGACCCGCTCCCTCTCATAGGCAAGCAGGTTTGAATACTGTGTCCGGAGGAGCGTCCGCTGCCGCGCAGTCAGCGGCGGCGTGTGCCCGATGATCGCCGGGTCGATATCCAGCTTCGATCCGAGATAGGCTACAAACAGATAGCGAGTCCAGACCGCGCCATCCTCCGGGGCATGGCGGAGGTATGCTTCATAGTATTTGATCATCTTGCGGCGTGTCCCCGAATCGTATGAGTCATGAATCAAATAATCGAGATACAGGCAGTCCGCAGCCAGCAGTGCGTTTTCCGGCGTATACGGCTCCGGCGCTTCTGCCAGCGTTTCACAGGCCTCCAGATAACGCCCGGCATCAAAAACGCAGCGGCCCGGCGATGCAAATCACGCGGATACAGCACCGTCATCCCGAGGTGCAGCAGCAGGCCACCAAGCAGCGTCATTCAGACAGCGCAGGCACTCAGGCGAAGGACGGCAGGGTTTTGTTTTAAGGCTTCTCTCCTCATCATAGTACGCCCCTTCCAGCTCGTTCTCCAAGGTTCTCTGAGATAAAAATCATCTGCTGTGACGGCCGGAAATTCCTTTTTTCCCGGTCTTCTCCATTCAGCTATCCGCGTCCTCTCAATCAGGACTTCTCCGGTAAATGCATATTACCATATTTGTATTCAAAATGATACCTTCTTCTTATACAAAACGGCCAAAACAAACTTGTGAATTCCGTACAAAAAAACGGAGCAGACACAGAGCCTGCCCCGGGCTGTCCGGCGGATTTTTCGTAGCGAGGGAAAAACAAACCCAGCAAGCACTTTGCAATGCTTGCTGGGTTTGGTACGCCAGAAGGGACTCGAACCCCCGACCTACTGATTCGTAGTCAGTCACTCTATCCAGCTGAGCTACTGGCGCGTTTCGGAATCGAACATTAAGATTTTAGCACACCCGTCCGGAAAATGCAAGCCCTTTTTTCCAAATCCGGAAAAACTTTTTCTCCGGTCCAAAAATTCGCCAGTTATTTCCATATTTTTGTTTGACAGCGCCCCGGAAATATGCGATGATATTTCCATTACACAGGAAAGGAGTCCGGACAAATGAAGGTCTATCGGCACGCGCTGCATCTGCTGCGGGTCAACCTGCCCAGTCTGCTCTCCTTTGAGGTGCTCTTCAAGCTCTTCTCCTATGGCATCCTCACACCTGCCGTCATGTATCTGTTCAAGCTCTCGCAGCGCGCGGCAGGACTGCGCTATCTAAGCGGCGAGAATCTGGCGCGGTATCTGCGCTGCCCCACAACCTGGGCGGTTGCCGGGCTGATTTTGCTGCTGCTGGCGCTGATCAACGTCATGGACGCCGCGGCCGTGCTCTTCTGCTTCGACGTCTCACGCCGCGGCGAAAAGATCAAGCCGTGGGATCTGTTTTTGCAGGGCTTCTCCGCGCTGCGCGGGCTGGTGCATGGGCGGCTGTACCCGCTGCTGTTCGTGCTCGTCTCCATCCCGCTCTCCAGCGCAACGCTGATCTCCGGCTATCTTTCCACGGTGCAGCTGCCGGAGTTCCTGTACGCCTATCTCGAGCGACGACCGACCATCTCGGCGGTATACAACACCGTCGTCATTCTCTCCGGCCTGATCCTGATCCTCGGCCTGTTCAGCCTGCACTACTATCTGCTTGAGCGGCGCTCGATTCCGGACGCCTGCCGCCGCAGCCGCCGCCTGCTGCGCGGGCGCTACGGCAAGACGCTCCTGTCCATCGCCGGGTGGGAGCTGGGCTGCTACGCGATCTACTATATTTTGATTTTTGTCCTCGCACTGATCCTGACGCTGCTGGCGCGGGTACTGGCAGACAGCCAGCTTGCGTTCGTGATCTCCATGCGGATCCTCTCGGTGGTTCACACCGGGCTGACGCTGCTGTTCTCGGCAGTCACCATCCCACTGTTCTATGCCTTCCTGAGCGCCGCGTTTTTCCGCGCCAAGGCGCTGGAGGGCGAAGCGGCTGTCAAGGTGCCCTATACCCCCGCCCGGCTGCCCTTCCCGCGCCCGCGCCTGTTTACGGCGGCGCTGGTCGGGCTGCTTGTGCTGCTCAACGCCTCCAACGTCTTTCTGTATACGCGGGGCGTCATCGACCTGACCTCCGACCTGACCAACCCGACCTCCGTCACGGCGCACCGCGGCTTCTCACGCCTGTACCCGGAAAACACGCTGGAGGCCTTCTCCGCCGCCATCGAGGCCGGTACGGACTGGATCGAGCTGGACGTGCAGCAGACACGCGACGGCGTGCTTGTTGTAATGCACGACGCGAACCTGCTCCGTACAACCGGGCTGAATCAAAACATCTGGGAGCTTGACTATGAGACGCTGCGTGAGCTGGACTGCGGCAGCTGGCTCTCGCCCCGGTACGCGGACTGCCGGATCCCGACGCTCTCGGAGGCACTGGACCTGTGCCGCGGCAAGGTGCGCCTGAACATTGAGCTGAAGCCCACGGGCCACGAGACGGCGCTTGTTGAACAGGTGGTTGATATGCTGCGGGAAAAGGAGATGCTCGCGCAGTGTGTCGTCGCATCCATGAAGTACGAGATTGTGGAACAGGTCCGCGCGTATGAGCCGGAGCTGCCGACCGTCTATATCATGACGGCCGCCTATGGCAATATCACCCGCCTCGACGCCGCGGACGCCTACAGCATTCAGGCCGCGTTCATTACAAAAACGCTGGTCAGCACCATCCACGACCAGGGCAAGGATATCTATGCCTGGACGGTGAACCGCGCGACCAACATGGAACGGATGCTCGATCTCGGCGTGGACAACCTGATTACGGACGACCCGGTGCTCGCGCAGGAGGTCATTGCGTCCAAACGCCACTCCGGCTTCCTGAACGACTATATTTCGCGCCTTCTCGCGCGCTCTTAACCATATTTTTCTTGACAAAATCAGTTTTGGCGATACAATAGGTGTAAGAAACCATGCGTCCGGCTCCGCGCCGCGGCGTATGTGTTCTGAAAACTGCGCCGTTTGGGAAGGCGGCGCTATTACAGGAGGTACTATTATATGAAGAAGCGTATTCTTGCTCTCGTCCTGTGCCTCGGCATGGTCGCAACACTGCTTGTCGGCTGCGCGAAAAAGGATGAGACCGCCAAGGGCGACGACGCCAACACTGGCGACAAGCCCACCATCTACGTTCTGACCGCTGCGGAAGATCACGGCTGGACCGGTTCCGTCGCCACCTTTGCGAAAACAAAGGCCGAGGAGCTGAACCAGGGCGGCAAGTACAATGTTGTCGTTAAGAGCTCCCCTACCGCTGCAGACCAGATGAAGGAGCTGGAGGACATCGCCTCCAACCCGTCCGGCGTGGCCGGCGTCGTTGTGCAGCCGCAGGATGACTCCGTCGAGGCCGCTATCCAGCAGATTGTCGATGCGAAGATCCCCTACACCGCGTTTGACCGCATCATCGCGGGCGTCAAGGACTCCGCCGTCGCCAACGTCACCGGCGACAACAAGGGCATCGGCGCTGCCGCTGCTTCCTACTTCGTCTCTCAGGGCCTGCAGCCGGGCGAAGCCGTCTACGTCTTTGTCGGCGACACCTCCTCCGTCTGTGTTGACCGCAACGCCGGTTTTGAAGAGTATCTGACCGGCAAGCTGGCCTACAACGGCGAGTACATCGCCGAGGACGCCAAGTGGACCGAGGATCAGCTCTCCTCCATTACGCAGTCCGCTGCCATGGGCTGGAGCCGTTCCAACACCACCACCGCGTTTGAGACGCTGCTGTCCGATTCGGCCAACGCCGACATCAAGTGGTTCTACACGATGGACGATGAGCTGGCGCTCGGCATTGTCGAGGCGCTCGAGGGCTCCGGCATCGACGACGCCACCAAGGAAGCGTTCCTGGCCAACAAGCCGTACATCACCGCCGCCGGCGGCTCCGAGGGTGTCTATGCCATCATCCGCGGCGAAGCTTCTCAGGATCTGTACGCACAGCTGGGCGGTCTGATCTGTGTCACCTACAGCCCGGATATGATCCAGACCACCATGCAGGATCTGGTTGACTATCTCGACGGCAAAGAGGTCACGAAGGATCACGTCATCGCCTGCGAGCTGGTTGACGCGAGCAACGTCTCCGAGCACGTCGGATTCGCAAACTAAAATTCTACTTCCCAATAGAAAAATTGCGGGCACAGATTATTGCATCTGTGCCCGCTTTCTGTTAAAATAGTATCAGTGCGGATCATCCGTACAGAAGGGGGAGCGAGCTATGAGCATTCTCGAGATGCACGACATCTGCAAAGCATTCGACGGCGTCCCGGTGCTGAAGCACGTGCAGTTCTCCGTGGAGCCAGGCGAGGTTCATGCGCTGCTCGGTGAGAACGGCGCCGGCAAATCGACGCTGATGAATGTGCTCACCGGTGTCGTGCCATGCGACAGCGGCACCATTGTCTTCAACGGAACGCCGATGGAGAACATCACAATTCATAAATCCGAGGCCGCCGGCATCGCATTTGTCCATCAGGAGTTGAACCTTTTCAACGATCTGCGGGTGTTTGAAAACATCTTCCTCGGCAAGGAAAAAACCTACAAAACCGGCACGCTGAAAAAGAAAGAGATGATCGCCCAGACGCACGCGCTGTTCGAGCGCCTCGGCGTCGACATCGACCCTACTGCGCTGGTCGCCACGCTGAAGACGAGCCAGAAACAGCTGCTGGAAATCTCCAAGGCGCTGTTTTTCGACGCAAAGCTGCTGATCCTCGACGAGCCGACCACCGCGCTGAACAACGAGGAGATCGACCATCTCTTCTCCATTGTCAACAATTTGAAAGCGCAAGGGACTTCGTTCGTCTTTATTTCCCATAAAATGCCCGAAATATTCCGCCTTGCGGACAGCTACACCGTCTTCCGCAACGGCGAGTTCATTCAGGCCGGCCATATCTCCGAGATCACGCCGGAGGAGATCACCAAGCTCATGGTCGGCGCCAGCTACTCCGGCGCGGACGTCTATGAGCCGCGGCCGCTGGGCGAACCGGTTCTGGAGCTACACAACTTCTCCGGCCCCGGCTTCCAGAATGTAAACCTGACAGTCAAAAAAGGCCAGATCATCGGCCTGACCGGCCTGCAGGGCTCCGGCAGCAGCGAACTCATGCAGTGCATGTTCGGTGTCACCAGCCCGACAAGCGGTTCTCTCACGGTGAACGGCAAAATGATTTCGCACACCAAAATCCATACGATGATGCGTGCAGGCGTCGCCATGCTCCCGGCAAACCGGAAGGAAAATTCCGTCGTGCCCGACATGAGCCTGCTGGAAAATATGTACCTCTCCGAGCACACGCTCTCCGCCGCCCGCTTCCCGATCCACCGGCGCGGGGAACTGGGGAAATTCCGGCAGATGCAGGAGCAGCTCTCCATCAAGGCCAACCGCCCCTCCGATCTGATCACCTCTTTGTCCGGCGGCAACCAGCAGAAGGTCTTTCTGGCGCGCTGGCTGAACATCAACGCGGATATCCTGCTGCTGGACAACCCCACGCAGGGCATCGACGTCGGCGCGAAGGCCGAAATCTACCGGCTGATATTGCAGCTGGCCCGGAACGGGAAAACGATCCTCATCAATACGCTGGAAATCAACGAGATTCAAAAGGTCGCCGACCAGTGCGCCGTCTTCTATGATGGCAGCATTGTGAAGCTCCTTCCGCACAGCGAGATCGATGAGCAGACCGTGATGCTCTATTCCACAAATGCAGTTCAAATCGGGGAGGCATAATCAACATGCAGAAACAGGCAACCGTCAAAGCGCCCCGCAATTCGCTGGGCAAGACCGCTTCCGCTATCTGGAGCGGGTACAGCTTTATCTTTATCTTTGTTGTGATATTCCTTGTCTATCTCTTCGTCAGCAGCAGCCTGACCTTTGCCGGCATCATGAACATCCTGCGCCACTCCGCCGTCGTCGGCGTCATTGCGCTGGGCATGGGCGTCGTCATTATCACAGGAGAGATTGACCTTTCCGTCGGCTCTATGTTGGCAATGGTCAGCTCCTTCTCCGTCGTCGTCTTCAACGCGACAAACAACATTTTCCTGACACTCCTGTTCGCAATCCTGTTCGGCGCATTCTGCGGCCTGCTCAACGGTCTGATGGTCGGCGCGCTGAAAATGCCGGCATTCATTGTCACTCTGGCCACCATGCTGATCTACCGCTCCATTGCGCAGTATGCCTGCCAGCATCTGGACGCAGTCTACACCGGCGGCGGCAACTCGCTCTATAAGATGTCGCGCGAGCTGTCGAATTACGACCCGCTCTTCTCCTTCGGCAACAGCAAGCTCTTCGGCATCCCCACAGTTGGCGTGATTCTCATCGTCCTGACCGCCATCTTTGTCTACATGGGGACAAGCACCAAGTTCGGCAAGAAGCTCTATGCGCTCGGCAGCAACGCCAAGGCCGCGCAGCTTGCAGGCATCAATACAAGTCTTATGAAGGTGCTGGTCTTTGTGATTTCCGGTGCAATGGTCGGTGTCGGCTCCTTCCTGTGGGTCTCCATGTACGGCTCCGCCGACCCGGCAACCGGCGGCAGCAGCTACGAGATGTACGCAATTGCAGCCGTTGTCCTCGGCGGCATCAGTATGGCCGGCGGCCGCGGCAAGCTGATCGGCATCATTTTTGGCACGCTGTCCTACACCGTTATCGACAAGATCATCGTTGCGCTGAAGATGGATTCTCTGATTAACAACACCATCAAGGGTGTCATCCTGATCATCGCCATTATGATTCAGATCATCGCGCCGATGATCAAATCCAAGCTGACGCGCCGCCACCGCAGTACGTAAATTACCAGTGTCGCAGGAGAAAACTCCTGCGACACTTTTCGTCAAAACCGCTTGACAACGCTTTGATAAAATGCTATTATATTGGAGCGCTTGAGAGCGCTTTCCATATGCGCGAGTGGTGGAATTGGCAGACTCGCTAGATTCAGGTTCTAGTGTCCACTGCGGACGTGCGGGTTCAAGTCCCGCCTCGCGCACCAACGCGGAACCCCTTGATCTTCAAGGGGTTCCGCGTTTTTTGTTGCGCCGCAACGGGTTTCGCGATTTAGCTGAATTGCGTATGATGCAATCGCGTCGCGCATTTGGGGGACAAAATTCCACCACTCGGAGACAAAAATGCGAATGAAAATGCTAATGGAAAATACAAAACGCGCCTCTTTGTTTTCGGGCAGCGCCGCGTTCTTCACAGGCATCGGCATTCCTCACACCAGTCCTGCCGGACAAATTCACCGGGCGCTGCTCTGGCCGTCCATTTTTCGCTTATTTTTGCTTCCTTTTTCCGGCCAATACGTTCAGCAAAACATACACGCCGGTCAGCACAAGGACTGCACCGCCCAGAATCAGGTACATAGCTCCGGTCTCCACCTGATTGCCAAAGAAATAGATATTGCAGTCCACGCTGTCCTTGATGGCCTCCACTGCCTGCAACGGAAAACCCTGTTTCCCCATCTCCGCAAAGGCTCCCCGGAGGAGATGGTTGCGCAGCAGGGACGTGCCGTAGGTGCCGGGCAGAAACGAGATCGCCTTTTGCAACCCCGCCGAGAAATTGGAGATAGGCATGTACGCGCCGCAGATAAAGCCGTAGCCCGCGCTGATGACGGTACCGACCGCGGAAATCTGTCCCTGACTGGAGAGGAAAAAGTTGATGACGCTGGACAGGACTGCGCCAAACAGGCTCAGAAGCAAAACATCCAGCACCAGCAGGGCGACGTCTGTCCCCGTCAGATACCAGCCGATTCGGGAGAGGTACAGCAGGCAGATCGCCGCCGCGCCAAAGCAGACCAGCAGAGTGGACAGGAGGTTGGCAATATAATAGCCCAGCGCCAACGTCCCACGGCGCACAGGCGTCATGCTCAGATCCCGCTTCGCCCCGGTGACCTTGTCCTGCACCATGAGAACGTTAGAGCAGAAGGCCACCGTCACACAGCACACCGCCAGAAGGGAGGAAGCCAATTGCCCGCCGACGCAACCACCAATGAGCGTATCTGACGCTGCGGCACCCATTTCAGTCAGAACAGAACTGAAGCTTTCCTCATATATATTGCCAAGAAAGGTGACATAGAGCACCAGCAGAATCAGCGGCGTGATGAGGGAAGTAAAAAACATCCCCTTATCCTTAAAGTACAGTTTGGTATTGCGCTTGATCAGCACGGTTAGGCCCTTCATCTCTTTGTCCCTCCTGTCAGCTGTTTTCCAGTCACGGCCAGGAACACGTCGTCCATTTTGCCCTTGGTGATCTCATAGTCCTGAAAGAGTTCCGGCGTTTGCATGATGAGCCGGGTCGCCGCCGCCGTGTCGGGCACCGCCACCCGGTAGGCGTCCCGGATCGCCTCATAGGGATAGCCAAGCTCCCTGACCGCTTCTTCCGCCACACCGTACATGGTGATGAAGTCGCCTGTGTATGCGTTTTTCAGGGCCAGAGGCGTGCCTTCCGCCGCGATTTTCCCACTGTCCAGAATGACGATGAAATCGGCGTCGGCGGCTTCCTCCATGTAATGGGTGGTGAGGAACACCGTCATATGCTGCTCCCTGCGCATATGGGAGATGGCGTCCCACAGGAGCTTCCGGGTCTGGGGATCCAGGCCGGTGGTAGGTTCGTCCAGAACCAAAATTTTAGGGCTGTGGAGCAGAGCGCGGACGATGTCGATCCGCCGCCGCTCCAGCGCCTTTCCGGTGACGCCGTAGAGCGCCGCCCGGCTGATGAGGTTATCCCGGACGGACAGTTTCTGATCCAGCACGGAGCTTTGGAATACCACTCCCAGATTCCGCTTCACGGTATCCCCGTCCCGGTCCAGATCCCTGCCGCAGATCTGCACGCTGCCGCAGTCCTTGGCAAGCTGGCCGCACATGATATTGATGGTTGTGGACTTACCGGCGCCGTTCACCCCCCAGAAAAGCGAACAGCTCGCCCTCCCTGACCCGGAAGCTCAGATCCTGCACCGCCTTCACCTCTGCAAAGCTTTTGGAGAGGTGGTCGATCTCAATGATGTTTTTTTGCTCCATACTCTGTTCGCGTCCCACGCTCCATTTTCTTTCAATGGGCGGAT
>CAZYZQ010000041.1:0-19274 GCA_964652075.1 uncultured Oscillospiraceae bacterium
AAAGGTTACACACCTCCATTCTTTCTGTCTCCTGATCTACAGAAAATTGTACTATATTGTAAGTCTTTGGTGTTCTGTTTTACAATAATAAGAAGTGAATTTTTTGCAAAAGGGTATATACAAAAGCTCCAAATTATGCTATAATGTGGTATAATGAATTGTCATATAAAATTACAAAATGGTACACTTTTTTACAAAAAAGCACCCCGCGCGGGAGATCGTGCTCCCGTGCGGGGTGTTGTCTATTCTGGCTTGATTTCCACCGCCTGACCGGCGGCAAAAAAGTACAGAAGCGTGCGTTTGACCGGCTTTTGGAATATCCGGGCCATTGCGGCGGCGTAGGTCTGCACCTGCGTGGCGTAGGTCGCGGCGCGCGCGTCGATGGTCTGCGGCGTCACGTGGTCCGTCTTGAAGTCGATGATCGTCAGGCCGTCCGGCTCGTTGAGACAGCAGTCGACAACGCCCTGCAAAAAGATTTTCTCCCCTGCAAGCGACGCATCCTGCTTCCGGCCGTCCAGATACAGTGAAAACTTGAACTCACGCAGCAGCTCCGGGCTGTGGAGCATGCCGCGCCCGAGTGGCGAGGAAAACAGCACCAGAATCTGCTCCGGTTCCACGGCCTGCGCCTGCTGCGGCGTCAGAAATTCCTCTCGCTCCAGCCGCGCAATCTCCGCGCGGATGCCGTCCAGCGTCGTGCAGGCCGCGTAATCAGCGAACTGCATGAACAGATGCGCCGCGTTGCCGCGCTCCGTCGGCGTGAGCGTCCGCGTCTCAAACTGCGGTGTGCGGAAGTGCAACCTGCGCTGCGCGCGCCGCGTCCCGGTCTCCGCCTCCTCGTCGAGATTTCGCCCCTTCATCTGCGTCGCCGTCAGCTTAGCCGGGAACCGCGTCGCCGCCGTATGCGCGTAGGAGAACGCAAGGCGCCGCTCCAATTCCGCCCGGTCCGGTAGCGCCGTTTCCGGGGCAGCTTCCTTTGCGGTTTCCGCAACGTCCGCCATCGTACGCGCAACCTGCGTGTGCAGACGGATCTCCCAAGGGTACGCGGACACCCGCGCCGCATCGCACGGCATGGCGTGAGCAAACAGCTCCCCCGCCTCCGTGCGCTGAATCGCGGTCATCAGCACCCAGTCGCCGGGGCACCGCGCCTGCGTCGTACAGAACTGCGGCATCGGCTTTGCGGCAAATAATGCATACTCACGCAGCTTTTTTTCAACATTTTTCGCCGCGTAGGTCATAATCAGCCGGTCGACCGCGCGCGTCATCGCGACATAGAGCACGCGGAGCTCCTCAGAGCGCGCCTGCTCCTGTTTTTTGGTGCGGATTGCTTTTTTCAGGATGGAAGGGTACCGCACCCGCAGCTCCTCCTGATAGATATCCGTTCCGACACCGAGCGACTCATCCGTCAGGATGCGCGCCCGCAGGTCGTCACTGTTGAAGCTTTTCGACAGATCCATCAGCACCACAACCGGGAATTCCAGCCCTTTTGAGGTGTGGATGCTCATGATTGTCACACAGCCGGAGGTGCGCGAAGCGTGTGACGACGGAATCTGGCGGCCCGCCTCACGCAAGCTGTCAATGCGCGAAAGCAGCTCCATCAGCCCCCCACAGCCGACGCCGCCCTGCGCGGCAACGAAGTCGCGCAATGTCTGTAAGTGCTCCAACCTGCGCGCGCCGTCCTCCATCGCGCCAAAGACAAGCTCTGCCCGCGTATCCGCCAGAACCGTCTCCAAAAGATCCTCCACGCGGCTCTGGTCCAGCGCGAAGCGGTATGCTGAAATCCGCTCAACAAATGCGCGCGATTTTTCATCCTGCGCCGCCAAAAGCGCGTCGTAGAGGGTTCCCTCCCGGTGCGCGGCACGGATCGCCGCCGCCTCGTCCGCGCTGAAGCCGCCAAGCGGGCTGCAAAGCGCGGCGAGCAATGGAATATCCTGATCCGGGTTGTCGATGATCCGCAAAAAGGAGAGAACCGCCGCCACTTCCGTCGTGGCAAGGATGTCGTCCTCCAGCCCACAGGCCGCGGGGATGCCCCGGCTGCGGAGCGCGGACAGCACAACCGGCGCTTTATTCTGCATGGCGCGAAGCAAAATGGCAATATCCTGCGGCTCTACGGGACGCGGGCCGTCCGGGCCGGAGACGGGCGTCTTATCCCGCAGCATCCGCGCGATGCGCTCTGCAACAAACGCAGCTTCCAACTCAAATTTGGCAGGAGACTCCTCGTCCTGCCACTGCCCGCCTGTCTCGAGCACATGCAGCTCAACCAGCGGCTGCGGCAGCGGGATATAGTCGCTCCGGCCGGGGTTGAGGCACTCCTGCTCCGTATACGACAGGTCCCCGACTGTCTCGGACATGACCGTCTCAAAGACGGCGTTACACGCATCCAGTACCGCCGGCTGTGAACGGAAGTTCGCGGTCAGACGGATGCGCCGCCCCTCCCCTGCTTCCGGCTCGTCCTGAAACGCCTGATATTTTTCCAGGAAGATCGTCGGATCAGCCTGGCGGAAACGATAGATTGACTGCTTGACATCCCCCACAAAAAAGAGGTTACGCCCGTCGCGTGACACAGCCGAGAAAATCGCATCCTGAATCGCGTTTGAATCCTGATACTCGTCGACCATGATCTCACAGAAGCGGCCGCTGATCTCGCGTCCCGCCTCTGTCGGCGCACCGGTGCGCGGGTTGCGCACCAGACGCAGCATCTCGTGCTCCAGGTCGGAGAAGTTCAGCAACTTTCTGCGCCTGCGCTCTTTCCGGTAGTACCCCTGATACAGTTTGGTCAACCGGATCATGCCGCGGACAGCCGGAACCGTCGACTGCCAGTCCTCCAAAAGCTCCGACGCGGACTCATGGAATGGCTCACAGAGCTTTTTCACGCGCTCTTTATAGCTGTCGCGCAGAAAACGGAACTGCGCGTAGAGCGCCGGATCCTTCGGTTTCCGGATCGCCGGAAGGCCGCGGAATTCCACGGCGGAGAGCTGGGAGATCTCGTCCCAGCCCGTACACTCCGCCAGTCCGGTCACCAGATCCAGATCCTCCTGCACAAGCGGCCCATCCTTTTCTGTCAGCTGCCGGTCTGCGGTGATCAGTTCCTTTGCCCGTTGCACCATGGCGGCAACCTCGTCGAGCTGCCGGCGAAAGCGCAGAAGCAGGAAGATGCCCGCGGGCGTCTGCTCCAGCGGCGCCTCCGGCGCGCATACAGCCGCCTCCGCCCACCCTTCCGGGTCGAGCTGGCACTGCATCGCCGTGTCGATCTGCTCCAGAAGACGGGGTACGTCGCGGTCATCGCGCCCCGCCGCGAGCGTGTCGATAAATGCCCGCACGTCATCCCACTCCAGAATATGCGCATACGCCTCGTCGAGCGTCTGCTGCATTGCCAGCGCGGAAAGCTTCCGGCACTCCGTCTCCTCGCCCACACGAAAGTCCGGCGGCAGCGCCAGAAGATGCGCATAGGCGCGCAGCATATCGGCACAAAAGGCATGTACCGTTGAAATTTTTGCCAGATATACGCGGTTGCGCTGCGCCTGAAGATGGCGGTTGTGCGGCTCCTGCGCCAGGCGGAGGCCGATCTCCTCGACAATTTTTGTCCGCAGCTCCGATGCCGCTTTTTTTGTATACGTAATCATCAGGAAATCGTCGATATTGCGCGGCGTCTCCGGGTCACAGACCTGATCGAGCAGACGTGAGACAAGCACCTTCGTCTTGCCGGAGCCGGCCGCTGCCGAGACAAGCAGCGCGCCGCCGCGGTGGTTAACCGCCGCCTGCTGCTGTGGCGTCAAATTAATCTTTGCCATGGTACTTCCTCTCCAAACTGTCCCAGAACTCCTCCGCGTTGACCTCGCGCCGCACGCGCGGCGCGCCGTCCAGATCCAGATGGCATGCGTCACGGTAGGCGCACCAGTCGCAGGCGCTGTGCCCTTTGCCGCGCAGGTACGGATCCGGTGTCACCTGCCCGTCCGCAAGCCGGTCCGCCATATTGCGCAGGCAGTCGCTGACATGGCGGCGCAGCAGCGCAAATTCCTGCGGCGTTGCCAGATCGCCCTTTGCTTCGCCCGTTTTTTTCAGCACTTTATACGGCAGATACTGCGGGTTCTCTGCGCAGTGCTCCATCGCCTGTAAGACCTCCGCGTTGTTCAGCAGCAATCCGCTGCGGCGGCGCTGCTGGGCGCGTTTTTTCTCCAGATCGTCCGTCTCGGCGCTGATAACCGGTTCACGCGCCTGAAAATACAGGACGCCCGCGCTCCGGCTCCCATCCCCGAAATAGCCGTCACGCTCCAATACAAACAGATAGAGCAGCATCTGCAGCCCGACGCCCTCTAATACATCCGTATAGTCAAAGCGCTTGCCGCCAGTCTTATAGTCCACAACGCGCACGTAGCGCCTCTCACCATTGTACAGATCCACGCGGTCGACCTTTCCGGTCAGCAGGCCGTTCATCGCACGCCCGTCCACCGGGATGGCGGGCAGCTCCCCTGCGCCGCCAAATTCCAGTTCAAAGGCGCACGGTTCAAAGTCCGAGCAGGAAAGCTCCTCCGCCATTTGTGCCGCAATGCGCAGCACCTCCGCCTCATTCCGGCGGTAGAGATAGACAAAACGCTCCTCCTGACCCTCCAGCCCCTGCAGCTCCTCGCGCGTGTAGCGGGCAATCTCCTCCGCCGTGATCTCCTCCACGCGCGCGGGTGCAACAGTGCGGAAGCCGCCCTCCGCCATCACGCGCCGCGCCATATGCTCCAGAACAGCATGCACAAAGTTGCCGAAGGCCGGCGCATCGAATTCCGCCTGCCGCCGTGCAAGCAGCTTCAGGCCGTAAGTCAGGAAATACTGGAAGCGGCAGTCATAAAAGCAGTCCACCTTGGAGGCCGAGAGCATGAGCTGTGTGCCGTACAGCGCGCGAACCGTCTCCTCCGAAAGCGCGCCGAACCGATATCCGGCGGCCGCCCGGCCATGTTCCATACAGGTCTGTACCTCCGCCGGAAGCTGGGCAGCCGTCTCCCCTGGAAGGGCAAACGCTTCAACAGCCAGCTCCTCCGCACGCAGCCCGTCAAAGGGGGGCGCCTGCGCCGGAAGCTGCTCCGCCTGTGGGAAAAGTACCGCCAGGCGGCGCAGCAGATACGACGGCGCTGCCTCCGGCCCCGCGCAAAATACCGACTCCGCCGCGCCGGAGAAAATATGATACAGCGCTTCCAGCTCACGCTCCAGCACGCCGTTTGTCCCGGCTGTCAGCGGGAGCGCGAGCGCGCGCAGCTCATTGCGGTCCTGCTCCGTCAGGATTCCGCTGTCTGCATGGCTCGCGGGCAGGCAGCCTTCCGCGCACCCGACAAGAAGCAGATGGGAGCATTGCCGCTGCATAGAGGCCGGGGCGCCGAGCGTCACGCAATCCAGCGTCGCCGGAATAGCCGAAATTTGATACTGCGCCAGCAGCGAAGCGAGCAGATCTGTAAACCGTTCCGGCGAACGCTCGGTCTGCCCTAAAATCTCATACATCTGTTCCAGCGCGCTTACAACCGTCTCATAGAGCTGCGCCGTCTGCTGTGCCTGCTCAAGCTGCCCTGCCGCAATCTGCGCGTCGGTCAGTGACTGCAACCGCTCCTGCAGGCCGATCTCCTGCAAGAATGCATAGAGCGCCTTCACCTGCTCACCGGTTGTCCGGCTGGCCTGCAACGCGTCAGCCAGCGACCAGATTGGCCGCATCCCCGTCTCACGCGACACGTTCAGGCGCTGAAGCGCCTGCCGCGCCGCCTCGCTCTGCCGTGCGTCCATGCCGCCCGGATTCCGGATGAAGGGTTTTCTCCACATTGTGCCGCGAATATTCCACATAATCGCATAATTTTCCAGTGCATCCACTTCCCGGCGCGGCAACGGTGAAAGGCTGGATTTCAGATAGGAAAAAACATCGTCTTGCTGCATCCCACCCGTCGCGGCCCGCAGCGCGGAGAGGAGCAGCGCCAGAATCGGCTGATCCAGAATCGGCTCAGATCCGGATTCCGTCACGGGAATCTCGTAGCGCGCCAGCGTCTGCCGCAAAAGCGGCAGATAGGACGCGTCACAGCAGACCAGATTGATCTGCCGGTATCGCACGCCGGACGCGGCAAGCTTCCGGATCCTTCTCGCCACACACAGGCATTCCCGGCGCGGCGATGCGGCAAACAGGAGGCTGACACAGTCCGTCTCTTCGGGCCACGAATCCGTCAGCGCACCAAAGAGCTGCTGCCGCAGGTGCGCCAGAGGCGGCTTTGACGCGCCGGGCGCAAGCCGGTGCACCGTAACCGGAACGCCGAGCCGCTGCGCAAGCCCCGTCAGCGCCTGCGCCGAACGGCGGGAGGGCGCAAACACCGGCTCGTCCCCGTCCAGCGCGTCACAGCTCAGGCATACCGTCAGCCGCTTTGCCTTCTGCATCAGCTGTTCCAGAACCGCCAGCTCCTGGCCTGTAAAATCAATGAACTGCGAGACGGAGAAGGCGTATTCCTCCGCAAAGGCAGTCGAGGCCAGCTTCTCACAAAGCGCTGTCAGCCGTTCCGACGGGTCCTGACGGCAGGCGTTGGCCTGATAGGCCGAAAAAATCAGCGCCAGCTCCTCGACCTTGACGGCCAACGGCCCGGACAGCTGCTGCGCCGCGCGCTTCAGCTGCTCCGGCGTGACCTGCGCGCCCGTGCATTCGTCAAACACATCCAAAATCCGGAGCATCTGCTCCGGCCTGCTGTCCGCGCTGCCGAAGCACTTGAGCTGTGCGCGCACGGATTCCAGCGTCTTCTGCATCAAAAGCAGCCGCCCGCCCTTATCCAGCCGCCACGCGGTGACGCCGCCGTACCTGGAAAAGACCCGGTTTGCCAGCCGGGAAAAGCTCAGAACCTCCGCGTATTGTGAAACCGTATCGCCGCCCGCGTCCAGCAGCGCACATTCTGTCGAGAACGAATACTGCTCCGGCACAATCAGGATCTGCTTTTCCACCCGCGCCCCAGCCACACGCTGCAGCAGCAGTTCGCTCCCCTGCCAGCGATCCGGGCAGAGCAGCAGCTCAAGCGTCGCCATCGTACCTTCCCCCTTTGCCTTGTCTAATCTGTCTCATTATACCTTGTTTCCGGGATAAAAACAATCGCTCCGGCTCAAGCCGGGGCGATTGTGCCCTCCATTTTTGTCACGATGCATCGACCGAAGGCCGGACTCATCCCCGCCTGCGCCGCCGCCGCGTGTGCCTGTGTGGAAAAAATGCCGTAGACAACGGAGCCTGTCCCGGTCAGCGCCGTGCCCAGCGCTCCCAGCTCCCGCATGGCGCCTGTGATTTGCCCCACAACGGGATACTGTGCCCGTACAACCGGCTCAAAGACGTTATACAGGAGCCGTCCAATCCGCTCAAGATCTCCGTCCTGCAGCGCCTGCCGCATTGCGGCATTGTCCGGCCTGCGCCGCACCGCGCAGCCGTCCAGTTCCCGAAAAAGTTCGGGCGTCGAAATGGAAAATGCAGGCTTACACAAAAGCGCCCAGCAGTCCGGTATCTGCGGCAGCGCCGTCAGCACCTCGCCGCGCCCCTCGGCCAGCATGGTTCCGCCATGGACACAGTACGGCACATCGGAGCCGACCTGTTCGCCGAGCTTCGCCAGCGCCCGCTGGGAAAACGGAAAACCGCAGAGCCGGTTCAGCGCGCGCAGCACCGCGGCCGCGTCGCTGCTGCCCCCGGCCATGCCGGCCTGTGCAGGCAGATGCTTTTCGATCAGAATCTGCACACCACCGAGCGAGCCAAAAGCGCGTTCAAAGGCGGCTGCCGCCTTCCATGCCAGATTCTCCGGCCCGTCCGGCAGCGCCGGAGCATCCGTCCGGACGCTCCAGGGCTTTCCGGTTCCCAGCCGCACCGTCACCAGATCGCATAACGCAACCGACTGCATGACCATCTGCATCTCATGGTAGCCATCCGGCCGCCTGCCGCACACGTCAAGCGTCAGATTGAGCTTCCCCGGCGCGCGCTCCGTCGCGGTTTTCACCGGATGCGCCGCCCTTCCAGATAATAGCGCTTTTCGCAGGCATGGCCCATGGAGAAGGTCTTGCGCGGCAGAGCGCCGTCTGCCAGCACGCCGCGGAACAGGTCGCCCTTTTCCATCGGCGGAAGCAGGAATCCGATCGCGCCGTCCGACCGCGCCAGCCTGCGCGTGACATCTTCGCCGTGGATATAATCCACAGATGCGCCCACTACATCCGGCAAATAGGCATCCAAAAACGCCTGCAAAATGCCGACTGCCAGTGTTCCCTTGCGCGGGTCAAGGCGTATCGTTCCTTCCGCTGTACCTGCGACCCAGCGCACCGGGATGCCGTCCGGTGCCCCTGCCGTCTGCTCCAATTCAGAAAGCAGTGCTTCCGGTGCAACGCCTGTCACAATCCGGTGGATCGGCTCAAATTCCAGCGCCGGATCGTGGATGTTTTCCAGCTCGACAAGCGCGTAGCGCGCCGGATCGTCCGGCGCCGCGCCCTGCGCCTTCTTCTGCTCCCAGATGGTCTTCGCCGTTGCAAGCGAGTGGTTGCCATCGCCGACCGCAAACACCATCTGCGGATGTTCCGCTGTATAGGACGCCTCGCGCGCCAAAAACGCCGCGCAGTCCTCCGGCCCAAGCAGCCAGCCTGTGATATGGCCGCCCTGCTCCATCAGCTCGAAGTCGTAGCAGCACTCCAGCTGCGATTTCCGGGCGCGAATCGGCCCGAGCAAATTGTCCGCCGGGTCGTCGGCCAGCAGCAGCACGTGCGGCAGCTCAAGCGCCGCATGCTCCCGCACGCGCACGCGCGGCGGGATACGTTCACGCACTGTCCCCTCCGTCGCACGCACCGGCGCATCTGTGCCGGGTGTAAACGAGTAGGCCTCCAGATCGACACGGCCAACCAGCCCGCAGCGCACCTTCCCGTTCTGCATAACACGCTCTACATAGACGAGCGCATCCGGCGCTTCGCGGAAAACGCCCCCTGCGAGATAGCGCTCCATATTCGCGTTCACGCGCGCGATCCGCGCGTCGAGATCCGGCGCCGACAACTCCGCCTCGGGCAGAATCATGTGGAGCGTAGACGGTGCGTCCGCGACACAGTCTGCGACGCGCGCCCAGTAGGCCGGCTCCGAGGTGAACTGGTCGCACGCCACGACCGACCATTTCTCCAGTGCAACCCCCTGCGGCAGCAGGAGGTTTGCGGGCAAAAAGACGTTCTTCATCGTAGTTTCTCCTCAAAGCGACTGCATGAACCGGGCAATCCGGTTCAGCGCTTCCTCCAGATTCTCCATGCTGGCCGCATAGCACATCCGCGCATAGCCCTCGCCGCTCTCGCCAAAGGCGTTGCCGGAGATGGCCGCGACCTTCTGCCGCACCAGAAGCTGCTCGCAGAACTCGTCCGACGAAAGGCCCGTGGAGGCTGTGACGGACGGAAATACGTAGAACGCGCCGCGCGGCTCAAAGCAGGACAGCCCAAGCGACCGCAGCCCCTCCACCAGAAAGCGGCGGCGGCCATTGTATTCGGCCTTCATCTTTTCGATATCCTCGTCGCCGTTGCGCAGCGCCTCAATGGCGGCATATTGGCTCGTCGTCGGCGCGCACATGATGGCATACTGGTGAATTTTGGTCATCTGTTCAATCACCGGCTTCGGCCCGCAGGCATAGCCCAGCCGCCAGCCGGTCATGGAGTATGCCTTGGAAAAGCCGTTGACCACGATTGTCTGGTCATACATCTCCGGCAGGTTTGCCATGGAGACATGCCGCCCCTCATAGGTCAGCTCCGCGTAGATCTCGTCCGAAATCACGAAAATATTGTGTTTCTTCAGGATCGGAACCAGCGCTTCAAGATCGGCACGCTGCATAATTCCGCCCGTCGGATTTGACGGATACGGCAGAATCAGCGCCTTTGTCTTTGGCGTAATGGCCGCTTCCAGCTGCTCGGGCGAGAGCCTGAACTCGTTTTCGCTCGACATGGGGATCGGCACCGGCACGCCGGATGCCAGAACCGTCATCGGCCCATAGCACACAAACGACGGCTCCGGCACCAGCACCTCGTCGCCCGGATTTACAAGCGCGCGAACCACAAGGTCGATTGCCTCGCTGCCGCCGACCGTCACGAGCGTCTGCGTCATCGCATCATACTGCTGCCCGAAGCGCCGCTCCAGATAGCGGCTGATCTCCTGCCGCAGCTCGCGCAGGCCCGCGTTGCCGGTATATTTTGTGCGCCCCTTTTCAAGCGAATAGATACCCGCGTCGCGGATATGCCACGGCGTCACAAAATCCGGCTCACCGACGCCAAGGGAGATGGCGTCGTCCATCTCCACCAGGATATCAAAAAATTTCCGGATGCCGGAGGGCTTCAGGCTCTGCACCCTCTTTGACATCACCTGTGTGTAATCGATCATACGAAAATCGGACTCTCTTTCTCTGGCTTTTCCACGCAGTAAAGGGCGTGCTTTTCCTTATATTTACGCAGAATAAAGTGCGTCGCCGTGCCGCGCACGCCGGGAATCGGCGCGAGCTTCGAGCTGACAAACATCGACACATCCCGCAGCGTCCGCCCGGAGATAATGACGGTAAAGTCAAACCCGCCGGACATAAGATACATGCTCTCAACCTCATCATACTGGTACACACGCTTTGCGATCCGGTCGAACCCGTCGTCGCTCTGCGGCGTGACGGAGACCTCGATCAGCGCCGTCACCGTGCTGTCGTCCACGCGATCCCAGTCGATGATCCCGGTATAGCCCAGAATGACATGCTCCTCTTCGAGCTTTTTTACAATCGCAGCCGCCTCCTGCGCGGAAATCCCGGCATAGGCCGCGAGCTCCGCCGGCGTATATTTTGCATTTTCTTCCAAACGAGCGAGAATCGTTTTTTCTGCCTGTGTCATATTTGAGACACCTCCTGTGTGGGTTTGTACTATTATAACGCAAATCCGCCCTCGTGAAAAGCCCCAATTCCGCCGCCGCATACTTTTGCGGCTTCTGCCAATACTAGCAGCATCGCTATACGGAGAGGAGTTTTGCAGAATGGATATCGTATCTCTGATTCTCGTCATCATCGGTGCGATCAACTGGGGGCTTGTCGGCATTTTTCAGTTTGATCTGGTCGCGTGGATCTTCGGCGGACAGACGGCATGGCTCAGCCGGATCGTCTACACGCTGGTCGGCCTGGCGGGCCTGTGGAGCATCAGCCTGCTGTTCCGCAAAAACGAGGGCACGGAAAAAAGCATCGATAACGGCTGAAAAAAGGGATCGCCAGTCCGGGACACGGGCTGGCGATCCTCTTGCAATCCGGGCTTATTTGACGCGGACAATGCATGTATAGGTCTGTCCGCCGTAGCTGACGTGAATATTGGTCGTACCGCTGCCGACACCCTTGACGGTGCCGTCCACGCTGACTGTCGCAACGGAGGCGTCATCCGTGCTCCAGCTCAGGCTGCCGTCCGTATCGGACAGGCTGATGGAAAATGTCTCGTCAACAGAGATCGTAACGTCATTGTGCGAGATCTCATGGCTGCCGCCCTCGCTGCCCGTGTTACCCTCGTTGTCACCGTTTTCGCCGTCCTCCTCGCCGCCCTCTGCGCTGGCCGCGAGGTTGCAGCGGACAATGCAGGAAAGCTCCACACCGCTGTCCTGCCCGCCGACAAGCGCATAGACATGCGTTGTGCCGCTGCCGACGGCCGTCACCGTTCCGCCTGCGCTGACAGTCGCAATGCTCTCGTTGTCGGAATACCAGCTCACGGACTCGTCCGTCACACCGCGCACGCGCAGCGTTGCCGTCTCGCCGCGGTAGAAGAGCGTAAAGTCCTCCGAACTCAGGCTGAAGGAGGCAGGATCCTGCGTCTCCGGCTCGTCCGGGGTGTCCGGTTCGTCAGGCGTATCCGGCTCATCCGGCGTATCCGGCTCATCCGGCGTATCCGGCTCGTCCGGCTCATCCGGCTCTACCGGCTCAAAGCGGCAGATAACCTGACAGGTCGTCGACTGCGCGCCGCAGACCACGTCAATCAGCGTCTGTCCCGGCCCGGTGGCCAGCACAACGCCGTCCGCGCTGACGGTTGCAACCGCCGTGTCGCCGCTTGCAAAGGAAACCGTGCCGGTGTAGCCCGCGGGCTGGGCCAGCACCAGGATTTTCTCAGTCTGTCCCGCCTCGGTCAACGTGATGACCGGATTCTCCAGCTTCACCGCCGTGCAGATGGACAGGTCCACCTCCGGCTCGTCCGGCTCGTCGAGCGGCAGCTCGACCTTATCCTCCGGGGGCGTGTTCTCCTCTTTCGACGTCTTTGGCGTGAAAAAGCCCAGCTTAAATGCCGCAAAGATCGCCAAAATGACAACGGCCACCGCCAGCACAACGCCAATCAGGATGCGAAGCGCCAGCGGAATTTTTCCGCCGCGCCCGGGCTGCGGGTCGCGATCCGACGCGTTGTTTTTTTTCAGCCGGGAGCCGCCCTTCCGGCGCGGCTGCTCCGACGGGGCCGGACGCGCGGGCTGCGGCCTTTGCGGCGCAGGCGCGGGCCCTGCGGCCGGCATATCCGTTTCGACCAGCTGTTCCGGCGACTCTTCCAGCGCCGTCCCGTTACAAAGCGGACAGCGCTCCGCGCCGTCCGGATAGACAGTCCCACAATAGAGACAAACTCGTTTTTCCATGGGTGATCCTCCACTGAAGTGTTTACATACGGTCATATTTTATCACATTTTCCCGTTCTTGCCAATAGGAGTTTGATTGTTCTATTGCTTTTTTTCGGGGAATGGGCTAAAATGTGGATAGCCATTGGATCAAGGAGGCGAACAACTTGCAGGAACCTAAACGAATTTCCCCTCTGCTGGACGGCTACTCCTTCCTCAGCTGCGTCAGCGAGGCGGATGGAACAGCCGTGTATCGGATGCGCAGCGACGAGACCGGCATCACTTACATTCTGACCCAGTCGCGCATTCCTGCGTCTGCCACGCAGGTTGAGGCGCTGATTCTTTCCGGTGCCGCGGCGGACGAGGCCGCTGCAAAGGCGTATTATGAAGAAGTCCTCGTCGGCCGTGAAAAGGAGCTTTCCCTCCTGCAGCAGCTCGGCCCATCGACCGGCGTACTGGCCTGCACCGGCTTTCAGTCTGAGCCGCTGGAGGACGGTGTCGGCTTCCTGCTCTCTACGCTGACACAGGAGTATCAGAGTCTCTCCGCCTACATGGCGGAAACCGCTATGACCCACCTTTCCGCGCTGAATCTCGGCATTGACCTGGGGCTTGCGCTGGCAATGCTCGCGCGGCAGGACCTGCTGCCGCTCAATGTCACGCTCGACAACGTCTTTATCGGCCCGCAGAAGCATTTCCTGTTCGGCAATCTGCATGTCGCCAACCGGAAGGAGCTGCGCTTCGGCTCCATGCCGGAAAATCTGCTGGGCGAATTCACCGCGCCAGAGATGTTCAGTCTCACCGCCTCGCTGAACGAGACGATTGACCTCTACGCGCTGGGGCTGATCCTCTACAGGATCTATAACGGCAACCACGCGCCGTTTGCCGACGAGCGCACAAGCGCGAAGGAGGCTAACGACCTGCGCCTGC
Organism: uncultured Oscillospiraceae bacterium; assembly: GCA_964652075.1. Taxonomy (GTDB): domain Bacteria; phylum Bacillota; class Clostridia; order Oscillospirales; family Oscillospiraceae; genus CAZYZQ01. The sequence continues at coordinate 13,511 of CAZYZQ010000041.1, forward strand.
AGAAGCAGCCGCTGCCGACGCCGATCTACGCGGACTACGAGCTGTCTGAGATCATTCTGAAGGCCTGCGCGCCGGAGCCTGAGGACCGCTACCAGTCCGCCGAGGACTTCTGCCGCGACCTGAGCATGTATATGAAGCGGAACACCATCACCGACGAGCTGATTGTGCCGCCGATTATCACCGACCTGACCGAGCCGATCACCGAGGAGGAGATGAACGAGCCGGTTGAGCCGATCCAGTTTGCAGAGGCATCCGAGCTCGACGCCGACTTTGTCTCGCATCTTTCGCCCGATCAGGCGGCGCCTGTACCAGCGGGCAGCGATGAGTCGGAGGCAACTGCCCCGGATACCACGGCGCCGGAGGATGCGGCGCCGCCCGCGAAGAAAAAGCTCCCCCGCTGGCTGCTGATCTCCGGCATCGTTGTCGTCCTTGCCGCCTTTGCAGTTGCGCTTTTTTTCTACCTCCGCCCCGCCCCGGTCGAAATTACCGGCATTACGCTCAAGGATAAGGGAACTGATTATATCTCCCTCTCCGTCGCCTACCCGGACGACGCGCCCGCGCTCGAGGCCGTCTGCGCGGACAGCTATGGCAATGAGCAGCGCCAGCCGCTCGAGGGCAGCGACTGCACCTTCACTGGCCTGACGCCGGGCGTGCAGTATACTGTCACTGTGCAGGCGATAAACGGCGCCTCTGTCCGCGGGAAACGCTCTGCAATGATCTCCACCGACTCCGTCACGGAGATCAGCGCATTCACCGTCAGCGATGTCACCAGCAACTCCGCGCAGATTGATCTGACCGTGCAGGGCCCGGAGCCGGAGGAATGGATTCTGCACTACACCTCCGAGGAGGGACAGTCTGCGTCCACGGTCTTTACCGGCCACTCCCACACCCTGCAAAACCTCTCCGCCGGCGCAGCCTATACGCTGACACTGGAGGCCGCTCCCGGCTTCACGCTGGACGGCCAGCTGGAGGCAACCTGCACAACCCTCAATGTTGTGGATCTTGCCTCCTTCGAGGTCACATCGCTCAGCGGCAGCGAGGCCACCGTCAGCTGGACCTACACCGGTACGCTCTCCGGCGACTGGACTGTTGTCTGCCGCACCGCCAACGGCACGGAGCTGACGCAGACAACCTCCGGCCTGTCCGCGACCTTCACCGGCCTGCAGGAGGGAACGTCCTATGAGTTCTCACTGGAGACCATCGGCTTGCAGCCGTCCGCGCTGCAGCCCCTGCTCTGCACGACGGCCGACTATTCCATTCAGAGCCTGTCCGCCACCGCCACCGCGGCCGGTACCGTCTCCGTCAGCTGGCAGAGCCTTGGCCTGCCGGACGACGCGCAGTGGCTCCTGACCTATGCCATTGCCGGAAGTGAGGTTCCCTCCTCCGCCGTCACGGTCACGGGTGACTCTGCAACGCTGGAAAACCTCATCCCGAACACAACCTACGAAATTACGCTCACCTCCGTCACCGACGCGGCGCTTGAAGGCGCATCCACAACCGTAACCACTCCGGAAGCGACCAAATTCTCCGACTACGGCATCTCCAACGTCTTCCTTGGCTTCTTCCTGAAGCCGGAAAAAGAGACGTGGACCTACCGCGATCTGGCCGTCAGCCGGAAGGAGTACCGGCCAAGCGAAGGCGTTGCCTTCGCCATCGAGGCCATCTACGGTGTCTCATCGAGCGACAAGAGCGTCCAGACGCTCTACGTTGTCCGCAATGCCGACGGCGTCCCGGTCGACTACTACACCGGCGAGCGCAGCTGGGATTCCATGTGGACAAAGGCGTTGCACGTGGGCAGCCTGGACCGCACCCCGCAGACCCCCGGCGTCTATACGCTGGAGATCTATTTCAACGGGCAGCTGGTGACAAGCAAACAATTCACCATTACCGCAGAGTAAAGGAGTCTCTTTTATGGAAAATGCAGTCAAACGTATCGGCGTCCTCACCAGCGGCGGCGACGCGCCCGGCATGAACGCCGCCGTCCGCTCCGTCGTCCGCTCCGCCATCTATCGCGGCATCGAATGCGTCGGCATCCGGCGCGGCTATAACGGCCTGATCTCCGGGGATGTGGAAAAGCTGACCTCGAACAGCGTCAACCACATCATCAACCGCGGCGGTACGATTCTCTACACTGCGCGCAGCGAGGAATTTATGACCGCGGAGGGGCAGGAAAAGGCGGCGAGCATGTGTAAGCTGCTGGGCATTGAAGGGCTTGTCGCCATCGGCGGCGACGGCACCTTCCGCGGCGCGCAGGCCCTTTCACGGCATGGCGTCTCGGTCGTCGGCATTCCCGGCACCATTGACAATGATATCGCCTGCTCGAGCTACACCATCGGCTATGATACCGCCTGCAACACCGCGATCGAGGCCATCGACAAGCTGCGCGACACCATGCAGAGCCACGAGCGCTGCTCCGTTGTCGAGGTCATGGGCCGCCATGCCGGCTATCTTGCCATGTATGTCGGCCTGGCCACCGGCGCAACCGCCGTTCTGGTTCCGGAGAAGCCGATCGACTTTGACCGCGATGTTGTCGAAGTCATCCGCCGCGCCCGGATCAGCGGTGTGACGCACTACATGATCGTCGTTGCAGAGGGCGCGGGTTCCGCCTTTGAGATTGCGCAGAGGATCCGCGAGGCGACCGGGCTTGATCCGCGTGTGACAGTGCTCGGCCATGTCCAGCGCGGCGGAACGCCGACGGCGCGCGACCGAGTCACGGCAACCCGCATGGGCTTTGCCGCCGTCGAGGCGCTGGCCGCCGGTCAGACGAACCGGATCATCTGCGTCCAGAACGGCAAGGTCTCCAACATCGATCTGGAGGAAGGTCTCCGGATGAAAAAAGCCATCACGGAGGATTTCCGCGTCCTCGAAGCCATGACCTTTGTTGCGGAATAACCACCGGAAACAGGCCAGCGGCGCCGGATTTTTCACCGGCGCCGCTGGTTTAGCGTCAAACAGTAGAAAACAGGGGCCGCGCTGCCGCGGCCCCTGTCCGTTACTTTTCAGATAAGATTTTCCGGATGGCGGACGGGCTCAGCCCGTTTTGCTCCGCCAGTTCCTCCACACTGCTTCCGTTCTGCCGCTCCTGTCTGATTCGCCGATTGCGGCGCGTCAGCTCCTGCCGGTAGCCGGAGCGCTCTCCCCAGCGCTTTTTCTGCCCCGCCGCAGTCGGGATATAGAGATACCCGCCCTGCAAATAGCGTTGCAGTTCCCTGACCAGCGCGTCCGGCAGCAGCTTCTTGGCGTTGATGTATTTCATGTCTGGCTTCCTCTCTGCATGGAAACAGGATACAGCCAGCGCGTTTTTCTGCGGCTTATATTACTCCATGCGGTCGCCGCAGAAGGCTGGCACGGCATGGAGCTGCACTTTGCAGCGTTTTTTCATCACAATTCCCTCTTTCAATGGGCTTTAAAGCATCACGGTTTCTCCGCCAGCTTCAACTGCCTGGAGGCATAGCGGTACGCGCCCTGATAGTCCTCCAGCTTCTGGCAGCAGGTCTCAAGAGCTGCGAACAGCTCGCGCATACGGGACGGCTCGGCGGCAGGCGGCAGCAGCTGCTCCGCGTATTGCAGCTTTGCAAGCGCCTCCTGCGTCCGGCCCTGCTGCACCAGCGCAAGCCCAGCAATCAGCGCCGCTTCAAACGGCTGGGAAACCGGCTCCGCCGCCGCGCGGGCCGCGTCCCCCTGATGCAGCGCAAGCCGCGCGCGCAGAACCGGCAGAAGCGGATCCTCCTGCGGCGGCTGCACCTCACGCCCGGCGTACAGGGAAGCAAGCGCGGCAGGTACCTGCGCCTGCGAGGCATCCCAGTACAAACTCCCTGCGCCCAGTGTCCGCGCCTGCTCCAGCAGCGACGCGGCGCGTGCGGGCTGTGCATCCAGCAGCGCCTGCCGGGCAAGCCGCACCGCCGCCATCGCGCCGAGCGCGCGCAGCTCCTCCCCCGCGCGCTTTTCGCGCAAAACGCACGCAAGACATGCCGCGTCGTCGCCCGCGCGGCAGGCCGTCTCAGCCTCGGCGCGCACCGCGTCGTCGCCCTGCGCGTCCTCCAGAAGCGTTCCAGCCGGTACGCCGAGCCGTTCGGCCAGATACAGGAGCGTCGGGACGGAGGGCTGCGCCCGCCCGCTCTCAATCAGTGAGAGCATATTGCGCGTAATGGCCTCGCCCGCCAGCGCGGACTGCGACAGCCCCTTCTGCCGCCGCACCTGCCGGATTCGCTCGCCAAGCGTCACACAATCCCCTCCCGTAAATTTTGTTTACATTATTGTATCACACAGGCGATGGATTTGCAATGAATTTCCTTGCATTCTCCCATGCAAACTGCTATACTACTGATATATAAAATTATAAATTCGGAGGCGATCCCATGTTTGACCGCGTTCAGCTCAAATACGCCGCGAAGCAGCGTATTCGCTCCGCGCAGACATCCCCCACGCTTGTCACACTCGTCTATCTGCTCGTCTGCTATATCCTCTCCACGCTTTCCAGCCTTCTCATGCTGCGTACAGCGCCGCTTCAGACGGCAATACAGGATGTCGAATCGCTCAGCGATCTCACGAGTATTTCTGTGCATTACAGCCCTCTGATCTCACTGCTGGTATTTGCCATCGGCTATCTCATCTCCATCTGGGGGATCGGCTACCAATCCTACGCGCTGACCCTCAGCCGCTCCGATACGGCGGATTACCGGCAGCTGACCGACGGTCTGCGCAGCATCGGCGTATTCTTTCTCGCAATTCTTCTGACAAATATTTTCACCTCACTCTGGGCAATGCTTCTGGTCATCCCCGGCATCATTGCCTCCTACCGCTACCGGCTGACCTACTATATCCTGCTCGACAACCCTTACTTCAGCGCGCTTGACGCGATCCGCGCCTCGAAGGAGATGATGCGCGGAAATAAATGGAACCTGTTTGTCCTCGATCTCAGTTTTATCCCGTGGCATCTGCTCTGCTCGCTGACGTTCGGCATCCTGTACTGCTGGAAGCTGCCGTATATTGAGACGACCTACGCGAATTTCTATCAGGCCGTCTCCGCCTCCATGCCCGCCGACAATTCCCAGACATAATCGCCCTCGCCCCGGTGCATCCTGTCACCGGGGTGATTTTATGACAAACAGCATGAAGGGGCAGGAAGAGATGCTCAACAGCATCCGCCGCACCGTCCAGATGGGCGAAAGCGGTATTCTCTCAACCATCCGGTTCGCAAAGAGCGAGCCGTTCCGCATGGCGCTGCAGCAGCAGGCCGCCGAGTATCACCAGATCTCCAACAGTGCGGACGCGCTCCTGCAAAAAACCGGCTGCCGGGAGAAAAATGTGCCGAATATGGTCAAAACCTGCTCTGCAAGCTGGGCAAAGATGCAGCTCCGGCGCGACGGCACCGACTCCAAGCTTGCCGAAATGATGATCACAGGCAATACCAAAGGGATCATCAAGGGGCTTCGCCAGCTCCACCGGCACGGCGGCTGCAACGCCTCGATCGACGCGCTCTCAGAGAAGCTGCTCGCCACCGAGCACGACAACATTGCCCAGATGAAGCAGTACCTGTAATGCGCCCGCCCTCCTGTGCATAGAATGGGTATCATTCCATGACAGGAGGGATTTTTATGCCTGCCGGCATTCTGCAGATCCGCGTCTACACCTCCGATGCACAGCTGCCCGTTCAAAACGCGACGGTCATTGTCTACAGCACAAACACCCCGCGCCGCCTACTCTCCAGTCTTCACGTTCATATTCTAAAAATCCGGTCGGTTTTCCCATAGCTTCGCACCTC
>CAZYZQ010000042.1:0-19228 GCA_964652075.1 uncultured Oscillospiraceae bacterium
TGATTGAATGCGGGAATACGGAGCGCATGTTCTCCAAGCCGCGGGATCCGCGCATCGAGGATTATATAACCGGGAGGTTTGGATAATGAGAAGCCATTTCGACGCCCAGCTTGCCACCCTGAACCGGGAGCTGACGCAGATGGGCGCGCTGTGCGAGCAGGCGATTACGGCCGTCTCCAAGGCGCTGACCGCGGGCGATCCGGCGCTTGCCGGACAGGCGGCGGAGCTTGAGGGCGAGATTGACCGCATGGAGCGCAATATCGAATCGCTCTGCCTGAAGCTGCTGCTGAAGCAGCAGCCCGTGGCGGGCGACCTGCGCCAGATCTCCGCCGCGCTCAAGATGATTACGGACATGGAGCGCATCGGAGATCAGGCGGCCGACATTGCGGAGATCCTGCCGTTCCTGGACGGGCGGCGGGGCGGCCCCTGCGAGACGATCTGCGGCATGGCCGACGCGGCGATCCGGATGGTCACGGAGAGCGTGGACGCCTATATCCGCCGCGACCTCGCTGCCGCCGGCGCCGCCGCGCGCCACGACGATGTGGTGGACGCATACTTCCTGCGCGTCAAATCGTCGCTGATCCGGGCGATTGCGGAAAATCCGGAGGACGGCGAATTTGCGCTCGACCTGCTGATGATTGCGAAGTATTTTGAGCGCATCGGCGACCACGCCGTCAATATCGCAAACTGGGTCGCCTTCTCCGTCACCGGCGTCCATCAGGACGCATAACCGGACTGGCATATTTCCTCGAAGACTGCGTGCTTTCAAAAAAGAACGACGTGACCGCGGTCACGCCGTTCTTTTTTTGCTAGGAGAGAGCGATTTGACGCGTTTACAACGCGTCTTCCCGCGTCAGTACGATCATCTTCGCGCCAAACTCCTGCAGGGAAGCCGGGATAGTCAGCCCGCAGTCCATCAGCGCCGCGCCGGAAATGCGCGGTTCCGAGAGGAACAGGCCGCGGCCGTTTGCCGTCGGGTCGAGAAACGGCGGGAAGGACTCTGATTCCATGCCGAGCAGCTGCACCTTGTACAACGCGTCGCGGGTCAGGCCGCATAGCCGCACCTGCGTCGGGGATGGGTTTGTCTGATTGTGGTGAAACACTGCGCTCAGGACCGCGCATCTTCCGTCCTTCGACGCCTGCTGCCAGACGGTGCAGCTCTCGCTCTGCGGTGAGGTCAGGCGGTAGTAGTCGCCATGCTGCAGCACGGGGCAGAGCGTCTTGAACAGCGCCACCTGCGTGCGGATTTCCTCCTTCTCGGCATCTGAGAGCTTGCTGAGATCCAGCTCATAGCCGAAGGTGCCGGACATTGCAACAATGCCGCGTGTTGCCAGCGGCGCGGTGCGGCCTGTCTGGTGGTTCGGAACGGCTGAGACATGCGCGCCCATGGTGGAGACCGGATAGCAGAAGGACGTGCCGTACTGGATCGTCAGGCGCGCGATGGCATCCGTGTTGTCGCTGCACCAGATCTGCGGCGTGTAGCAGAGCATACCGAGGTCGAAACGGCCGCCGCCGCCGCTGCAGCCTTCGATCAAAAGCTCCGGGAAACGGGCCAGCAGCGAGGAGAGCACGCGGTACAGACCGAGCACGAAGCGATGTGCCATCTCGCCCTGCCGCGCTGCCGGGAGCGCGTGGCTGAACTTGTCACAGATCGAACGGTTGAAGTCCCACTTGACATAGGAGATCGGCGCGCTTTCCAGCACGGCGGTCAGACGTTCTATCAGGTAATCCTGCACATCCGCGCGGGACAGGTCGAGAATCAACTGCTGGCGGCTGAGATTCGGCGCACGTCCCGGGATCTGGACAGCCCAGTCCGGATGCGCGCGGTACAGATCGCTGTCCTCGGAGATGCACTCCGGCTCAAGCCAGATGCCGAACTGCATCCCCAGCCTGTTGATCCGCTCGCCCAGCTCGTGCAGAGTGCAGCCGAGCTTTTGCTCGTTCGGGAGCCAGTCGCCGAGGCCGCTGGTGTCGTCGTCGCGCTTGCCGAACCAGCCGTCGTCCATGACGAATAGCTCAATGCCGAGCTGCGCGGCTTCGGACGCGATGGCGACCAGCTTGTCGCCGTTGAAGTTAAAATAGGTGCCCTCCCAGTTGTTGATCAGAACCGGGCGGCGGCGATTGGCCCAGACCGGTGAGATGATGTGCCCGCGCACAAAGTCGTGCAGACGGTGCGTCAGCGGTGTCAGGCCGTTTTCGGAAAACGCCAGCACCGCCTGCGGCGCGTCAAAGGCCGTGCCCGGCTCCAGCGTCCAGCGGAAGTTGTCCGGATGGATGCCCAGAAGCAGGCGCGTCTGCTCTGCCTGGTCGCGGGAAACCTCGAGCAGAAATTCGCCGCTGTAGACAAAGCCGATGCCGTAGCAGTCGCCGTGTGTCTCGTCGGCCGTGTGATCGCAGAGAAGGGCAAACGGATTGTAGTGGTGGCTGGACGCGCCGCGGACACTGCCGACGGACTGGCAGCCGTGCTGGATCGCCGCGCGCTGCGGGATGCGCTCCATGCCGTGACGGCCATGGAAGGTGATGAGGTCAAAATCGCTGCGCTGCCAGTCCAGACTGAGGGTTGCCGCCTTTTCCAGTACGACCGGCGAGGAGCCGGTGTTGACGATTTTCGCGCTGCGGGTGATCGTATCGCAGCTTTCATACACGCCGTAGGACAGGACGACGAGCACCTCGGACGCCGTGTCGCGCAGCGTCACCTCCAGCGTTTCACAGTCGCCGTGCGCCGCGGGCAGGCCGGGAATCGGCTGCGCACCGGGCAGAACGCGGTGCGAAACGTAGCGAAGCTGTGCGGCGTTGGAGCCGTCCGCATGGCGCACATGCAGGCCGGTGTCGCGGTAGTCGCCCGTGCCGAAGCAGCTGTATTCCTGCGGCAGCACGTCCAGTGAATATCCCGCCTTTGTGCAGTCGTAGGGCGAGCCGGAGAAGCCGCGCATGGCGGAGTAGAAGATCAGATAGGACTTGTCAAAATCGTCCGTCCGTTTGCCGTAGTAGGTATGCAGCAGCGTGCCGCAGTCGTCCGATTTCATCTGATAGGTCGAATGCGCTGTGTGCAGCGTAAAAACGCGCCCGGCCTCGTCAATATGGATTGCCATCGTATCACGCTTTCTTTTTAATAGTTAGAATGATTGGCCGCCTTTTGTGTGGATTTTAGCATATTGTACCGAAAAATCAAGCGGAAATTAGAAAAGAGAGCGGTATTGCGGGCAGGAAATTCAAAACATCTTTCTTTACACTATATTTGCAAGACATCATTCCATATACAAATGTACTGCCGTGTGATAAATTGTTGTCACAATTTTGGTGCAACACCAAACGAGGAGGAAAGAAAATGAAAAACATTCAAAAAATTGTTGCACTCCTGATCGCAGTCATGCTTTGCATGAGCCTGTTCGCCGCTTGCAGCAGCCAGAAGGCCGAGCAGGGCGAGGAAAATGCGAACAACACACCGGCACAGGGGACTGACACCGATGACGAAGAAGAGGAGATTGTCTCCATCACCTTCGCGTTCCCGGACTTCAACAACAAGGTCGAAAGCAAGGCGGCCATGGAGAAAGCGCTGAATGAGATCACCGAGCGTGAAATCGGCGTCCATGTCAATCTGGAGCCCTGGTCGGGCGGCAACTACACAACGCAGGTTACGCTTGCCGTCTCCGGCGGTGAATCGGTCGACCTGATCTGCCTGACCGTGCTTCCGGGCACCGATGTGAACACCATGCACGCGTAGGGCGAGCTGCTGGATCTGTCCCCGTACCTGAGCCAGGACTATGCGGCGGGCCTGATGGAGGTTGTCGGCAAATATGTCAGCGCCTACACCTATTCCGACGGCATCTTCGGCATCCCGAATTTCCGGAACTACTCCGGCTCGCACTTTTTGCTGATGCGTCAGGACGAGCTGGACGAGCTGGGTCTTGCTGAAGAAGCCGAGAATATGGAGTCCTGGACAGATTACCGCGCGATCCTCGAGCAAGTCAGAGACAACACCGACCTGTACGGGACGGCACGCGGCTTCGCCACGAAGGACTTCCTGCCGGCGGATATGAACGGCAGCCTGTACGAAGGATATCTGACCGATTCCCTGAACGACGGCAACCTGCTGCTGATGGTCGACGAGAACGGTCAGGTGCAGTGCATCGAGAAGGACGCCCGCCGCGAGGCGCTCTATCAGTATCTGGCTGATCTTTACAACGATGGACTGATGTATCCGGAGTCAGACGCTTCCATGCTGAATGACGACCTGATCTTCAGTTACAAGGTTGACTCCGACGTGGCGGTCGCCGTGCAGAAGAAACAGTACACCGGCTATGACATTCTTGCAGTTCCGTTTGCGCGGGAGCTGCTGACCACCACCTCCATCAACAACTGGGGAATGGGCGTTCTGGCCTCTTCTGAGGAGCCCGAGGCGGCTGTGAAATTCCTGAATCTGCTCTACACCAGCCCGGAGGTCATGAACCTGATGGTCTACGGCATCGAGGGTGAGGATTTTGTCGTCACCGAGAGCGGCGAGGCCGATTATCCGGAGGGCAAGGATGGCGACTCCATCAGCTGGTCGGCCGGTAACTGGCTCTTCGGCAACACGTTCCTGCTGACCCCGTGGGTTGGCAACGGCGCGGATTTCTACGAGCGTAGCATGGAAGACCTCGCTGGTGCGCCGATCTCTCCGTACATGGGCTTTGTGCCGGATGTCGCGGAACTGTCCACTGAGGTGGCGGCGCTCTCCAGCGTCACCGGCGAGTATAAGGATGTTATGGATCGCGGCTTGTACACAGAATCCCTCTACAACGAGTATCTGGATGCGTTGGGCGGCGCAGGCATCGACGGCTACATCGCGGCAATCCAGACGCAGCTGGATGCGTGGGTTGCAGCGCAGTAAAAGATAAGTGAAATCAAAAGAGTCTGGCGCGGCAATTACCGTGAACAGGCTCTTTTGACGTACAGATTGATTGTATTGACAGGAAATGATACACTTAGATTGTCAGCTCGTGATCCACCGCGGCAGGTGGAGTGCAGAGGCAATTTCGGTGACGGCATCAAAGAGGAGCGTGTAATATGGCAGGCGAATCCAGAATGTACGAATCCAGCAACTACCGCTGCTTTGTTTATCACATGAAACAGACAGAGGATATCTTTATGACAAGCTGCGGGTATGAGCACTGCACGCCTGGCTATGTTTTCTCTACGAAAAAGCGTTCCGGCTATCATCTGCATGTGATCCTCTCCGGAAAAGGCAGACTGCGCGTCAATGGCAGGGAACAGGCGCTGCATTTTGGCCAGATGTTTCTGACAAAGCCCGGCGAAGAAACCAGCTACGGTCCGGATCCTGACGATCCGTGGCACTACTGCTGGATGACCTTCGACGGCAACAACGCCAGAGCGTACTGTGAGGCCGCCGGCTTCTCGGACGGGGTCAATGTGCAGGACTGTCAGGTGGAGTACGAGCGCTTTTACGAGCTGGTGCAGCGAATTCTCGCGCAGCCGGAGCTGACGTTTGCCAACGATGTACTGCGCACAGGTGTCCTTCTGGAGTATATCAGTCTGGCAATCAGCTCTTTTTGCAGTGCAAAGAAATCTTCCGGTGTGAAGAGCGTCTATACGCCGGAGATCTACGCACAGCACGCAAAGGATTTCATTGAGAGCAACTTTCAGTCTGTCCATATCAATGACGTTGTACGCTATATTGGCATTCACCGCAGCTACCTGACCAGTATTTTTTGCAAAAAGTACGGCGTTTCGCCGCAGAAATATCTGATGCAGTACAAGCTGAAGCGCGGCAGTCAGATGCTGCTTGAGACGGAACTGCCGATTCAGGAAATTGCAAAGGCGATCGGCTATGACAACCCGTCGACATTCTCTAAAATGTTCAAAGCTACCTATGGCATTGGGCCGCGAACGTTCCGAAAAAACAACGGCGTTCCGGAAGCATCGCCTGTGGAATAGAAAAAAGATTGATAGTCTTGTAAATAAGAGAAAGGAAAACAATATGACAATTTTGGTTGTTGGCGGAGCGGGCTACATTGGTTCGCATACAGCGCATGCGCTGGTGCGCGCGGGCTGGGATGTGGTCGTTGTAGACAGTCTCAAGACCGGGTTCCGCGCCGCTGTGCCGGAGACGGCGCGGTTTTACAAGGGCGATATTCGCGATGCGGCGTTTTTGAACGGCGTGTTTGAAAAGGAACGAATTGACGGCGTGATTCACTTCGCCGCGAATTCGCAGGTCGGTGAGAGCATGACAAAGCCGCTGAAATACTATAAGAACAACATGGGCGGTACGATGGTGCTGCTGGAAAGCATGCTGGCGCACAATGTGACAAAGTTGGTCTTTTCCTCCACCGCCGCCACCTACGGCGAGCCGGAGCGGGTGCCGATCCTCGAGACAGACCGCACCGAGCCGACCAACTGCTACGGCGAGACGAAGCTGTCCATGGAAAAGATGATGCGCTGGGTTTCCGGGGCCAGTGACCTGCGCTATGTGGCGCTGCGCTATTTCAACGCCTGCGGCGCCCAGCCGGACGGCCTGATCGGCGAGGCGCATGACCCCGAGACGCACCTGATTCCGCTGATTTTGCAGGTACCAAACGGAAAACGCGAGAAAATCGCAATTTTCGGCGACGATTATGCGACGCCGGACGGTACCTGCATCCGTGACTACATCCATGTCTGCGATCTGGCGCAGGCGCACATTCTGGCGATGGAATATCTGCTTCGCGGCGGCGGGAGCAATACCATGAACCTCGGCAACGGCGTCGGCTTCTCGGTCAAGGAGGTCATCGAGGAGGCGCGCCGCGTCACCGGGCATCCGATCCCCGCAGTTGTGCAGCCGCGCCGCGCCGGCGACCCGGCACAGCTTGTGGCGTCCTCTGAAAAGGCCAAGCAGGTGCTCGGCTGGAAGCCGGAGTATGACGATCTGCATACGATTATTGAGACGGCGTGGAAGTGGCATCAGGCACATCCGAACGGGTATGAGGGGTAAAAGATGGTCAATGGGGCAATTTACGCACTGGTGGGCTACGCGGAGGAGCGCGGCCTGATCGAGGCGGCGGACTGCGTTTGGGCAATCAACCAGATCCTGGAAGTGATGAAGCTGGACAGCTACGAGGCGCCGGAAGCGCCGAAGGCCATGGAGCTGCCGGAGATTTTGCAGATTTTGACCGACGATGCCGCCGCGCGCGGCCTGCTGGCGCACAACTCCACGGTGTTCCGCGACCTCTTCGACACGGCCCTGATGGGCCGCCTGACACCCGCGCCGCGCGAGGTGCGCGCAAAGTTCAGCCGTTTCGCGTCCGAGTCGCCGCAGAAAGCGACCGACTGGTTCTACCGGTTTTCGCAGGACACCAACTATATCCGCCGTGACCGGATCGCCCGCGATGTGCGCTGGAAAACGGCAACAGAATATGGGGATCTGGATATTACCATCAACCTCTCCAAGCCGGAGAAGGACCCGAACGCCATCGCTGCGGCGCGTAATCTCGCGTCCGGCTACCCTATGTGCCAGCTGTGCATGGAGAACGAGGGTTACGCCGGTCGCGCCAACCACCCGGCGCGGCAGAACCACCGCATCATCCCCATCACGGTGGCGGGCAAGCCGTGGTTTATGCAGTATTCGCCTTATATCTACTACAACGAGCACTTAATCGTCTTCAACGCGCAGCACACGCCGATGCGGATTGACCACGACTGCTTCTGCAAGCTGCTCTCCTTTGTCGGGCAGTTCCCGCACTACTTCCTCGGCTCGAATGCCGACCTGCCGATTGTCGGCGGGTCTATCCTCTCACACGATCACTTTCAGGGCGGCGGCTACCACTTTGCCATGGAGGCCGCGCCGGTGGAGACGCCGGTTGCCTTTGCGGGATTCGACGACGTGGAGAGCGGCATTGTCCGCTGGCCCATGTCCGTCCTGCGCATCCGCTGCGCGGACAGTGCCCGCCTGATTGCGCTGGCAGATAAAATTCTTGCCGCATGGCGCGGCTATTCCGACCTGCCGGCGGGGATTCTGGCCGCCACGGGCGACACGCCGCACAACACCATCACGCCGATTGCCCGGTTCCGGGACGGCAAGTTTGAGCTTGATCTGGTGCTTCGCAACAACCGCACAACGGCGGAGCGCCCGCTGGGCCTGTTCCACCCGCGTCCGTCGCTGCACCATATCAAGAAGGAAAATATCGGCCTCATCGAGGTCATGGGCCTCGCGGTGCTGCCCGCCCGCCTCAAGGCCGAGCTGGCGGCGGTCGCAGACCGCCTCGTCTCCGGCGGCGATCTGGACGCCGATCCGCAGACTGCCATTCACGCAAGCTGGGCACGGGAGATTGCGGCCCGGCGCGAGATCACCGCGCAGAACGTTGAAACCGTCCTGCGCGAGGAGGTTGGCCTTGTGTTTTCACAGGTGCTGGAGGACGCGGGCGTCTATCAGCGCAATGATGCCGGAAAGGCCGCGTTCCTGCGCTTCGTGGAGTGCGTAAACGCATGACGATGCAGCAAGACAGCTTTTCTACTTGGAAGGGAGCATGAATGATGAAGGAGCTTCTGCGGGATATCCGCATGGGTAAGCTGGACGCGCGGTTCCAGCAGGTCTACGGCTGTGAGGCCATGGACGCGCCGGCGCACCGGGCGCGCTACGCGGCGTTACTGGAACGCTATCTGGCCACTTTTGGGCCGGACGAGGCGCTGGCGCTCTACTCCGCGCCGGGCCGCACCGAGTTGGGCGGCAATCACACCGACCACCAGCGCGGCCGCGTGCTGGCCGCGGCGGTGGATCTGGACACCATCGCCTGCGCCGCGCCCTGTGACGGGGAGATCCACATCCTCTCTGCGGGCTACCCGGAGCTGCGGGTGCGGCTGGACGAGCTGACGCCCCGCCCGGAGGAGCTGGGAACCTCGGCGGCGCTGGTGCGGGGCATCGCGGCCAGAATTGCCGAACTGGGCTACCCCCTGCGGGGCTTCCGGGCAGTGCTGGACTCCGATGTGCCCGGCGGCTCGTGCCTGTCCTCTTCGGCGGTCTATGAGGTGCTGATCGGCGTGATCCTGAACCACCTCTGCTGCGACGATGCGCTGACGCCCGTTCAGATCGCCCAGATCGGCCAGTATGCCGAGAACGAGTTTTTCGGCAAGCCCTGCGGCCTAATGGATCAGCTGGCCAGCGCCGTGGGCGGCGTGGCGGCCATCGACTTTAAGTATCCGGACCGCCCGGTGGTACAAAAGCTCTCCGTCCGACCGGAGGAGCATGGCTACTGCCTGTGCATCATCGACTCCGGCGCAGATCATGCGGATCTGACCGACGAGTACGCGGCGGTTCCCGCCGAGATGTCCTCTGTAGCCAATGCCTACGGTCTGGACGCGCTGCGGGATCTGTCGGAGGACGATTTCTGGGCGCACCTGAGTGAGCTGCGGGAGCATCTGGGCGACCGGGCGGTGCTGCGGGCCATTCACTTTTTCCGGGAGAACCAGCGGGTACAGGAGCAGGCCGAGGCGCTGGCCGTCGGGGCGTTTGACCGCTTCCTGTGGCTGGTGGACCAGTCCGGCGTCTCCTCGGCGACACTGCTGCAGAACCTCGGCTGTGCAGGCCGTCCCCGGGAGCAGGCGCTGGCGGTGACCATCGCGGCGGCGCAGTCGCTGCTGGGGCAGAACTGCGCGGTGCGTGTCCACGGCGGCGGGTTTGCCGGCACGGTGCAGGCCTATGTCCCGCTGTGGAAAAAGGACGAATTTCAGTCCGCGCTGGAGGAAATTCTAAAGCCGGGCTGCTGCCACTTTATCCAGATCCGACCGGAAGGCGGCTGCATGGTGGCGGAATAAGAGAAAAAGCGCCGCAGCAGGCCCTGCACTTGACATCGCCGGCACGGCGTGGTATACTGGCTGCAAATTACCGGAAAAGAGTGGGAGCATGCGCAACAGATAACCTTCATTCGAGTCATAGGAAAATGAGGATAGGTTCATGCCGCATGGCATGGGCCGGAGTTTTCGTGACGCGAAGGACAGGCTATCTGACTGCGACGGGGAACGTTTGCCCCGGCGCGCCTTTCGTCATGGAAGTCCGTCTTCGTATCACGAGGACGGGCTTTTTTGTATGGGAGAAATGCGTATGCTGCAAGTGAAACATCTGACAATTACCCACCGCCGCGACCTGACGACGCTGGTGGAGGATCTGAGCTTTGTCCTCGCGCCGGGCGACCGCGCGGCGCTGATCGGCGAGGAGGGGAACGGGAAATCGACGGTTCTGAAGCTGCTGGCCGACCCCGCGCTGATCGCGCCGTATGCCGACTGGACCGGCGAGATCACGGGAAGGAACCTGCGAAGGGGCTATCTTGCGCAGGAGCTGCCGCCCGAGGCGCTTTCGCAGACCGTGCTGGAATTCTGCCAATCCGACGCGGCCTTTGAGACGGCGCCGCCGAAGGCGCTCGCACGCGCGGCGGCGCAGGTCGGGCTGGATGCGGAGATATTCTACGACTGGCGGCCGATGTGCACGCTCTCGGGCGGCGAGCGCGTCAAGCTGCGCCTTGCATTGCTGCTGCTTGGGGAGCCGGAGCTTCTGCTGCTCGACGAGCCGTCGAATGATCTCGATCTTCCGACGCTGCGCTGGCTGGAAGAATTTCTGTGCGCCTGCCCGGTTCCGGTGCTCTACGTCTCGCATGACGAGGCGCTTTTGGAGCGGACGGCCAACCGGATCATCCATTTAGAGCGCCTCGACCGCCGCACCCAGCCGCGCGCAACCGTCGCGCGCAGCGGCTATCGGGAGTATGTGGACGCGCGGAATGCGTCGTTCGCCCGGCAGGAGAAGGCCGCGCGCAAGGAAAAGGAAGCGTTTGACGCGAAGATGGAGCGCTACCGCCAGATCCGCGACAAGGTTGACCACGCGCAGGCGACGGTCTCGCGCGGCGACCCGCATTCCGGGCGGCTGCTCAAGAAAAAGATGCACGCCGTGCAGTCGCTCGGCCGCCGCTTTGACCGCGAGCGCGCGGAGCTGACGCAGAAGCCGGAGACGGAGGAGGCCATCCTGACCATGTTCGACGCATCGAGCGCAGCGCTGCCCGCCGGCAAGCAGGTGCTCCGGCTGGAGCTGCCTGTACTCCGTGTGGAGGAGCGGGAGCTGGCGCGCCATGTGCGACTGTATGTGATGGGAAGAGAACGCATCGGGATTGTCGGCAAAAACGGCGTGGGAAAGTCCACGCTTCTGCGGCAGATTGCGCAGCTGCTTCTGCCGCGCACGGACCTGCATGCGGCCTATATGCCGCAGAACTACGACGAGACGCTGCTCGGCGGCCGCACGCCGGTCGAACTGCTCGCGCCGTCCGGCAGCAAGGAGGACGTGACGCGCGCCCGGCTGCTGCTCGGCTCGATGAAGTACAAGGCCGAGGAGATGGAGCACCCCGCCGCCGCGCTCTCCGGCGGGCAGCGGGCAAAGCTCCTGTTCGTGGCCATGGTGCGCGCGGGCGCAAATGTACTGGTGCTCGACGAGCCGACGCGCAACTTCTCGCCGCTCTCCGCGCCCGTGATCCGGCAGACGCTGGCATCGTTCCCGGGCTGCATCATCAGCGTCTCGCACGACCGCCAGTACCTCGCCGAGGTCTGCACGCGCCTGTTGGAGCTGACGCCGGACGGCCTGCGCGAGATATCTCTGCCGGGAACATAGAAAACCGCCCCGCCGGATTTTGTCCGGCGGGGCGTACTGTCAGGTTGTCGGGATCAGGGCACCGTCCGAAACGGTGAAGGGCAGAGCGCGGGCGAATAGACCGGTCTGGTCGTCGTCCCGCAGCACGACGCAGTAGTCCCCGTCCGGCAGGTCGCCGTAGTCCTCGGTGATCGGGAAGGCGGCGGTTTCGGTGTGCCCTGCGGGGAGAACTGTCAGCACGGGAAAACCCGCCAGATGCTGCGGCAGACAGGGCACCTCGTACCAGCGCCCGTCCAGCTCTACGAGAAGCTCCCAGACGTTCACAGCCCAGTGTGCGCGGGTTCTGTTTTTCAGCTCGCAGGACAGCACGCCGTCCGCCGCTTCGATGTGGGAGACAGTCAGCGTATCGGAACAGGCCACTTCCTGCAAATACGCCGGGTTCCATGTGCCGCCGGACAGCGCCAGCTTCTGCTGCGGCACGGGAAAGTGCAGGCCGGGGTTGTCCCATAACAGGCTCCAATTTCCCTGCGCGAGCAGCGCGTCTGTGTCCACCGCGGCGCGCAGCACCGTCCCGTCCGGGCGGAGAAACGCCTGATGCGTCCAGCAGTACAGCGTCTGCGTGATCGAGGGCCCGGTGCTGCGGTAGGCGCAGAGGAGAAAGACCGGCAGGCCGCGCAGCGCCTGCCCGGGCGAAGCGGGGACGGCCTGCAGCGTGTCCAGAGCGGCCTCAATTTCCTGCGCGTCGTCCAGTACCCATGTGACGGTGCGCTCGCCGTCGTACCGGCTCAGCATCAAGCGGAACGGCAGCGCGCCGTCCGAATCCAGCAGTTGTCCGGGTCGCCCGACCGGCCAGCTTGCGGCCAGAAGCAGCGCAAACGCGACCAAAACAAGCGCAAGTCCGCGCAGCGTTTTCTTCAATCGGAACCACCCCCCGCTGCCCTTTTTCTTCAGTATAACAGAGGAGACATGTGATTACAAGTGGCAATTATGCCAGAAGAAGGCGGCGGAATCTGTACATTTTTCCGAAAATGCGTCACACGATCAGCCGAGCAGTGCGTGCGTCTTTTCCATCTTCTCCACAACCGGCACGCCGAAGGGGCAGCGCGTCTCACAGCCGTGGCAGGCGATGCAGTCCGCCGCCGTGGCGGGCAGCGCCGCGTAGTGTGCCCGCACTGTCGCGGGGACGGCGTCGTGCATCGCAGCCAGATCGCCGAGCTTGTTGACCATGGCAATGTCGATGCCCGCCGGGCACGGCGCGCAGTGGCCGCAGTAGGTGCACTGGCCGCGTGAGAAGGCGTGCTGCGGCGCGTTTGCCAGCACGGTGCCGTAGTCCTTTTCAGCTTCCGTGGCCGTCTCGTAGGTGCAGGCCGCGCGGACATGTTCTGGCGTGTCGCAGCCGACCATGATGCTCGCCACGGCGGGGCGGGTGAGCGCGTAGTGCAGGCACTGCACCGGCGTGAGCGCGACGCCGAACGGCGACAGGTTCGCGTCGAACAGCCGCCCGCCCGCGTAGCCCTTCATAACCGTGATACCGACGCCCTTCTCCTCGCACAGGCGGTACAGCTCCGCCCGTTCCGGCGCGATGCCGCCGAGCTTCGCGTCGTACGTCTCCGCGAACAGCGTGTTGATATCCTCGCTGCCGGGCAGCATGTCGAACGCCGGGTTGACGCTGAAGAGCAGCATCTCAACTTCGCCGCTGCGCGCGGCCATCTGCGCGACGAACGGGTTGTGCGTGCTCATGCCGATATGGCGAATCACGCCGTCGCGCTTTAAGCGGCGGGCGTAGTCCATATAGTCGCTGTCCAGAAGGCGCGTAAATTCCGCGGCCTCGTCCACAAAGTGGATCATACCGAGGTCGACATAGTCCGTCCGGAAGCGGCGAAGGAAGTCCTCAAACGCCGGGATCACCTGCGAAAGCTCGCGCGAGCGGACGTACTGCCCGTTCTGCCATGTCGAGCCGATGTGGCCCTGAATGATCCACTTGTCGCGGCGGCCTTGGATGGCCGTGCCGATGTTCTGGCGCACGTTCGGCTCAGACATCCAGCAGTCCAGAATGTTGACGCCCTCGTCCTCGCATGCGGCGATCACGGCGCGGATCTCTTCCAGATTGTGGCGTTCCAGCCACTCGCCGCCAAGGCCGATCTCGCTGACGCGCAGGCCGGTGGCGCCCAGTTCACGATATTGCATGATAATTCCTCCTGTAATGTATCGGCACTTACCGGCCCGAGACCGGCACCACGTCGGAGGTGCCGATCAGCCAGCGCAGCATCCGCTGTTCGTGCGCCTGCCGGATTTCGGTGCAGGCGGGGTCGAAATAGCGGTTGTGGTATTCCTGCGGGTCGCCTTTCAGGTTGTATAACTCGTTCTGCCCGTTTGTGCGCACGCAGAGCTTCCAGTCGCCCCAGCGCTGCATCACGACGCGGCAGACGCTGTCCGGCCTCTCCTGCTGCTGGCGGCACTTGGGGTAGTAGTCGCTACCCTCGGGCATCGGGTGGTCGGCCGCCGTGCCCGCAAAGCACGCGGGTTCAAAGCACCACGGCTCCCAGGTATCGTAGCCGCCCTCACAATAGACGGCGCGGTCTGTGTCGCCGGGCGCGCCCTCCACCTGCGGCCGGAGCGAGACGCCGAAGTGCGCGTAGCCGGGGTCGATGTGCTCGTAGTCCAGAATCGTCGGCAGGATGTCAAACGACTGCGTCGGCGTCCGCACGACCTGCCCCGCCGGACAGCCGGGCCGCCTTATAATCAGCGGCACGTGCGTGAGCATCTCGGACATATCGCTCGGCCACTTCTCCAGCTGCCCCGCATCGCCCGCGAAGTCACCGTGGTCGGAGCAGAAGAAGATCGTCGTCTCATCATAGATTCCGTTTGCCTTCAGCGCCTCCACAATCCGCCCGACGAGGGCGTCAATGTACGAGATCATGCCGAGGTACACCGCGCCGATCTTCCGGTAGATCGCGGGGTCAGCGCCCTCCATCTCGCGGTATTTTCGCAGCAGCGGGAGATAGTCCGGCTTGCCCTGCATCCAGTCCGGCCCGCGCTGGGGCACACTGTCCGGGGCGTACATATTGTAATAGGATTCCGGGCAGGTATAGGGCGGATGCGGGAACAGCCACGCAAGCGTCAGACAGAAGGGCTTGCCCGCGTGGGCGTGCCGCGCGATGAAGTCGATGGCGTCCTGCGTGGAGCGCGCGTCGGCCAGCTCCGGCTCGCGCGCGTCCGGCACGGGCGGGTAGAGCATGGAGTAGCGCGCCTCCGGCACCGCGTGCAGGTCCATCGCGCGCAGGTCGCCGCGGTGGAAGGGCAGGTGCTCGTCAAAAACGAGATCCATACCCGGCGCGTCAAACATGTCGTCCTTCGCCGCGTGGGCGACCGTGAAGCCAGCACGGCGCAGCGGGGTGTAGAGGTTCACATGGTTTGCCTTGAGCGGGTAATACGTCCGCCGCCCGTCGATGTGCGGGTACCAGCCCGTGGCCAGACAGGCGCGCGCCGGGCCGCAGACCGGGTGCTCGGTGTAGTTCTGCGCAAAGCGCGTGCCCTCCGCCGCCAGCCGGTCGATGTTCGGCGTTTTCGCCGGGCCGCCGTAGCAGCCGAGGCTCTCCGCGCGCAGCTCGTCCGGGAACAGAATGATGTAGTTCATCAGACAGTCTCCCCTTTCCCTTCCTATTTTGCCACGTGCTGTGCAAAAAAGCAAGCGCCGCGTCAGATTCCAACGCGGCGCTTGGGGCTATTTTTGCAGAAGCTCGTCCGTCAGGCGCAGGATCTCCGGGGCGCGCCGCCTGCGCTCGCGCCGCAGCAGGCGCGTGTAGAGCGGGCAGGAGAGCGCGGTGCCGCCGAGGCCGAGCATGCCGATGATCACGCCGGGCAGCGTCAGGTTCAGCGCCATGACCATGGACATGCCCAGCCCCAGCACCAGAATGCTGAGGATGCCGAAGCCGATGGCCGCGGCCGCGGCCCGTCTTGTCGCGCACGCGTCAAGGCGGCGCAGCCGGTCAAGCTTACTTTCGGCAGGTGGGCAGTATTTGTCCCGGATTTGCCGGATTTCCGCCTGTTCTGTCGCAGAATAGGTGTAGTGAAATTTAGCGTCCATGTTCCGATGCCTCCTCTTTCAGATGCCGGAGCTGCCGCGTTGCATGGACGATCATGTAGACGGCCATGGCGAGAATCAGAATGCCGACGGCAGTGCCGGTCGTGCCGGTGATCCGTTGCCGGAACAGCGGGTCGTGTTCGCCGCCAAAGGCGGCGAGCATCGACGTCTCCAGCGACAGCATCGACACAAGTGCGGCCGCAAGGCTGACGGCGCGCGCCGCCGACAGGACGGGACTGTTGTATTTTCGGTATTTGATAAGCTGGATGATTGCCATGGTCAGCGCGTAGAACGTGTAGGCTGCCATGGCGATGGTCAGAACGTAGCTGTGGGAAAACCCGTGGTTCCGGCGGACAATGTAGAAGACGATTGCCGAGAACAGCGAATGCATGCCCAGCAGCATCCAGCCGATCCGCCGGTAGCGTGTCAGCTCTGCATGCAGCGCGGGGCCGGCCGGCGGGCGGCGCGTGTGCCGCAGCAGCGAAAAGCGCATTGCGCCGAGCAGCAGGTAATAGCCGCACAGCGCGTAGTACCAGACGGAGCGGTTTATAAATCCGGCCCACGCCTGCATCAACGCGTACAGGGTGTTCAGCCCGAGCGAGCAGTAGAGCGACAGCCGCACCCGCAGCGCCGGGTCCTCAAAATAGCGGCGCAGATAGCGGTTTTGTTGGCGGAATGCCCGCACGCGGCGAACCAGTCCCGGCAGCCGCGCGCAGACTACCGCAAGCGCGTAGGCCGAGAGCAGATACGCGGCAAAGGCCAGAGGCGTATGCGCCGCGCCGCGCACGAAGACGCCGATCAGCAGCGCGCCCGCGAGCGGAACCAGCACCGCCGTGACGGCGGCGGGCGGGTGCAGCGCCTTAAACGCGATGTGAAGCAGCCGTCTCATCCGGGCACCTCCGAAGCCGTACCGTAAAGGACGAGCCGCGTCCCGGCTCACTCTCCACGGCAATTTCCCCGCCCGTGAGATCCATCACACGGCGCACGAGCGCAAGCCCCAGCCCGTTGCCCTGTGTGGCATGGGAGGGGTCGCCCTGATAGAATTTGTCAAAGATATGCCGCCCGACCTCCGGCGAGATGCCGCAGCCGGTGTCCGAGACGGTGACGACGGCAAATTCGCCCTGTGTGCGCAGCGTCAGCCCGATTGAGCCGCCTTCGTCCGTGAATTTGACGGCGTTGGAGAAGAGATTGTTCCACACGAGGCTGAGCATCTCCGCGTCCGCACAGATCTGCACGCCGTCCTCCAGATCCGTCTCGATTTGCAGGCCCTTCTCCTCCCATGCAGCTTCAAAGCCGAGCAGGCATTCGCACAGCTGCTCGCCGAGGTCGAAGGCCGCCGGGGTGGGGAAGATCTTCTGGTTTTCCAGCTTGTTCAGCCGCAGAATATTTGTGACGAGCCCGGCCAGACGGCGGCTGGCGTCTGTGACGGTTTTGGCGTAGAGCAGCCGCTCCTGCTCCGGCAGCGCCGGCTGGCCGAGCAGGGTGCCGTAATTTTGAATCACGGCCAGCGGCGTTTTCAGCTCATGCGAGACGTTTGCAATGAAGTCCGTGCGCAGCGTCTCCGTGCTGCCAAGCTCCGCGGCCATGCGGTTGAAGTAGTCGATCACTGTATCAAACCCGCTCAGCGCGTCGGCACGGCTGCGCGGGATGCGGACGGAGAAATCCCCCTGTATGACGCGCTCCGCCGCGCGGACAATCCGCCGCACGGGCCGGTCGACCGTCAGCTTCTGTCGCGCCAGATCAATCAGGGAACACAGAAGGCTCAGAAGCAGCACGTTCGCCATGGTGAGCTTCGCGGCCAGCGAGATATTTTCATCTGTGAGCGTAAGACCCATGGTTCTGACCATCGTGTTGAGAAACAGCGTCATGCAGCAGGTGACGAGAAAGGCAATCAATGCAAAGAAGGTCAGATACCGCTGCAATGCCGGAAGCACCCGCCGGGCGCGCGGCCGGCTCATTGCGGCACCGCCTTGTAGCCGAGGCCATGCACCGTCACGATGGAGAATGCCTTGCAATCTGCGAGCTTGGCGCGCAGCTTTGTCATGTAGACGTCCACCGTGCGCGGGCTGGAATCTGTGTCCGGGTCCCAGAACTCGTCCATCAGCTGGGTGCGCGTGAAGGTGCGCTTCGGGTAGGAGAGCAGCTTGTAGAGGATGTTGAACTCGCGCTGGGTCAGTGGAATCTCTACATCATCCAGATACGCCGTGCGCTCGTCCGCGTCCATCACAAAGCCGCCCAGCTCCAGCCGGTGGCTGGATGCGATTTTCGCCCGCCGCAGCAGCGCGCCGATGCGCAGCAGCAGCTCGTCGAGGTCGATGGGCTTGACCATATAGTCGTCGATGCCGACGCGGTAGCCGCGCTGTTTGGCCGCAAAATCATCCCGCGCCGTCATGAACAGGATCGGAATGTTCCGGTCCAGCGCCCGAACGGCCTGCACAAACGCAAAGCCGTCGGTGCCCGGCATCATGATATCGGAGACAATCAGGTCGAACACGGTATCCTGCATCGCGTCGAACGCCTCGTCCGCCGAAAGGCAGCCCGCCGCCTGAAAGCCGCTCCCGTTTAAAAACGTGCACACCGACCGGTTCAGCGCCCGGTCGTCCTCCACCACTAAAATCTGAAACATCTGCGCCACCTCGTCTGTCCGTCCTTTCCTCAGTATAACACAGAAATGTTAAAGATGTGTTTGCACCGCGAAAAAAGCCGGTTTCAGCCCTGCATCAGCTGCTCGCTCAGCGCGAGCACCTGCGGCGCGTATTTTTTACGGCGCGCGGCCAGCAGGGCGCGGAAGATCGGGTAGTTTGCAACGACAATGACCAGCCCGGCCACGCCGATGCCGACGCCAGGCGCCATTGTGTCGCCAAGTCCCAGCGTCGCGCCGAGATCTGTCATGACAAGGCTCATGCCGCATCCCATCACGAGAGCGCCGACTGCGCCGAAGATCCATGCAAAGAAATTGGCGGGGCGGCGCACCTTCCGGTCAAGCGCCTGAAGCTGCGCAAGACCGTCGGGCGTCTTTTCCGCCTGCGTGTACGCGGCGCGCAGCCGCTGGACGAGAAATGTCTGATCTTGAGTTTTCATAATGAAAACGCTCCTTTACGTCTTTGTTGCCACAATTCTAGCGCGCGTTTCTTTCCGATCTGCTTTTGATGTGTTTCCGCTTTGTTAAAAAAACAACCGCCCCGCGAAATGCTTCGCGGGGCGGCGGTGACAGTTGGTTATTCTCCCGACGCGCCGTAGTTGCTGAGTGCGCGCGCGCTCGGGTCGTTGACGTTGCAGCCCTCCCAGCTGCGGTTGGGCATCCAGAAGTCTGCAATCATGCGCGCCTGACCGGGGTAGTAGCGCTCAAACAGTTCCCGGTACAGAAGCGACTCCTTCGTGAACGGCGGGCAGTAGTCGTACTGCGCTGCGCGTTCGGCAAATTCCGCGTCGGTGTACAGCGTCTCGGCGTACGCCTTCAGCTCGTTGACCATCGAATGGCCCACCGCGTCGGCGAACGCGGCCTTTTCGCGGTAGAGGATGTCATGCGGCAGATAGTCGCCCTCGAA
>CAZYZQ010000043.1:0-19098 GCA_964652075.1 uncultured Oscillospiraceae bacterium
CGGTGTCATGGGCAAGGCCCTGACCGATCCGGCCCGTCCGTTCGTCGCCATCCTCGGCGGTGCGAAGGTCTCCGACAAGCTCAATGTTATCAACAACCTGCTCGAGAAGGTCGACACCCTGATTATCGGCGGCGGCATGGCCTACACGTTCCTCGCTGCCAAGGGCTACAACGTCGGCACCTCGCTGCTCGACGAGGAGAAGATCGACTACTGCAAGCAGATGATGGACAAGGCCGAGCAGAAGGGTGTGCAGCTCCTGCTGCCGGTCGACACGGTTGTCGCCGCCAACTTCCCGGACCCGATCGACGGCCCGATCGACGTGATCACCGTTGCCTCCAACGAGATCCCGGCCGACAAGCAGGGTCTCGATATCGGCGAGAAGACCTGCGCGCTGTTCGCGGACGCCGTCAAGAACGCGAAGACCGTCGTCTGGAACGGCCCGATGGGCGTGTTCGAGAACCCGACGCTCGCGAAGGGCACCATCGCGATTGCGCAGGCGCTGGCCGACTCCGACGCCATCACGATCGTCGGCGGCGGCGACTCCGCCGCGGCCTGCGAGCAGCTCGGCTTCGCGGACAAGATCACCCATATCTCCACTGGCGGCGGCGCGTCGCTTGAGTTCCTCGAGGGCAAGGAGCTGCCGGGCATCGCCTGCCTGCTGGACAAATAAGTTCCCGCGTTTACAAAACATCAAACTGCGTCGGGGCTGTCAGGCCCCGGCGCGGTATGAAAACGATACGGTAGATATAAGGAGTTAACACAAATGAATCGTAAATACCGCAAGACTGTCATCGCCGGTAACTGGAAGATGAACAAGACCCCGTCTGAGACCAAGGCGTTCATGACCGCGCTGAAGGCCACCATGCCGAAGGGCCGCTGGTGCGACGTCGTGCTGTGCGTCCCGGCTGTCGACATCACGACCGCTGTGCGCGCCATGCGCGAGACCCGCATCGGCATCGGCGCCGAGAATGTCCACGCCATGGAGTCCGGCGCCTACACAGGCGAGATCAGCGCCCCGATGCTCGTGGACGCCGGCTGCAAGTACGTCATCATCGGCCACTCCGAGCGCCGCGCCATGGGCGAGACGGATAACGACGTCAACGCCAAGGTCAAGGCTGCCATCGCCGCCGAGCTGAACCCGATCATGTGCTGCGGCGAGAGCCTCGAGCAGCGTGAGCAGGGTATCACCGACGAGTGGATCGCCATGCAGATCAAGGCCGGCCTGAACGGCGTGCCGGAGGACAAGATCCGCAAGGTCATCATCGCCTACGAGCCGATCTGGGCGATCGGCACCGGCAAGACCGCGACCCCGGAGCAGGCGGAGGAAGTCTGCGAGAACATCCGTGCGGTCATCCGCAAGCTGTACGGCGCAAAGATCGCCCGCGCGATCTCCATCCTGTACGGCGGCTCCATGAACGACAAGAACGCGTTCGACCTGCTGGCCAAGCCCGACATCGACGGCGGCCTGATCGGCGGCGCGTCCCTCGTCCCCGAGAAGTTCATCAAGATCATCGAGGCGGCCAACCAGCCCCAGATGTAAGAAATGAGAACCCGCCCCGGCGCTGTGCGCCGGGGCGGGTTTTTCGCGCTTTCGCATGTCACGGCCTCCCGCGCGGGAGGGTGACGAGGAACCGGGTTGTCTCCGCGTCGCTTTCCGCGCGGAGCTCGCCGCCGTGCAGGCGTATGATGTCGCGCGCAATGGCAAGGCCGAGCCCCGCGCCGCCGGTGTCGCTGGCCCGGGCGGGGTCTGTGCGGTAGAATTTTTCAAAGATTTTTTCAAGCTGCGATGCCGGGATGCTGCCCGGATTTTGAAAGACGAGGTGCAAGAATGCCGCATCCTCGCTGGCGGATACCCGAATCGCGCCGCCCGGCGCGCCGTAGGCGACGGCGTTTTTGAGCAGGTTGTTGAACGCGCGCGCCAGCTTTTCGGCGTCGCCCCAGAGCGTGATTCCCTCGTCCACCTGAAGCTCGACGGCCTTTCCAGTCTTCTGCAACAGGGGGTACAGCTCGTCCGAGAGCTGGACAAGCAGGTAGCAGAGGTTGCTCTGCGTCTTTGCGAGCGGCACGGCCTGTAGATGGTAGCGCGTCAGTTCAAAGAATTCGCAGACCATCTGTTCCAGCCGGTTCGCCTTTTCGCGCACGATGTGCAGATACTTCCGCCGCGCCTGCTCCGGCAGCGCGCGGTTTTCATCAAGCAGGCTCAGATAGCCGATGACGGAGGTCAGCGGCGTGCGGATATCGTGCGCAAGATAGACGATCATGTCGTTTTTCTGCTGCTCCTGTAGCCGCGACTCCGCCTCGCGCCGTTGGAGCGCCTGCTTTGCCAGATTGAGCTTATGCTCGACGAATTCCAGCTCGGGCGGC
Source organism: uncultured Oscillospiraceae bacterium (assembly GCA_964652075.1). Taxonomy (GTDB): domain Bacteria; phylum Bacillota; class Clostridia; order Oscillospirales; family Oscillospiraceae; genus CAZYZQ01. Next base: position 2,365 of record CAZYZQ010000043.1, read on the forward strand.
AGGGAGATCGGCCCCTGGCCGTCCACGATCCGGTCGATGCCGCGCGCGATCTGCATGAAGTAGGACTGGAACGAGCGCAGCTGGAGCCAGAACAGCAGCGCCATGAACAGAAGGATGATGACGCCGATGCAGTAGTCCAGATTCGGCGAGCGAATGCGGTTGTAGTAGAATTGGAGCGCCTGCTCCCGGTTCATGGAAAACAGCACGCCGATCCAGTGGACGAGCCAGTTTGCCAGATGCCCGCGCGCAAGCTCACGAAGCAACAGAACGGCCGCGGTGGCCAGCGCGGTCAGGCACAGCGCCCGGAGGAACAGGATCCGGCGCAGCTTCGCAAACCCCCGCCGCAGCTCTTTTTTCTCATTCAAGCTTATACCCCACTCCCCAGACGGTTGTGATATAGTTTTTCCCCGCCGCCCTGTCCGTTTTTTCGCGCAAGTGCCGGATGTGCGCGGTGATGGTGTTGTTATTCTTGGAGAAATACTCGTCCGCCCAGATCGCGCGGAACAGGCTCTCCGCGCTGACGACGCTGCCCTGATGCTCCAGCAGAATTTGCAGGATGGAAAATTCCGTCGGCGTCAGGGAGAGCGGCGCGCCGTCCGCGCTGCATGTATGTGCCTGGACGTCCATCCGCAGGCCGCCGTAGGCCAGCACACCCGCCGCCTCCGGTGTGCCGGGGGACTGGTAGGTTCTGTAGCGCCGCAGCTGCGCCTTGACGCGCGCGACCAGCTCGAGCGGGTGGAAGGGCTTGGTCATATAGTCGTCCGCGCCGAGCGTCAGGCCGGTGATCTTGTCCAGCTCCTCGCCGCGCGCGGAGAGAAACAGAATGGGGTAGGTCTGCCCCGCGCCGCGGATGGCGCGGCAGAGCGCAAAGCCGTCGATGTCCGGCAGCATGATGTCCAGAATCGCCAGGTCGAGCGGCGTGCGCGCGATGCAGGCGAGCGCGGACTGCCCGTCGTAGAACTTGCAGACCTCCATGCCCTCGTTTTGCAGATAGACCTCGATCAGATCCGTGATCTCTTTTTCGTCGTCCACAACCAGAATTTTTTCGTGCAAGAGAACCACCTCCCGTTCCTATCATACTGCGCAGGCACGCAGATTTCAAGGCCGGGGCAGGGAGCGCACCTTCCGTGCGCGGACAAATACGCTGGGCGCGGGGTGCAGCGGCCCGAGCAGACGCTGGAGCGGCCCCTCCAGCGCCGCGAGGCGCTTTTGCCCGACCAGACGCTTGAGAAGGGGCAGGCGGAAGATGGAAACAGCCAGCTCCGCCTCGATCTCGAACCCGTTCCGGCGAAGCATCTCTTTGATGTAGGCGGGGTGGAAATTGTAGTAAACATTCTGCTTGCGGGCGCTGGGCCGGTGCGAAAAGGGATGCAGGTTCGGCCGGCGCAGCAGCCAGCGCAGCACTTCCAGCAGGTTCCGCTTGTTGGCGTACTCCAAGACAAAGCTCCCGTTGTCGCGCAGGACATAGTTCACCTGCCGGAAAAAATCCGGTACGGATTCCACGTGGTGCAGCACCCGCACGCAGACGGCGTTGTCGAACAGCCAGCCCGCCGCGTCCAGCTCGTACAGGTTGACGCGGCGGCATGAGACGTGATCCAGCCCGAGCTGCCGGACGCGCGCCTCCGCCTGCGCCAGCAGCGGCGCGGCGAAGTCCGTCAGCACAACGCGGCTGCACCGTGGCGCGTAGACGTCCACGAGCCGCCCGTAGCCCGCGCCGATCTCAAGGCAAGTCCCAGACCATTGCCGCGTCAGCCGCCGCAGCGCAATGCGCTCGGCGGCGTCCTCGTAGTCCCGTTTCCCGTCCGCCCAGAACGCGGCGTAGTCCGTGCCGCTGTAATCACAGATCCGATGCTCCTGCGTCTGTCTCATTTGTCCGCAGCCTCGCTTTCCTGTCGCTTGATGGGACTATCCTAGCACGCGCCGCGTGGGAATGCCTGCCTGCGCGCGGCAGATTTTCTGCCGGAAAACGGCAGAAATTCCTGCGATTTTGCAAGATGCGGACAAAATACAGCGCCGCGCCCGGTTCCGGGCGCGGCGCTGGTCTGTGTTTACTCCAGATACGTCTTCTGAAAGTGCTCGATAATCGCTTTTCGCGGGACGATGCCGATGAACGCGCCCTTGTCGTCGATGACGGGGACGAAGTTCTGCTGCGCGGTGGTCGCGACGAGGTCGCGGATGTCGGTCGTGACCAGCACCGGCGCGTTGTCCTTGCGGTGGGGGATGTCCATGATGCGCGTCTCCTCGGCGAGCTTCTGGTCGAAATGGCACTGGTTTTTCAGCGCCCAGAGCAGGTCGCCCTCGCAGATCGCGCCGCGGTAGGCCCCGCCGCGCGTGAGGATCGGCAGCGAGGTGTAGCTGCAATTTTCCAGCTTTTCCATGGCCTGCCGGATGGTGAAATCGTCATAGACATAGCTGCAGGTGGCCTTGGGGGTCAGGAAGAACAGAATATTCATATCCCTCCGCTCCTTTCAATTTTATTATACAGCACCCGTCGCGGCAGGATGTCACGAATTTGTAAATTGTGGCGGATTCCGCCGTGTGCGCGCAGTTTCTTGCAATTTGTCGAAATTCTGCTATAATGAAGTGCAAATACGGCAGTGAATTTGTTCCCGGGAGGAATTTTTATGAAGCATCCTGCATATGACGCGCTGGCGTCCGGGCAATGGATCAGCATGAACGATCCCGCGCTCTCGGCGGCGAAGAGCCGCGCGCGGACGCTGTGCGAGGCGCTCAACCGCTCGAGCGAGGCCGAGCCGGAGCACCGGCGCATGATTTTGAAGGAGCTGCTCGGCACGGTCGGCGAGCACGTCACCGTCAAGCCGCCGCTTTTCTGCGACTATGGGTTCAACATCCATCTGGGCGACCGCGCGCTCATCAATTTTGACTGCGTGATCCTGGACGCCGCGCCTGTCACAATCGGCGAGGACACGCTGATTGCGCCGCAGGTCGGCATCTACACGGTCGAGCACCCGCTGGACCCGGCGCACCGCAAGACGGGCGAGATCCGCGGCCGCGCCGTGACCATCGGCAAAAATGTCTGGATTGGCGGCGGGGCAAAGATCATGCCCGGCGTCACAATCGGAGACGGCGCGGTCATCGCGGGCGGCAGCGTCGTCACGCGCGATATTCCCGCAAACACATTGGCCATGGGCGTTCCCGCGCGCGTGGTGCGCAGTCTGGAGGAAACATGATGAAAGTTGTTGATTTGATTACCGCTTCGCGTCCGTCGCTGTCATTCGAGGTGTTCCCCCCGAAGACGAGCGACAAGTTCGAGTCGATCCGGAGCGCCACCGAGCAGATCGCGGCGCTGCGGCCCACCTATATGAGCGTGACCTACGGCGCGGGCGGCGGCACGAGCGAATATACCGTCTCGATCGCGGCGAACCTGAAAAAGAAGTTCGGTACGCCGGTCGTCGCGCACCTGAGCTGCGTCTCCTCGACGCGCGAGGGCGTCCGGCGGCAGGTGGCGGCCATCCGGGAGGCGGGCATTGAGAATATTCTCGCTCTGCGCGGCGACCTGCCCGAGGATGGGCAGATTTCGCAGGACTTCCGCTACGCGCAGGATCTGATCCCGGAGATCGGCGAAGGCTTCTGCATCGGCGCGGCCTGCTACCCGGAGGGGCACCCGGAGTCGCCGAACCAGATGGAGGACATCCGCCACCTGAAGGAGAAGGTCGACGCCGGCGCGCAGTACCTCGTCACGCAGATGTTTTTCGACAACAGCGTGTTCTATAATTTCCTGTTCAAGATCCGCGACGCGGGCATCACCGTGCCGGTCATTCCCGGCATCATGCCCGTCACGAACGCGAAGCAGATTTCGCGGATCATCAAGCTCTCCGGGCAGAATGTCCCGGCGAAGTTCCGCTACATTGTTGACCGCTATGCGGACAACCCCGCCGCCATGCGGCAGGCGGGCATCGCGTATACGACGGCGCAGATCGTCGACCTGTACGCCAACGGCCTGAACGCCGTCCACGTCTACTCGATGAACAACGCCGCGACCGCCGCCACGATTCAGTCGAATCTGTCGGAGATCCTGAAATAACGGGAGAGGGTTCCCATGACACTACTTGAAAAAATCCAGTCCGGCCTTGTCTTCTGCGACGGCGGCCTGGGCACGATGCTGCAGGACGCGGGCCTTGCGCCCGGCGAGCAGCCGGAGCGCTGGAACCTGACGCACCCGGACGTGGTGCGGGAGATCCACGCGCAGTATTTTGCCGCGGGCAGCGACATTGTCAATGCCAACACTTTCGGCGCGAACCGCTACCACTACGATCCGGACACGCTCGAAGCCGTGATCACGGCGGGCGTGCGCCTTGCGCGGCAGGCGCGCGACCAGTTCGGCGGCGACCGCTACGTTGCGTTGGACATCGGCTCAACGGGAAAGCTGCTCGAGCCGTTCGGCGAGCTGCCGTTTGAAGAGGCCGTCGCGGCGTTCTCCGAGGTCGTGCGCATCGGCGCGGCCGCGGGCGCGGATCTTGTCTATATTGAGACGATGAACGACAGCTACGAGACAAAAGCTGCCGTCCTCGCCGCAAAGGAGAGCTGCGACCTGCCGGTCTTTTGTACGACGGTCTACGATGAGCGCGGCAAGCTCATGACCGGCGCGGACCCGGCGGCGATGGTGACAATGCTCGAGGGCCTGCGCGTCGACGCGCTCGGCATGAACTGCTCGCTCGGGCCGGAACAGATGGCCGGGCTTACCCCGGCGCTGTGCAGCCTTGCCAGCGTTCCCGTGATCGTCTGCCCGAACGCGGGGCTGCCGCGCACGGAGAACGGGAAAACGGTCTACGACGTCGGCCCGGCGGAATTTGCCGAGACAATGGCGAAAATTGTCCGCGCGGGCGCGCGGATTGTCGGCGGCTGCTGCGGCACGACGCCGGCGTATATCCGCGCGCTTGTGGAGGCGGTGCGGGAGATCCCGCCCGCGCCGCTGACGCAGAAGTGCATCAGCCGCATCTCGAGCCGCACGCACGCGGTCACCTTCGGCGGCGCGCCGGTTCTGATCGGCGAGCGCCTGAACCCGACCGGCAAGAAAAAGCTCAAACAGGCGCTGCGCGACGGCGATTTCGACTATGTGGTCGATGAGGCGGAGGCGCAGTGCGCGCACGGCGCGGCGGCGCTCGATGTGAACGTCGGCCTGCCGGAGCTGGACGAGACGGCGGTGCTGCTGCAGTGCGTAAAAGAGATACAGACCGCCGTCGATGCGCCGCTGCAAATCGACACCACGAACCCCGCCGCCATGGAGGCCGCGCTGCGCGCCTACAACGGCAAGGCGATGCTGAATTCGGTCAGCGGCAAGCGCGAGGTCATGGACGCGGTGTTCCCGCTGGCGGCCAAGTACGGCGGCCTGGTTGTCTGCCTGACGCTGGACGAGGCGGGCATCCCCGCCACCGCGCAGGAGCGGGTGGACATTGCAAAGCGCATCCTCGCCCGCGCGCAGGACTTCGGCCTGCAAAAGCACGACCTGATCTTCGACCCGTTGGCCATGGCCGTCTCGTCCGACCCGGATGCCGCGCGCGTGACGCTCGAGACGGTGCGCCGCATCCGTGAGGAGCTGGGGTGCCTGTGCTCGCTCGGCGTCTCCAACGTCTCGTTCGGCCTGCCGAACCGCGATATCGTGACCGCGACGTTCTTCGCGCTGGCGCTGCAAAACGGCCTGAACGCGGCGATCATGAACCCGTACTCCGCCGAGATGCAGAAGACCTATCACGCCTATCTGGCGCTCTCCGGCTACGACGCGGCCTGCGCGGGCTACATCGCGTTCGCCGAAACCATTGCGCCCGCCAATGCGCCCGCCGCTGCCACCCCTGCGCAGGGAAAGAAGCAGCTCGACGACAGCCTGCACGGCGCGATCCTGCGCGGCCTGAAGGAGCTGGCAGCGTCGAAAACGCAGGCCGCCATTGACGCGGGCACAGATCCGATGGCCATCGTCAACGAGATCATCATCCCCGCGCTCGACGAGGTCGGGCAGGGGTTCGAGAAGAAGCGCATCTTCCTGCCGCAGCTGCTGCTCAGCGCGGACGCTGCGACGGCGGCCTTCGGCGCGGTGCGGGCCGCAATGCCGGCGGGCGGCGACGAAGGCCCGGCCATCGTGCTGGCCACCGTCAAGGGCGATGTGCATGACATCGGAAAGAATATCGTCCGCGTCCTTTTGGAGAACTACGGCTACCACGTCTATGATCTCGGCCGCGACGTGCCGCCGGAGCGGATTGTTGAGACGACGCGGGCAACCGGCGCGAAGCTCGTCGGCCTGAGCGCGCTCATGACGACGACCGTGCCGAGCATGGAGCAGACGATCCGCGCGCTGCGCGAGGCCGGCTGCGACTGCCGCGTCGTCGTGGGCGGCGCGGTGCTGACACAGGAATACGCCGACGCCATCGGCGCGGACGCCTACGCGAAGACCGCCATGGACACCGTCCGCTACGCCGACCGGCTGTTTGGCCGCGGATAGGGCGGAGGACTATGCGAAAGAAACTGGGAATTTGCCTGCTCTTCCTTCTGCTGCTGACCGGCTGCGTCACGGCCCCGGCCGCGCAGCCGCCCGAGGCGCCGGCCGAAGCACCGGCTGTACAGGCGCCGGAGATGCCAAAGGCGCCGCAGGAAGCAAAAGCACCGGAAGAGCCGGAAGAGCCGGAAGAGCCGGAAGTGCCGGAAGCGCTGGAACCCGCGCCGGAGCCGCTGCATGTCGTCTTCCGCACGACGACCGAGGCGCTTGTCACGCCGGATGCGCCGGTCGCGCGGCTGCACTATGTCCTCGCCGTCTCCGGCGAGGGCCCGCAGACGGCGACGCTGACGCTCACACGCGGCGGCGAGACGCTGGAAACGCGCGAGATTGCCCTGCAGGACGGCACCGGAACGTTCGAGCTTTCCTATGAATTTGCCCGCTACCAGCCGGACTGGACGCAGGTGTTGCAGCTCACGCTGGACGCCGGAGCGGTTCGCGTCTCCCGTCTGATCGAGATCACGGGACAAAACTGGCCGGACGAGCGCTATGCGCAGGGCAGTGGTGCGGCGCTGCCGTATTCGATTGAGGTGGTCAAAAACCACAACGCCGTCCTCGTCTACGGGCAGGACGACACGGGCGCGTATACGCAGCTGGTGCACGCCTTCGCCTGCTCGACGGGCAAGTGGACGCCGCTCGGCAGCTTCGCCTGCCACGACCGCTACCGTTGGCGGCAGCTGTTCGCCAACGTGGAGCACACGGCCTTCTGCTACGGCCAGTACGCGGTGGTCATCTCCGGGCACTACCTGTTCCACTCCGTGCCGTACTTCACGCAAAGCGCGGACGATCTGGAGTCGGAGGAGTATGAAAAGCTCGGCACGCAGGCGTCGCTCGGCTGCATCCGGTTGGCGGTAAAAGACATAAAATGGATTTATGACAACTGCCCGCCCGGCACGCCAGTCAATATTCTGGAACGGGAGACGCTGGGCGCGGAACTGGAACCCGTCACGCCCCTCGATCCCGAAGCGCCTAACTGGGACCCCACCGACCCGGACAAGCCTACATAAAAATCGCCCTCCGCGCCAAAAATTCGGCGTGGAGGGCTGCGTTTTATCCTATTTTCTCGGCATAAACATCTTTGCCAGCCCGCCCTCGGAGGTTTCGCGGAAGCGCTGGTTCATGCTGACGCCTGTCTCGTACATGGTCTTGACGACAATATCAAAGGTGATGCGCTGCGTGTCGGCGAGGAAATAGGCGAGGTTGCAGGCGTTCATGGCGCGCATGGCCGCGACGGCGTTGCGCTCGATGCACGGCACCTGCACCAGCCCGCAGATCGGGTCGCAGGTCAGGCCGAGGTGGTGCTCCAGCGCAATCTCGGCTGCGCACTGGATCTGATGGATGCCGAGGCCGAACAGGTACGCCAGCCCGGCGGCGGCCATGGCGCAGGCCGCGCCGATCTCCGCCTGACAGCCGCACTCCGCGCCGGAGATCGAGGCGTTGTGCTTGATGAGGTTGCCGAACAGTCCCGCGACGGCCAGCGCCTGCGCCATCTGCCGGTCCGTGTAGCCGCGCTGCTTCTGGATGAACAGCAGCGCCGCCGGAACCACGCCGCACGCGCCGCAGGTCGGCGCGGTAACGACCGTGCCGTTGTCCGCGTTCTGCTCACTGACGGCGAAGGCGTAGGCGGAGATAATCCGGCACTCGCGCACCTGCGGCACCTCGTTGGGCGCGGGGTGCTCGTAGAGCAGCTTTGCCTTGCGCTCAATGTGCAGGCCGCCGGGCAGGATGCCTTCGGCGCACAGGCCGTCCGCGACGGACTGCTTCATCGCCTGCCAGATTCCGTCCAGAAACGGCCAGATCTCTGCGCCCTCGTTGAATTCGACATAGTCGGCCAAGCTCAGCGCGCGGAACCGGCAGAACTCCCGGATCTCGGCGAACGTGTTCTCCGGATAAGTTTCCGGCGGATCGGTCTCCGGCTGGCCTTCAATGCGGATATCGCCGCCGCCGATGGAGACGATCCGCGTGCGCGCGCAGAGTTGGCCGCCCTGCATGGCCAGAAAGTCCATGGTGTTCGGGTGCGCTACATCCGCGGGGGGTTCCGCGCAGAACAGCACCTCGGTCGGGGTGGGCGCGAGCGTGTCGTACAAAACGCGGTCCGTTCCGTGTCCCTTTCCGGTCTTGGCGAGCGAGCCGTACAGCCGCACCTGAAAGCTGTCCGCCTCCGGGTGTGCGGCCCGGAACCACTCCGCCGCCCGCTGCGGCCCCATCGTATGCGAGCTGGACGGGCCTTTGCCGACTTTATAGATCTCACGAATGGATTTCATCTTCCAATCGCTCCTTTTTCTGTGCGTCCGGGCAGGCCCGGGCTCTGAAAAAATGGTAACATACGAGCGAATGCGTGTCAAGCGAAACAGGACGCGGGGCGGGTGCCCTGCGTCCTGAAGGAAGTTTTTATTTGCCGCCCTTGAGCGCTTTCATGCGGTCGGCGTGGTCGAGGATGCGCTTGTGGATGCGGATGGACTTCGGTGTGACCTCCAGAAGCTCGTCGTCCGCGAGAAACTCAAGGCTCTGCTCGAGCGAGAGGATCTTCGGCGGCGTGAGGCGAAGCGCCTCGTCGGAGGCGGAGGAGCGGATGTTCGTCAGCTGCTTTTTCTTGCAGACGTTGACGGACATGTCCTCGTTCCGGCTGCACAGGCCGACGACCATACCGGCGTACACATCCGTGCCCGCGCCGATGAAGAGCTGGCCGCGCTCCTGCGCGTTGTAAAGGCCGTAGGTCACGGCCTCGCCGGTCTCGAACGCGACGAGTGAGCCGTAGCTGCGGCGGGAGATTTCACCCTTCATGGGCGCATAGGAGTCCAGCACGGAGGACATGATGCCCTCGCCGCGCGTGTCGGTCAAAAACTCCGAGCGGTAGCCGAACAGGCCGCGCGACGGGACGAGAAATTCAAGGCGCATCCGGCTGCCCATCGGCGTCATGTTGACCATCTCGCCCTTGCGGTCGCCCAGCTTCTGCACGACGCTGCCGACGGCCTCCTCCGGCACGTCGCACACAACGCGCTCGACCGGCTCGCAGGTCTGGCCGTCCACCTCTTTTGTCAGCACGCGCGGCGTGGAGACCTGGAACTCGTAGCCCTCGCGGCGCATCGTCTCGATCAGGATCGACAGGTGCATCTCGCCGCGGCCCGCGACGTTGAACGCGTCCGTGCCCTGCTCTGTCACATGCAGCGACACGTCCTTCAGAAGCTCGCGGTCAAGCCGGTCGCGCAGGTTGCGGGAGGTGACATATTTGCCCTCGCGGCCCGCGAACGGCGAGTCGTTGACGGAGAACGTCATCTCAATTGTCGGATCGGAGATCTTGACGAACGGCAGCGGCTCGGCCGAACCCGGCGCGCAGAGTGTGCGGCCGATGGTGATATCCGCGATGCCGGAGAACGCGACGATCTCGCCCGCGCCGGCCTCGGTGATCGGGTTGCGGCCAAGGCCGTCATATTCGTAGAGCGCGACGACCTTGCCCTTCTGCTGGATGCTGGGGTCGTGGTAGTCGCAGATCGTGACCTCCTGATTCTGCCGCACCACGCCGCGCTCCACACGCCCGACGCCGATCCGGCCGACATAGTCGTTGTAGTCGATGGACGAGACGAGCAGCTGCAGCGGCGCGTCGTCGTCGCCCTCCGGCGCGGGGATATAGTCGACAATCGTGTCGAAGAGCGGACGCAGATCCGTGCCCTCCTCGTGCGGCGAGTAGGAGCAGACGCCCTGCCGTGCCGAGCAGAACAGCGTCGGGGACTCAAACTGCTCGTCCGTCGCATTCAGGTCAAGCAGCAGCTCCAGCACCTCGTCGCAGACCTCGTCGATGCGCGCATCGGGGCGGTCGATCTTGTTGATGACGACGATGACCTTGTGCCCCAGCTCCAGCGCCTTGGACAGGACGAACCGCGTCTGCGGCATCGGGCCCTCGGCGGCGTCGACGAGCAGGATGACGCCGTTGACCATCTTCAGGATGCGCTCGACCTCGCCGCCGAAGTCGGCGTGGCCCGGAGTATCGACGATGTTGATCTTCGTGCCGTTATAGTGGATGGCGGTGTTCTTTGCGAGGATCGTGATGCCGCGCTCGCGCTCGAGTTCGCCTGAGTCCATGACGCGGTCGACAACGGCCTGATTTTCACGATAGATACCGCCCTGTTTCAGCATTTCGTCGACGAGCGTCGTCTTACCGTGGTCGACGTGCGCGATGATTGCGATGTTGCGGATATTCTTCTGTGCCATAACTTGCAGCTCCTTAAAATAAAAACGGCGAAATGCCGTGTTGGGGGCCCAAAACAGAAAAATTATAGCACCACATTTGGGGAATTGCAACAAATTTGCGGAGAAAATCTGTAAAAAATCACGATTTTTTGCGGCCGCACCGGGCAAAATGCGCAGCCGCGCGTTTTTTTACAATTCATTCATCCAACACGGCGGATTTTCGCTATAATAAAATAGAAACGAAAGGGAGGAGACCATCATGCCGAAGACGATTCTCGTCGTGGAAGACGATCCGAATATCGCGGAGCTTTTGAAGCTGTATCTCGAAAAGGAGGGCTATGCGACCGCCATGGCGGCGGACGGCGGGAAGGCGGTGGAGCGCTTCCGCGCCGTGCAGCCGGACCTGGTGCTGCTGGATATCATGCTGCCCGTGATGGACGGCTGGAGCGTGCTGCAAAAGATCCGCGCCGAGAGCAAGGCCCCCGTGATCATGCTGACCGCCAAGGGCGAGACGAACGATAAGGTCTCCGGCCTCCAGCAGGGCGCGGACGACTATATCACAAAGCCCTTCGAGATGAAGGAGGTGCTCGCCCGCATCGAGGCCGTACTGCGCCGGGCGGGCGGCATGGAGCAGGAGAAGACGTCCGGCAGCCGGCGTCTGGTCTACGACAACCTGATTATCGACATGGACGCCTTTGAGCTGATTGTCAAGGGCCAGAAGATCGACGCGCCGCCGAAGGAGATGGAGCTGCTGTTCCATCTGGCCTCGACGCCGAACCGCGTCTATACGCGCAACCAGCTGCTCGACGAGGTCTGGGGCTTCGACTACTTCGGCGACAGCCGGACGGTCGACGTGCATGTCAAGCGCCTGCGCGAGAAGCTCGAGGGCGCGTCGGACAAGTGGCTATTGAAGACGGTCTGGGGCGTCGGCTATAAATTCGAGGTGCTGTAAATGCGCTCAACGTTTTCGCGCCAGCTGATTACGACGCTGTGCATGGTGCTGCTGTGCCTCGGCCTTGTCGGCACGGCGTTCACCTCGCTGCTCTTTCGATATCTTGTCGAGAGCAAGCAGTCGACGCTGAGCCGCGAGGCCGTGGCGGTTGCCGACCTTGCCGCGGCGTACGGCACGTCCGGCGAGATGGGAAGCGACTGGGACCTGCGCATGAGCGTCTCGTTCGCGACGGCGGCGACCGGCGTCGATCTCGTCATCTGCGACGAGACGGGCAGCGTTGTGGTCTGCTCGAGCCAGAATGAAACGGCCTGCGACCACATCGGCAAGTGCGTCGACCCGGCGTTTCTGACGCAGGTGCAACAGGCCGGCACCTACTACATGTCCGGCTATCTGTTGGGCCTGTACGAGAACCAGCGCTACGTTGCGGCGGTGCCGATTGTCTCGCAGGAGAGCAGCCAGAATCTCGGCATCGTCATCAGCTCCTCGCCGTTCAACGAGACGAATCAGCTGCTGCACCAGTTGTCCGGCAGCTTTATCTTTGTGCTGCTGTTCGTGCTGCTGCTGGCGCTGCTTGTCTGTACGATCGTCGCGCGCAGCATGTCGCGCCCGGTCAAGTCGCTGACGACGACGATCCGGCGCTTCGGCCACGGCGAGATGGAGGCCCGCGCCACGCTCAGCCCCTATTCCACCGATGAGATGCTCGCCCTTTGCGAGGCGTTTAACAACATGGCCGACTCCCTGGCGGCGGCGGAGGCCAGCCGCAGCGAGTTCGTGGCCAACGTCTCCCATGAGCTGAAAACGCCGATGACCACCATCGCGGGCTATATGGACGGGATGCTCGACGGGACGATCCCGCCCGAGCGCCACCGGCACTATATGCAGATCGTCTCCGACGAGGTGCGCAGGCTCTCACGTCTGGTGCGCAGTATGCTCGATATTTCACGCCTGCAGGCGCAGGGGATCCCGGACGCGCAGAAGCAGCGCTTCGATATCTGCGAGAACGTGGGCCGCGTGCTCATTGGCTTTGAACAGAAGATCACGGACAAAAATTTGCAGGTCGAGGCCACGCTGCCGGACGAGCCGCTGTTCGTCCTTGCCAGCCCCGACCCGATCACGCAGGTGGTCTATAACCTACTCGACAACGCGGTCAAGTTCTGCCCGCAGGACGGCACGCTGCGCGTCACCGTCTGGCAGGAGGGCGGCAAGGTGCGCATCGCCATCGCCAACACCGGCCCGACGATTCCGCCGGAGGAGCTGCCCTACGTCTTCGACCGCTTCCACAAGGCCGACAAGAGCCGCAGCGAGGACCGCGACGGCTGGGGCCTCGGCCTGTATATCGCCCGGACGATTGTCCAGAGCCACGGCGAGGACATCCGCGTCTCCAGCTGCGACGGGCTGACAGAGTTCGTCTTCACCCTGCAACCGACAAAGTGAGGTGTGTCCATGGAACAGATGGATAAACGCCCGTCCTGCCTGGACGGCCAATACTATCAGGTCGAGCGGATGCCGGAGCAGATACCGCGCAAGCACTTCGGCCTGCCCGCTGTTTTGGGCGTCGGCGCGGTGCTGCTGTGCTGCCTGATTGTGCTGGCGCTGCAAACGCGGCTGTTCAATGTGCGCACCGTGAGATTCGAAGCGCGCGCGGAGGAGCCGGCCGCCGAAAGCGTCCCACAGATTACGCTCCAGCCGTCCGCTGAACGCGACGAGACGGTTTCCGCTGCCGAAACGGCGCTGAGCCTGCAGGAGATCTATAAAAAGGCCATCCCGAGCGTGGTTTCGATTACAACGGATGCGGGCTCCGGCACGGGCATCGTCCTCACGGAGGACGGCTATCTGATTACAAACAGCCATGTGATTGAGAACGCCGCGCAGATTGCCGTCCTGCTGACGGACGACACGCGCTATACGGCGGAGGTCGTCGGCAGCGACGAGGTGTCCGACCTCGCGGTCCTGAAAATCGACGCGGCCGGGTTGACGCCCGCCGAGTTCGGCAGCTCGGAGTCGCTGGAGGTCGGCGATCAGGTCGTCGCCATCGGCGACCCGCTGGGCGTGGAGCTGCGCGGAACCATGACGGACGGGATCATCTCGGCCATCAACCGCAACATTGAGACGGGCGGCCGCGTGCTGACACTGCTGCAAACGAACGCCGCCCTGAACGAGGGCAACTCCGGCGGCCCGCTGCTCAATGCCGAGGGGCAGGTCATCGGCATCAACACAATGAAGCTCTTTTCCGCGAGCAGCGGCATCGAGGGCATCGGCTTTGCCATCCCGATCTCCGTCGCGCAGCCGATTTTGCAGGAGCTGCTGGAGCAGGGCTACGTCTCCGGCCGCCCGTCGCTTGGCTTCTCCGGCGTGAGCGTCCCGCTGCGCGCGCAGCTGTACTACGGCTGGCCGTCCGGCGTCTATTTGCAGGAGGTGGACGAGGACTCCGACGCCTACGCGCGCGGCATCCGGGCGGGCGATATCATCGTCCAGCTCGACGGCGAGACCGTCACGAGCTATGAGACGCTCGACGAGCTGAAAAACCACTATGAGGCGGGCGACACCGTCACCCTGCTGCTCTTCCGCGGCGGCGCGTACTACCGCGTCGAGATCGTTTTGGGAGAACAAACCTAAACAGTCCGCCGGGGCTTCCCCAAATCGGGAAGCCCCGGCGTTTTTGCGCCGTGACACAGAGTTCACAAATTTTGGACAACAAAATGGTGAACATTGCGCATTGAATACCAGAGAAGGATTTGGTAGAATACAGTTACAAAGGAGGGGACGCTTATGAAATCGACGATCCGCCTGAGCTGTATTCTACTGATCCTTGTCCTCGCAGTCGCCATCGCCGCGCCGGCGCTTTGCCCCGCGTGGGAGCCGGAGCCGGAGTACGAGTGGGAATGTATCTTAGCGGTGGAGCACGATCTGCTAAACAACCGTATAGAGCGAAGGGAGTACTTCTATGCGCTGAACGGGGCAATGACGGGAGAGATTATCTATCGGAATGGAAAACCGCAGGAATACTCCTATCAGAAATACTATGATGCGCAGGGCAGAGAAGTCCGGGAAGAGCGCTATGATGAAGAACTGGGGAAATGGCAAACCAAAACGGACATATGCCTACGATGCGGCGGGGAATTTGGCCGAGGAGTGCAGTTATTATCATGAGCAGGGAAAGGGGAAAACGCTCTACGACTACGACAGCGCGGGGCGGCTGCTCGAGGAGCGCACTTATGTATACGTACACCTACGACGAGGAAGGCAATCTCCAGTCGCGCGTCGCCACAGATCGGGTTGACCGCGTAGTGGAACAGGCGACCTATTATCCGGACGGCAGCTATGAGGTGGAGGAGACCCACGATGCGGACGCCTACTACAGAACCACACTCTCACGCTATGACGAGCACGGCAACTGCGTCTACAGAGCAAAGTACGACAAAGAGGGGGATGTGGGCTGTTATACGGAATACGAGTACGAGCTGATACGGAAAGAACGCTGAAAAAACCATCCCGTGCCGGGCGCATGAACGCCCGGCACGGGATGGTTTATTTAGAGCGGGCCGGCGCGGCGGGCGCTTCTTCCGCATCTGCCTCCAGAAAGGCATCCTCCGCGGCCTGCTGCGCATGGATCAGCAGCTGCTTGGCCGTGCCGTAATTTGCCTGATCGAGCTGCTCCAGCACATCCTCCATGATCCCAAAGAGAGAATAATATAACGTTTTGTAGTCCGGCATATGCGTTCACGCCTCCATAACTTGAATTAAATAGGCATAAAATAGCCCATTAAGACCATGTTATGATAGCATACTTGCCTATAGAATGCAAGTATCATATATTGGATAGGCGGGAATGGGATGGACTATTATCAGATTGGCCAGCAGATCCGGCAGCTGCGCAAGGCACAGGGGCTGTCGCAGGAGCAGCTGGCGGAAAAAGTGGGGATTTCTGTGACCCACATGAGCCACATTGAGACGGGGAACACCAAACTGAGCCTGCCGGTTCTGGTGGCCATCGCGCAGGCGCTCGACGTGCGGACGGATCGCATCCTGTTTGCCACACAGCAGAAGCCGGCGATTGCCGCCGAGCTGCAATCGCTGCTCGACGCCTGCACGCCGCAGCAGGCACAGGTGCTGCTGGATGTGGCGAAGAGCGTCAAAATCGCAATGGACAAGCACCTGCCGGAATAAGCATGACGCCGGGCATCCCATGATGCCCGGCACGTGCTTTGTGACGATATGTTTGACATATGGCGCGGTATCTGCTAAGATAAAGCTGCCCCGCAAGGGGTAGGGCGCTGCACAAACCGGCAGGCGGTTCGTTCCTCTGACAAAGAGGAAGCACTTCTTGCCTCCTCTGCTTTCAGGAGGAGGTGATGGCATGCAGATTACATATTCAGAGCTTTTTCAGTTCTGCTTGGTAGTCATCGGTATCATCAGCCTGATTTTACAGGCAAAAAAGAAGTAACCGCCTCGTGCCTGCAAGCTAAGCGGTTACTTTTAGCAATGTAGGAACAACCGCTTGTCGCAGCGTCCTTTTCTATATTCATTTTACCATCCCCGCCCGGCCTTGTCAAGGCCGGGCGGTTTGGACTTACAGGGAGAAAACCGCGCCGGGCATCTTGCGATGTCCGGCGCGGCGTTGTATTCAGGGGTTTGGGATTAATACATCCCGCCGCCGGCCTGTGCGGCGGCAGCTGCTGCGGCAGCGTCAGCCGCGGGGTCCGGCTTCTCGGCCACGATGGACTCGGTGGTCAGGACGCAGGAGGCGATCGACGCGGCGTTCTCCAGCGCGGAGCGCGTGACCTTGGTCGGGTCAACGATACCGGCGGGGATCATGTCGCAGTACTCCTCGGTGTAGGCGTTGTAGCCGTAGCCGAGCTTGTCGCTGGTGCGGATCTTCTCGAAGACGATCGAGCCGTCGACGCCCGCGTTCTCAGCGATCTGGCGGATCGGGGCCTGCAGCGCCTTGGCAATGATCTGCGCGCCGGTCTTCTCGTCGCCGGTCAGCTCGGTGCAGAGCTTCTCAACCGCCGGGATGGCGTTGACGTAGGCGGTGCCGCCGCCCGCAACGATGCCCTCTTCGACGGCAGCGCGGGTCGCGTTCAGGGCG
>CAZYZQ010000044.1:0-18895 GCA_964652075.1 uncultured Oscillospiraceae bacterium
GTGGGGCAAGCCCCAGCGGTCCAGCGCCTCGAGATAGGGATCGGGATCAAATTCCTCCACGGTATGCACACCGGGCATATTCCATTTTCCAGTGAGCAGCATCATGGCGCCGCACATGGCAGGCACACCGGTGGTATAGGAGATGGCTTGAGAGCCCACCTCCGCATAGCATGCCTGGTGGTCGCAGATGTTATAAATATAATAGGTCTTGTCCCTGCCGTCCTTCTTTCCGGTGAAGATGCAGCCGATATTGGTCTTGCCCACAGTGCGTGGGCCCAGGGAGGCCGGGTCAGGCAACAGCGCCTTCAAGAACTGGATGGGCACAATCTCTTTCCCCTCGAACTGGACGGGCGTGGTAGAGAGCATGCCGACATTTTCAAGGCACTTCATGTGGGTCAGATAGGACTGCCCGAAGGTCATGAAAAAGCGGATCCGCTTCACGCCGGGGATATGTTTCGCCAGTGATTCAATCTCCTCATGATGAAGCAGGTACATATCCTTCTTCCCCACCTGATCAAAGGTGTACTCCCGGCGGATGGACATGGCGGGAATCTCCACCCAATGGCCGTCCTCCCAGTAGGAGCCGGGCGCGGAAACCTCGCGCAGGTTGATCTCCGGATTAAAGTTTGTGGCGAACGGATAGCCGTGGTCGCCGCCGTTGCAGTCGAGAATATCAATCGTATCGATCGTATCAAAAATGTGCTTTTTGGCATAGGCGCAGAAGGCCTGCGTCACGCCCGGGTCAAAGCCGGTGCCGAGCAGCGCCGTCAGGCCGGCCTTCTGGAACTTCTCCTGATAGGCCCACTGCCAGCTGTAGTCGAAATAGGCCGAGAACCCGGCCTCGCGGCAGCGCTTCTCATAGATCTCGCGCCACGCTGGATCGTTGATATCCTCCGGCTCATAGTTCGCCGTGTCCAGATAGTTGACATGGCAGGCAAGGCACGCGTCCATGATCGTCAGATCCTGATACGGCAGCGCAATGTTCATCACCAGATCCGGGCCATAGCCGCGGATCAGCGCACAGAGCTCTTCAAAGTTGTCGGCGTCCACCTGAACCGTCTTGATCTTCGTGGCAGTCTTTCCGGCGAGCTTCGCCTTCAGGTCGTCGCATTTCGACTTGGTTCGGCTTGCGATCATGATCTCGGAGAACACCTCGCTGCACTGGCAGCACTTCTGGATCGCCACGGAGGCAACGCCGCCGCAGCCGATGATTAAAACTTTACTCATTGCTATCCTCTCACTTCCGCTCCTGCGCAGCGCGCAGGCGTTATTTTTCCTACGAGAGCGCAAGCAGCAGCTCGCGCACCACCTTACAGGCCATCGCCGTCGACGCGCCGCTGGCATCCAGCGCGGGGGACAGCTCGTTCACATCCGCGGCGACAACATTTGCACCCGCACAGACCGTCCGTATTGCGTCCAAAAGCTGCAAGAAGCTGACGCCGCCCGCCTCCGGCGTACCGGTTCCCGGGAAGCAGGAGGGGTCGAGCACATCCAGATCAATGGTAAAATAGACCGGGGCATCGCCCAATGCGGCAACCGTCTCTTTCAGGCCGTCAAACGTAAACTTTTGCATCTTCGTATGCCCTGCTTCCGCGAAGCGGAACTCCGCGCGTTCGCCGGAGCGGATGCCAAACTGGAAAATCCGACCGTCGCCCAACAGGTCATGGCACCGGCGCAGGACGCAGGCGTGGCTGAGCTGCACGCCGAGATAGTCGTCGCGCAGGTCAGCATGCGCATCAAAATGAACGATATGCAGATCAGGATACTGCGCCGCCACCGCGCGCACGGTGCCGAGCGTCACCAGATGCTCGCCGCCAAGCAAAAGTGGAAACTTCCCATCGTGCAGGATCTCCTCCGTGCGGCAGCGGATATCCTCCAGTGCCAGCTCTGAGCTGCCGAAGCACAGTTCCAGATCCCCCGTGTCGATCACGGCGCAGTCCTCCAGATCACGGTCCTGATAAGGGCTGTAGGTTTCAATTCCGAAGCTCTCATGGCGGATCGCTGATGGGCCGAAGCGTGTGCCCGGCCGGAAGCTGGTTGTGCTGTCAAACGGCGCGCCGAAGATGACGATTTTCGCTTCTTCATACGGCGCGTCGCACCCGATAAAGGTCTCAATGTTTGGGTTCCGCATCGCGGAGCACCTCCTCTACATACGTCGGCAGCCGGAATGCGCCAACGTGCAGCCCGGTGTTGTAGTATTTTGTCGCAATCCCCAGCGAATTCCAGCGGGCCGCATCCAGATCCGTGATCGGATGGTAGCACTTGCTGGCAAAGCCGAACAGCCAGTGGCCGCTCGGATACGTCGGGATATGGGCCTGATAGATCTTGGAGATCGGGAACGTCTCCACGATCCGTTTATGCGCACGCTGCATGGCGAGCCGGTCCGTCTCATAGAACGCGCTCTCCTGCTGATTTACCATAATTCCATCCTCATGCAGCGCTTTATAGCAGTTCCCATAGAATTCTTTTGTAAACAGCCCTTCGCCGGGGCCAAAGGGATCGGTGGAATCGACAATGATAAGATCATATGCGTCCGACTTTGTACGCACAAAACGCAGCCCGTCCTCGTAATACAGATGCAGGCGCGGGTCGTCAAACTTACAGGCCGTCTGCGGCATATATTTTTTGCACGCCGCCACGACCATCCGATCGATCTCCACCATGTCAATCGATTCGATGCAGTCGTATTTCGTCAGCTCGCGCACCGCGCCACCGTCTCCCGCCCCAATCAGCAGGACATTTTTCACGTTCGGATGCACCGCCATCGGCACATGGACGATCATCTCGTGATAGATGAACTCGTCCTTTTCCGTGCACATGACAATCCCATCCAGCGTCAAAAAACGGCCAAGCTCCTTGCTGTCGAAGATATCGATGCGCTGAAATTCGCTCATTCTTGAAAAGAGCTGCTTTTCGACCCGGATGGAAAAGCGAATGCCCTCGTTCTGGGTCTCTGTGAACCAAAGCTCCATGCTTTACTCCTTCATGATATTCAAACGCCGGATCTCCAGATCCTCCGGGCCTGTCATAGAACAGCCCTTTGCCTTCGCGTACTGAATATATTCTACAATTTCCTTTGTAATCAGCTCACCGGGCGCGAGAATCGGAATGCCGGGCGGATAACACATCACAAATTCCGTACACACATGACCCGCCGCCTCTGCCAGCGGGACGCTGCGCTTTTCGCTGTAGAACGCGCGCTGCGGCGTGGCAACGACAATCGGGCTCAAATACTCGTGCCGCATCAGCCCGGCGCGGTCACGGCCAAACCGGCGGCGGATCTCCGCCAGCGCGCCGACCAGCCGCTCAATATCGCGCTTGCGGTCGCCTACCGACAGATAGGCCAGAATGTTGCCGAGGTCACCGAACTCAATCTGAATATCGTACTCATCTCGCAGCAGGTCATAGACCTCTATGCCGGCAAGCCCGACCTCCAGCGTATTGACACTGAGCTTTGTCTCATCAAACCGGTAGACGCTGTCGCCATTGCAGATCTCATTGGAGAACGCATAGTAGCCGCCGATGGCGTTGATCTCCTCCCGCGCGTAGCGCGCCATCGTGCGCACTTCGTCAAAGATCTGCTCGCCGCGCAGTGCAAGATTCCGCCGTGAAAGGTCAAGGCTCGACATCAGAAGATAGCTTGCGCTTGTCGTCTGCGTCAGGTTGATAATCTGCCGGACATATCCCTCACTGACATTCGGGCCAAGCAGCAAAATGCTCGACTGTGTCAGGCTTCCGCCGGACTTGTGCATACTGACGCTTGCCATATCCGCGCCGGCGGCCATGGCCGTCACGGGCATGTTGCGCCCGAAATAGAAGTGCGTACCATGCGCCTCGTCCACCAGCGCCAGCATCCCGTGCGCATGGGCATAGGCAACAATCGCGCGCAGATTGGAACAGATGCCGTAGTAGGTCGGGTTGTTAATCAAAACCGCGACCGCATCCGGGTTCTCCTCAATCGCCTGTTCCACTGCGCTGCGGCGCATCCCAAGCGGGATGCCCAAGCGCTCATTTGAATCCGGATTGACATAGATCGGTGTCGCGCCGCACAGCACCAGCGCGTTCAAAACGCTGCGATGGACATTGCGCGGCAGGATGATCTTGGAGCCGGGGCGGCAGGCCGTCAGCACCATGGCCTGCACGGAACTGGTTGTACCGCCGACCATAAAGCAGGCATTCTCCGCGCCGAACGCGTCGGCGGCCAAAACCTCCGCATCGCGGATCACCGAGACAGGATGGCAGAGGTTGTCCAGCGGTTTCATGCTGTTGACATCGACATCCATACACTGCTGGCCGAGGAATGCCGTCAGCTCCGGGTTCCCCCTGCCCCGCTTATGGCCGGGCACGTCGAACGGCACAACGCGGGCCAGCTTAAAGCGCTGGAGGGCTTCATAAAGCGGCGCCTGCCGCTGCGCTGCGCTGTTCAATAGACATTCCTCCCGCTGAAAATCTCCATCATTTCCCGATAGAGCGAACGCTCAATTGCCGCCTGCTCGCTCGCGGGCAGGGCCGACATATCCTGCTTGAACAGGTAGTTGTGCAGATCGATATTCTTAATGAGCATCTTCGTATGAAACAAGTTCGCTTCGTAGACATTGATGTCAATCGTATTGTAGCGATCCAGCGTTTTCCGGTCGATATAGTCCTGAATGCTTGTGATCCTGTGATCCATAAAGAGCTTCTTGCCGTGCAGCGCACGCGTAAAGCCGCGCACGCGATAGTCCATCGTGATAATATCGCTGTCAAAGCTGCCGATCAGATAGTCCAGCGTCGAGAGCGGCGTGATCGTGCCGCAGGTGGCGACATCGATATCCACCCGGAACGTCGCAATACTCGTCTCCGGATGATACTCCGGGTAGGTATGTACCGTGACGTGGCTCTTGTCCAGATGCGCAACCGTTGTATTGCCGACCGGCACCATACACTTGTCCGCGACAAGCAGCGTCACGCTCGCGCCCTGCGGGTCGTAGTCCTGCTTGGAGATGTGCAGGATCCTTGCGCCGATCATGTTTGTAACCGTTGTCAAAATGCCGGTCAGGCGTTCGGCGCTGTACTGCTCGTCGATGTAGGCGATATATTCTTGCTGCTCCGCGGGCGTTTTCGCATAGCAGACGTCATAAATATTAAAACTCAGGCTCTTTGTCAGGTTGTTAAATCCATAGAGCTTCAGCTTCTCGTCCATCTCTTCTCCGCCTTTCGGGCAAAAATAAAATGCACAGGTGTAAAAAACACTTGTGCACACACAGCGCGCAGAAAAGACGGCGCGCCGATGAATGGACGGGATTTCGAGTCTATATAGCAAACCACTTTTACTACTCTTATTGACCGTTTCACAAGTTGTTCCCCACACACTGGGTGAAAATACGCGCAAAAAACGCAATCAATAAGGCAACAAAGTTGCCGAACGGCCTTTGACCCGGCTGTCCGCTGGCCTTTGCTCCGGCAGGCCGGAGCGGTCAAAAATCATTCGCAGGAGGAGCGGCT
The DNA here is from genome assembly GCA_964652075.1 of uncultured Oscillospiraceae bacterium. GTDB lineage: Bacteria > Bacillota > Clostridia > Oscillospirales > Oscillospiraceae > CAZYZQ01. Next base: position 5,485 of record CAZYZQ010000044.1, read on the forward strand.
CGAAATACGCCTCTTTCCAAGAAATATAATAGCAAGTTTTGACGAAATGTCAAGATATTTTGCGGGAAGATCCATGTTTTCCCGCCGCATCCGGCTGCACCAGAAAAAAGCGGCGCGCCGGCAGGGATTCCCTGCCGGCCGCCGCAGCGGTTCTATGCCTGTTCAAAGCGCTTTTTTATCCTTCTGAGCTTCAGTCCGCAATGCAGAAACAGATACAGATAAAGAAACAGAAAGAATGTGAAAAAGGCAACGAAAAACTTCCCGGCACTCCCCATGTCTCCGGTCATGGCTCTCCACCAGTTCGGCAAGACACAGCAGCAAAATATCCAAAGCAGGGGCAGCATACGCGTTCTGACAATATGCCGGATCATGTCCACTCTTGACGCGCCATCGGAAAAAATCTCACCGTCGTGCTCCAACTGCACCTCGGAGGCCGGTTTTCGGAAATAGAGCCATCCCATGCAGCTGGCGAAGTATTCCCAGCCGTAGTCCCGGAACAGCTGCAAATAATCGCCGCTTTGCCGTTCATTCTGATAGTCCAGACGATAGATGACATCCTCGGGCGTACACGCCTCAAACACATAAAAGCAGGGCCCCACGCACTTTACAAGCCGCAGCCCCTTCTGGTGCTGCCTGCGCAACCAGCGCTCCTCGTCCTCATAATCGGCTATCGTGAAAAAGCGAACCTTAACCATGGATGTACTCCCCCCTGCTGTTTTTGTATAACCGCTCGATTCTGTCAATCTCAAGCTTCAAAATCTCCCGGCCAAGTTCCGTAATACAGTAAAACTTCCGTTTTTCCTCCATCGCGTAGAAGGAAATCAGGCCATCCTTCTCCATCTTTGAGAGCGTCCCGTACATGGTCCCCGGGCTGATCGAGACGGCTCCGCCTGTCATCTGCGCCACCTGCTGCGCGATCCCATACCCATGCTGCGGCGTTTGCAGCGAAAACAGAATATAAAACCCGGTTTCCGTCATCGGAACATAAACGCGCCGAATGCGATCTTCCATAGCTCCTCCTTTCACAGTCGAAGCTCGATACATCGAACCTCGATATAGGATATTATATCGCACCTCGATGTATCTGTCAAGCGCTTTCCCGTATAACGACGGCCGGATATGGAAAATCACCCACTTCCACCTCGGCGGAAATGAGTGATTTGAGGCAACAAAAATCAGGAAGCTGTTCTTAATTTAAGCCATAAAAGCCAAAAGCAACGAAATCGCACAGCGCATGTGCATAGACGCCGTAAAAAAAGCCGCACTTACTTATTAAAACCGCATTGATGATCGATTGCAGCATCACCGGCCAATTGCGGCGAATGACCTGTGCCATATCATTTGCCACGAGCGCATCTGTACAATGCCACAAAGCGAACGGAACTGTGATGATGAAAAATACCCATACCCTGTTTCCAAAGCTATCGTCAAGCTGAAATAATTGGAATACCATCGCAGGAAGCGCAACTCTGAAAATCAGCTCTTCCGAGATAGCAGGCGCCCATGTCATGCTTGACCTTTTTCCCCCGCAGATAAGAGATACTCCAAATAAACAACAGGGAATACAGGATGATCCCAGTGAGATGATTACTCTTGGAACAAGGAAATAATACGTTTGCCAGATAGGAAAGGGCAGGCACTGATAAAATGCAGAACAGCGAAAAGAAAAATTTTTTTGCAATCACGTATTCCACCAAAAGCCTTTCAAATTCCAATGCGGCAACGGCGCAAGGCCGGAACGGTCAGCGTTTCCTGATTGGGTGGCGCACGACGGTTTTCCGCTTCTCCGGCGCAACACGTCTGGCGTCACTCAGATAGATTTCGTGATGCAGGCGTTGCCCGGTAATATCCAGCGCATAGCCCTGTGCCTCCATATAGGCGTGCATTCTCGCAATGGTCGCCGGCTCATCGTCATAGGGGCCGATATGCATACACTGCACGCACAGCCCCTCCTCTATCGTCCGGAACGCGACCTTGGAAAAATCCGTTTTCTTTTTTTGCGTTGCCTCGGCAACCGCCCAGTCGAAGTCCTCTTTCGTCACAAAATCCGGCAGGCGGATTACGGAAAGGAACTGGAACGTCTCTTTATGCCCGTAATCAATGCCGGCTACGCCATCCTGCCACCAGAAGCCCTCCAACGGCGGCACTACGTAATCAAAGTATCCCGCAATCTGATGGGGCCCTCTTTGACTCATCTTGATCGTAAAGGCAATTCCGTACAGCAGTCCGATAGAAGCCTGATACTCGCTTCCCGGCAGATTGGGGTCTCCCTGCCCCCTGACGGCGAGATAGTTCATTTTTGGAATCTCAACAATACCGGGTGTGTTCTTCGGCAGATAGAATTCCCGGTACTCCTTCTTATAGTCAAATGCCATCGGAATCCCTCCTTTCCCTTTTTGACAGTATATCATATCGCGATTCAAAAATCAACGGCTCTATAAAATGCAGGCGCGCAAAGCATCAAAAAAACCGGCAAGCTTCATTTGAACGCTTACCGGTTTTGGTGGAAGCGGCCGGGCTCGAACCGACGACCCCTTGCGTGTGAAGCAAGTGCTCTCCCTGCTGAGCTACGTTTCCGTCATGTGCTTCTCTATTATAGCATGGGATTCCAAAAAATCAAGCCCCAATTTTTATATTGTCCGTTCCGCCAAATTCCTCGTCTTTCCTTGCCGGACATGTCATTATGCACATGCCGTCTGGCTGCTCACGCTGCGGTTTCCCTTTTCAGATCATGCTTCCGAAATTCCGCAGCAACAAACGCCAGAGCAATTGCAAAGCAGATTGCATCTGTGACCGCCGCACCGTACATAGCGCCCCAGACGCCCGCAAAAGTGAAGCTGAAAATCAGCGTAACCGCAATATTGACCACGACCTGCCGCCCAAGTGTATTGATGATGGATTGGACGGGCTTGCCCACAGCCTGAAAGTACATACAGGCCACCGTGTGAAACCCATTGAAAAAACAGGCCGCGTTGAAAAGCCGGAACGACTTGACGGAGAACGCCATATACAGCGCTCCATTGTTTCCGAAAATACCGGTCAACGCTTCCGGGAAAAACTGTGTCGCCACAAAGCACAAAACCGCTGTGATCGTTGTCCAAATGGTCGCGAGACGAAAGGTAGCCCTTACCCGCTCATCGTTTTGGGCTGCATAGTTAAAGCTGAGAATGGGGTTGCAGCCAATGGCGATTCCATTCATGATGGAGGTAAAGATTGACGTGACCTTCATCACAATTCCAAAAGCTGCCAGCGTAATGTCTGCGCCGTAAACAGTCATCGGTCCGAACCAACGCATCAGGTTGTTGCCCACGGTGCTGATCATGGCGATTGAAACCGTGGTAATCGTGCTGGAAATGCCGACCGAGATAATCCGCATCGTCATAACGCCGCGCAGCCGCATATCCGCCCGCGTAACCCTGATGGAGCGGAAGCGAGGAATATACCAGACAGAGATCACAAAGCTGATAATCTGCCCGATGATCGTGGCAAGTGCCGCACCGGTCATGCCCATGTCGAAACCGAGTACAAACAGGGCATCCAGACCGATATTGAGAACCGCGCCGCTGAGCAGAATCATCATCGTCAGCCTTGGGGACCCATCCGCCCGTATCATACTGGACATTCCGGTTGTGACGATCGTAAAGGGAAAGCCGACAACAATAATGCGGGCATATTCAACCGCAAACTTCCAGTTATCCGGCGTAGCTCCGAACAGGTTTAGAAGCGGATGCAGGAGCAGTTGGAACAAGACCAAAATGCCTGCTGCGGAAATCAGCAGCAGGGTAATTCCCTGGCTGACGCTTTTCTGCGCGGCAGACCGATCTCCTTTGCCCAGATGCAAATTCATCAGCGTGGCCGCGCCATCGCCGAAGAGCAGCGCAACCGATGTTGCAATCAGGATCATGGGAAACACAGCGTTGGTGGCGCTGTTGCCAAGCGTACCTACACCCCAGCCTATGAAAATCTGATCTACCATGTTGTACACAGAGTTGACCAGCATGGAAATGACGGTTGGGAGCGAGAACCTGAGCAACAGTCTTCCAATGGGCTGCTCTCCCAGCGGGTTGCTTTCGTTGGATATCGTTTGTGTCATAGTGTACCTCCTTGATTTACTGTGAAAAGCAAAAAAGCGTGGACCCTGAAGCAGGGTCCACGCCTTTGCGCTCACACTTTAGAATGTATTATAGCACAGAACGCAAAAAAGTCAATCTCCAACCACGTTGTGAAATGGTAGCTTGTTTTCCGAGCAGCGGCAAAACCCCGTTCTTTTTTCGTCACATCCGTTGCGCTGCGCGCTCTGCACGCTATAATGGTCGACGGGAGGCAATAGCTGTCATGCAGTGTCTGATATTGTTTATAAAACGCGAGCCGGTTCTGGTGATCTGCACCGTTCTGGCGCTTGTTTCCTTGTGTTTTGTCCCACCTGACCGGGCCTATGTGGACTATCTCGATTTTCGCACGCTGGCGCTGCTTTTGACGCTGATGCTCATCGTTGCAGGGCTTCAGGCGCAGGGGGCTTTGCCCGGCTCGGCGGTGCACTGACTGCGCGGGTACATGGCAGCCGTGCGCTCGTGCTGGCGTTGCTGCTCCTGCCGTTCTTTTCGAGTATGCTGATTACAAACGATGTCGCGCTTCTGACATTCGTGCCGTTTGCAATCGCAGTTTTGCGGATGTCCGGCCTTACGGATCAGATCCTGCGTGTTGTGATACTCCAGACGCTTGCGGCAAATCTCGGCAGTATGCTCACGCCGATCGGAAACCCGCAGAACCTCTACCTCTCCACGCTGGCCGGTCTGTCCGCTCCGGCGCTTGTCCGTCTGATGCTGCCCTACTCCGCGCTTGCGCTGGCTCTGCTTGCGCTTGCCGCACTTCTTACGCCGCGCCGCCCAGCCGCCGTCCCGGCGCAGGAGGCGGCGAATTGCTCGACCGTACGCCTCGTGCTGCTCTGCGCGCTGTTCGCGCTGACGCTTCTGACAGTGCTGCACATCCTGCCCTACTGGGTTCCGCTGGCTGCCACGCTCCTGTTTGTGTTTGCACTGGACCGGCAGCTGCTGAAGCGGGCCGACTGGTCGCTGCTGCTGACTTTCGTCGCGCTGTGCATCTTTATAGGAAATCTGGGCCGCATCGCGCCGGTGCATACGCTTCTGACGGGCCTCGTTGCCGGACGTGAGACGCTGACCGGCATTCTGGCCAGTCAGGTATTCAGCAACGTCCCCGCAGCAATCCTGCTCGGCGGCTTCTCCGAGAATCTATCTTCCTTGATTATCGGCGTGAACCTCGGCGGGCTGGGGACGCTGATTGCATCCATGGCCAGCCTGATCTCCTTCCGGCTCTACACGCGCGACAGCAGCAGTGCCGGGAAGTTTTTGCTATGGTTCACGGTTTAGAACCTGGCATATCTGGCGCTGGAACTTGCGCTTTTTCTACTCCTTCGCTGAAATACCAGCGAAGGAGCTTTTCTTTTTCGTTCTCCTGCGGGTATTCCAGCACATGCGCCAGCATTGCCTGCAAAGCACGCCCGACAGCACGGCCCTGAAGCTCCGGCAGGTCGCCGCCCCGAACTGCCAGCTGTGCAAGCGAGACACAGTCTTCTCCAATCTCCGCCATATCCAGCCCGTCCAGCGTCGCGGCCAGCGCGCCTGCCTGCATCCCATGCGCGGCGATCAGACGTTTCAGATCAAGCATCGAACGGCATGGCGTGCGCACAGCCTCCGCCAGTCGGATTGTCCGCCCGTCCAGCCGCAGCGCGCGCAGATCGAGTGTGGGCTGCATCCGCTTCCACGCACTCCAACGCACCAGCGGATCGGATGGCAGTGCCGCCAAGGCTGCAAAATCGCCGTCCGCGCTGCCGAAGCGCGTCAGGATACCCAGCCCCGCCAGCTCTGACAGGCGCGCCGGATTGGGGCTGCAAAGTGTCTTTTCCAGCTCCTCCCGCACGCGCTCGGCAGAAAGCTTCTCACACAACGGCGCACACCGCGCGGCGGCAGCCGCCGTGGCCTGCTCCACTGTGAAGCCCAGCTGCGCGGAAAAGCGCACCGCGCGCAAAATGCGCAACGCATCCTCGGAGAACCGCTCCTCCGGCACACCGACGCAGCGGATTCTGCCGCGCCGCAGATCCTCCTGCCCCCCGAACAGGTCGACCAGACGCCCCCGCCGGTCGCGCGCCATGGCGTTGATCGTGAAATCGCGGCGGCGCAGATCCTCCTCCAGCGACTGCACAAACTGTACCGAGCTTGGGTGGCGCGCGTCAAGATACGCCCCCTCTGTCCGATACGTTGTAATCTCGGCGCGGACCTCGCCCACAAAGGCCGTCACCGTCCCATGCCGTACTCCGGTCGGCACTGTATGCGCAAAGACGGCGGCAATCTGCGCGGGGCTGGCGTTCGTTGTGATATCCAGATCATGCACCGGCCGGCCGAGCAGCCAGTCGCGCACGCAGCCGCCCACAAGGTATGCCTCAAACCCTGCCGCTTCCAGCGCCGTCAGAAACGGGCGCCCAGTTTTTTCGTCCATTCGACACGCTTCCCCCAAACTTTTACGCTCCATTGCCCAAAATCCGGCAAATCGTGCTTGTAATCTCCGTTTCTATGTATTATAATAGAAAACCGTGAATTCTACAAGCGCGATCTGCAACAGGAAGCGTTTTTGGAGGAAGTAGCCATATGACTCAAGGCAGCATTGAATCCTATCTCGTCCCCGGCCAGCATGTCCACCTCGTCGGCATCGGCGGCGTCTCCATGCGCCCTTTGGGGCTTGTCTTATCAAAAATGGGCCTGCACATCACAGGCTCCGACATGAGCTCGTCCGCCTCAACGGACGACCTGATTGCCAAGGGCATCCCCGTAGCCATCGGCCACCGGGCGCAGAATATCGACGGCGCGGCCTGCATTGTCCGCACCGCCGCCGCACACAACGACAACCCCGAAATCGCCGCCGCACGGGAGCGCGGCATCCCGGTTTTTGAACGCGCGCAGGCATGGGGCGTCATTATGCGCGCCTACCGCAACGCGCTCTGCGTCGCCGGAACGCACGGCAAGACCACCACAACCGGTATGCTCACGCATATCTTCATGGCCGCGCACCGCGACCCGACCGTGATGCTCGGCGGGAACCTGCCGCTGCTCGGCGCTGGCCACCGCGTCGGCCACGGCGATACGATCATCATGGAGAGCTGCGAATACTGCAACTCGTTTTTGAACTTCTGCCCGACCGTTGCGGTCATTCTGAACGTTGACGCGGATCATCTCGACTTTTTTAAGGATCTCGACGAGATCAAGGCCTCGTTCCGCCGCTTTGCCAGTCTCGTACCGGAGCGCGGCGCGGTTGTGGCCAACGGCGACGATCCGGCAACCCGCTCCGCACTGGCCGGCATGTCGAAAACCCTGTTCGGCTTCGCAAGTGAGAACCATGTGCGGCCCAAAAATCTCTCCAAGGATATGCGCTCGTTCGACATCTATTACGGCAAGGAATGCTACTGCCACGTCGATCTGAAAGTCATGGGACGGCACAACGTCTATAACGCGCTGGCCGCCGCCGCTGCCGCGCACGTGCTGGGCATCCCGGGCGACGCCGTGGCCGAGGGCTTGTCCTCCTTCACAGGTGCGGGGCGGCGCATGGAGTTCAAGGGCACCTGCAACGGCGCGGACGTCTACGACGATTACGCTCACCATCCGCATGAGCTGCACGCCACGCTTGAGGCCGTGCGCACCATGGGCTACAAGCGCATCGTCTGCGCCTTCCAGCCGCACACCTACAGCCGCACCAAGGCGCTGTTCTCCGACTTTGTCCGCGAGCTGCGCACGGTCGATCTGGCTGTGCTGGCAGAGATCTACGCCGCGCGCGAGCGCAACACAATCGGCATCTCGTCGGCGGATCTCGCCGCGCGCATCCCCGGCTCCGTCTTCCTGCCGACGCTACCCGAGGTCACGGCCTATCTTCGCGAGATCGCCCGCCCCGGCGACATCATCCTGACCGTCGGCGCCGGCGATATCTACAAATGCGGCGAGGCCATCACGCAACAGGAAGCAAAATAAGATACGAATCCCGCCTGCCGGAAGAAAACCGGCGGGCGGGATTTCTCTTTCATCTTTCTAACCGAGTCCAACCTGCGCAGCAGGCGGAAAAAGAAACAGTTCAAATTGTACCGGCTGCCCCAGAAGCAGCCATGGCAGTGCGCACCATGCCGCGGCAGGCGCTTCCAGTACACAAATGCGGTAGCCGAGGCACAGGCTCTCAACATCGACCCATTGCCCGAACGGATGCACCCCATGCTCGATCAGGCTCTCCTTCAGCTTCTCTGAAAAACGGTTCCGCTTCCGCAGCGAGAAGCCCACCTCTCGGAACACAACCCATTCCACATAGTCGCCCAGTACCTCCCGAAAGTTTTCCAACTCCTCCCCGGTCGGATTGCAGACATTTATGACAAGCTTGTCGCCATCAATATAATCGCCACCGAAACAGGGCTGATTGCAGACCGATGAATTCGACAGCACCTGATGCGCTTCGCTTGCATGCTGCTGCCGCATGATTCTTTATGCAACGTCCTCCGAAGTATCTGCGGGCAGCGACCAAACCGGCGAAGCAAGCAGCATCGCCGTCAACACCAAAACACTAAGCGCTTTTTTCCACATAGCGCATCCCCCTCTCCATTTTGTCGTATTCAGTATGCACGTTTTTTAACTTTTGTCAACCTATACCAATCAAAAATAATACACAATCTTTTCCCCCGTGTTTTAGAGAAAATGCCCGCCGGTTTCCCGGCGGGCCATGTTCTGACTTCATTTACGCAACATGCAGACAGAGATAGACAAAATAGGCGATGAAACAGACAAGCATGACCACGCCGCCAACGCGGTTCAGGCGGCGCTTGCGATTGCAGACGCACAGCAGAAGTAATACCGCCGTCGCGACGCAGACGATCGAATCGGTCAAGAAGCTGGCCTTGTACTCGACCGGCGTGATGAGCGCCGAGGTGCCGAGCACGAACAGGATGTTGAAGATATTGCTGCCGACAATGTTGCCGACGGCGATGTCCGCCTTCTTTTTCAGTCCCGCCGTGACGCTCGTCACAAGCTCCGGCAGGCTGGTGCCGAGTGCGACAATCGTCAGGCCGATGAACTGCTCCGACATGCCGAACAGCCGCGCAAGTTTCGAGGCCGCGTCAACCGTCACATCGCTGCCGAAGACGATCAGCGCGCCGCCGCCCACAATCATCAAAAGTAGCAGCGGATAGCCGTGCATCTTCTTTGGTTCCTCCTCTTCCTCCGCCTGCGCAAGGCCGTGCTTGGAGATGTAAAAGAGATAGCCGAGATAGCAGAGAAACAGTACCCAAAGGATCACACCGTCCAGCCGCCCGACAACATTGTCCATGAGGCCCAGCACACCAAACACAACTGATACAAAGATCACAAACGGGATCTCCACGCGCTGTGTCGTCTTCTGCACGGCCAGCGGCGTCAGCAGCGCCGTCAGGCCGAGGATCAGCAGGACATTCATGATATTGCTGCCGAGGACATTGCCGACCGCGATGCTCGCGCTGCCCTTGAGCGAGGCGGAGATGCTGACCGCCGCCTCCGGCAAACTCGTGCCCATGGCGACGATCGTCAGGCCGATGACGAGCTGCGGGATGCCGAGCCGGTCGGCAATCTGCGACGCGCCCTCGACGAACCAGTCCGCGCCCTTGATGAGCATCACGAACCCCACGACCAACAACAGGACCTGCAATACGATTTCCATTGTTTTTCCTCCCTTTTTGACACAAAAAAGAGACGCAAGAACAGTACACTCTGTACTGTCCTTGCGTCTCATCATTTCAAGCAATACCGGGCGCATCGCGCGCCGCGTTGACGACATTGCCGCACACACTCGTGTGCCGATTACTCCCGCTTGGAACAAAAATATTGTAGCGGACGGGCGCTCGTTTGTCAAGGGGGGATTTATGTCGGGATGCAGGCTGGCGTGTTCGCTTTCCGTACTTGATTTTTTCGAGCATTTATGCTAAAATTGGCTTAGAAACTTTCCATCGCTTTGTTATTTTTTCTAAGGAGGCGGCTGCCCCATGAAGCGATTGGTGCTTTTGTTCCTTGTGCTCTGCCTGCTCTGTACAGCCTGTGCCTCCAGTCAAGTGCTCACCTCTGAGCATACGGCAACGGAGTTCTCCATGGCATATGAGCGCTATACTGCCACAGAGTCGACCACAATCTCCGTCAACGACGGTGCAACCGTCACGCTGACCGGTTCGCTGGTCACGCAGTCCGGCTCCGTTTCTGTCGTGATCTCAAATGCGGACGGCGAGACCGTACATTCCAGTGAAAACACAGGTGAATCCTTTACGTTCCACGTTATTCTGAGCGGGCCGAATACCTACACAATCACGGTTGACTGCCAGAAGCACACCGGCAGCTTCAGCTTTACATGGGAGACAACCGGCGCGCAAAATCAGGAGCACTGACACCGGACGCCAAATCATGGCGTCCGGTGTTGTATATTTCTCCAGAAAGCGCAAAGAATACCTCCACAACATCGCGGCGACTCTCGCCGCCAAGGAGGTTATCCCTTTGAAACACACTGCTACTCGCTGCACCGCGCTGGCGCTGGCGCTCTGCTGCCTCTTGTCCGGCGCGGCGCTGGCCACTTCACTGGAGACCAGCAATTCCACTGCGCTCTGTTTCAGTCCCTCCGACTTTGATGACGGTGAACTGAACGGCATCGTCCTGACCGAGGTTCCCTCCCGCACCGTTGGCTGCCTGCGCTACGGCTCCCGTACCCTGCAGGCGGGCGACGTCATCCCCGGCGACGCACTGGGCAAGCTCGTCTTCTCCCCCGCCTGTGTGGGTGAGCAGACTGCCACGGTACACTATCTTCCCGTGCGGGCGGACGGCGTCGGGCTTGAACAGGCCGTCGAAGTCCTGATCCGCTCAGAGAAAAACAGCGCGCCGGCTGTCCGTGACAGCAGCATCGAAACGTACAAAAACATCGCTGTCAACGGCAAACTCGACGTCTCAGACCCCGAGGGCGACAAACTTGCCTTCACGGTCACAAAGGAGCCGAAGCGCGGCACCGTGAAGCTCAACGCCGACGGCACCTTCTCCTATACGCCGAAAAAGAACAAGGTCGGTGAGGACAGCTTCCGCTTTACCGCAACCGACGACGCGGGCAACACCTCCGAGGAGGCGACCGTGCAGGTTCGTATTCTCAAGCCCTCCAGCAAACAGACCTATGCCGATATGCAGGATGATGCGTTTCTCGCCGTCTGGATGCGCGAGAACGGTCTGATGGCCGGTGAGAAGGTCGCGGGCGCTCTCTGTTTCCGCCCGGACGCAACCGTATCGCGCGGCGAATTCCTTGCCATGACAATGCGGCTGCTGGAAATCCCGACGGAGGATGCGGTCGAAACCTCCGGCTTTGCCGATGAGGCAGATACTGCGCCGTGGCTGCGGCCTTATGTTATCTCAGCACTGCGCGCCGGGCTGATCTCCGGCGTGCGCACGCCGGACGGTCTGGTCTTCCTGCCCGACGTAGCCATCACACAGGCCGAGGCCTGTGTCATTCTGGAAAACGCGCTGCACCTGCCGGTTCTGACGGAAACCGCCGCAATGGACACCTCCGTGCCGGATTGGGCGCTGCCTGCCGTAGCCGCAATGGCGGATGCGGATATTCTGCCCGCGACCGGTAACACCGGCGCGCCGCTCACTCGCCTTGTGTGCGCGAAAATGCTCTACGCCGTCAGCAAAGCCGCACCCGCAAGCGATTACGGCCTGCTGACCTGGGCCGCAGAATAAGAAACCACCCCGCTCCGGCAAAAGCCGGGGCGGGGCGATTCGTTTTTTCTTATTCCTGCGGCTCCTCTGCCGGCTCAGACGTCTCGGGCGTCTCGGGGGCCTCAGGCGTCTCCGGTGTCTCGGGGGCCTCCTCGCTCTCGCCGATCTCAACCGGCTGCTCGAAGATCTCGACGTCGATTTCTTCCTCGTCGACCGGCTCGCCCTTCTTCTTCAGCTCCGCCTTGAGCGTCTCAATCTGCTCGCGCAGCGCCTCAATCGTAACCTTGGACTCGGTGATCTTGTCGCACCACGGCTGATAGGTCTCCGCCTCGGGCGCGGCGCCGGCTGCGTAGTCCTTGTAGTACAGCTTGCCAAGCTCAAGATACCCTCTGCGGATTTTGTCGGTCTCCGTGGTAATGCCAATGCGCGCCTTTGCAATCGCATAGACCTGCTTGGACTTTGTTGCAGCCGTCTGAGCGGCGTTGCCGGTGACTTCCTTTACATTTTCGATGACAGACTTGACGTTCATGGTGATAAGCTCCTTTTCGTTAATTTCAGAACAATCCGGTGATCACGCCGTTCTCGTCCACGTCGATCTGCTCCGCGGCAGGAACCTTTGGCAATCCCGGCATTGTCATTATATCACCAGTCTGCACAACAATAAAGCCCGCACCGGCAGAAATTTTCACTTTGCTCACAGAAATTTTAAAATTCTGCGGCCGTGCGAGCAGTTTCGGGTCGTCAGAGAGCGAATATTGCGTCTTCGCCATGCAGATCGGCAGGCCGCCGACGCCCATCTTTTCGAGACGTGCAATCTCTTTTTCCGCCGCCTTGGAATACACGACGCCGTCGCCACCGTAGATGCGTTTGGTGATCGTCTCGATCTTTTCGCGGATCGGGCGATCCAGCTCGTAGGAGAAGTGGAAGTTCTTCGGCGCCTCACACAGGCGGAGCACCTCCTCGGCCAGCTCAATGCCGCCGTCGCCGCCCTTGGCCCAGACCTCGCTCATCGCAACATTCACGCCCAGCTCGGCGCAGCGCGAGCGGATCAGCTCCAGCTCAGCGTCGGTGTCCTGCGTGAAGCGGTTGATCGCAACAACCGCCGGCAGGCCGTAGACCTGCGTGATATTCTCCACGTGCTTCAAAAGGTTCGGCAGGCCGCGCTCCAGCGCTTCCAGATTCTCCGTGGCCAGCTCCGCCTTCGGCACGCCGCCGTTGTATTTAAGCGCCTTGACCGTCGCGACGATGACAACCGCGTCGGGCGTCAGACCGGCATAGCGGCACTTGATATCGAGGAATTTCTCCGCACCGAGGTCTGCGCCGAAGCCTGCCTCCGTAACGGTGTAGTCCGCGAGCTGCATCGCCGTCTTTGTGGCCACGACGCTGTTGCAACCGTGCGCGATATTGGCAAACGGGCCGCCGTGGATGATCGCGGGCGTATGCTCCAGCGTCTGCACGAGGTTCGGCTTGATTGCATCCTTCAAAAGGGCGGTCATTGCGCCGGCCGCCTTGAGGTCCGCAGCGGTGACAGGCTGCTCGTCGTAGGTGTAGCCGACAACGATGCGCCCGAGACGCGCTTTCAGATCAGCCAGGTCAGAGGCCAAACACAGCGTCGCCATAATCTCAGAGGCGACAGTGATGTCGAACCCATC
>CAZYZQ010000045.1:0-18262 GCA_964652075.1 uncultured Oscillospiraceae bacterium
ACCTGACGCTCTCGCGCGCGAGCGCGACACTCTCGGGCGGCGAGGCACAGCGCATCCGGCTGGCGACGCAGATCGGCAGCTCGCTCATGGGAGTGCTGTATATTCTGGACGAGCCGTCCATCGGCCTGCACCAGCGCGACAACGACAAGCTGCTTGCCACGTTGCGCCATCTGCGCGACCTCGGCAATACGCTGATTGTCGTCGAGCACGACGAGGACACGATCCGCGCGGCGGACTATATTGTCGACGTCGGCCCCGGCGCGGGGATCCATGGCGGCGAGATCGTCGCGGCGGGCGGCCTGGATGATATTTTGCGGGAGCCGCGCTCGATCACGGGGCAGTACCTGTCCGGCGTGAAGAAGATTCCAGTCCCGGCACGGCGGCGTACGGGCAGCGGCAAGACGCTGACCGTGCGCGGCGCGCGGGAGAACAATCTACAGAGCATCGACGTGGAGATTCCGCTCGGCGTGATGACGTGCGTGACGGGCGTGTCCGGCTCCGGCAAGTCGAGCCTCGTCAACGAGGTGCTCTACAAGCGGCTTGCGTGCGATCTGAACCACGCGCGCCTGCGGCCCGGCAAGTGCGATGCAATTGAGGGCATTTCCCAGCTCGACAAGGTCGTCTGCATCGACCAGAGCCCGATCGGGCGCACGCCGCGCTCGAATCCGGCGACGTACACGGGACTGTGGACGGACATCCGCGACCTGTTCGCCGCGACACAGGACGCGAAGACGCGCGGCTACGGCCCGGGGCGCTTCTCGTTCAACGTCAAGGGCGGCCGCTGCGAGGCCTGCTGTGGCGACGGCCTTGTGAAGATCGAGATGCACTTTTTGCCGGATATTTTCGTCCCGTGCGACGTCTGTCATGGCGCGCGCTTTAACCGGGAGACGCTGGAGGTGCAGTACAAGGGCAAGAATATCGCCGAGGTGCTGGATATGACCGCCGATGAGGCGCTGACGTTCTTCGACAACCTGCCGCGCCTGCGGCGCAAGATCGAGACGCTCTGTCAGGTCGGCCTCGGCTATGTCAAGCTCGGGCAGGCGTCCACGACGCTCTCCGGCGGCGAGGCGCAGCGCGTCAAGCTGGCCACCGAGCTGTCCCGCCCCGCGACCGGCCGGACGATCTACATTCTGGACGAGCCGACAACGGGCCTGCACATGGCGGATGTCCACAGGCTGATCGACGTGCTGCAGCAGCTTGTGGACGCGGGCAACAGCATGGTCATCATTGAGCACAACCTCGACGTCATCAAGTCCGCCGACTGGCTGATTGACCTCGGCCCGGAGGGCGGCGCGGGCGGCGGCAACGTCGTCGCGACCGGCACGCCGGAACAGGTGGCCGAAAACCCCGCGAGCTTCACAGGGCAGTATCTCAGGAAAATGCTGTAAAATAAGCGCCGGAGCCGGCAATGACCGGCTCCGGCATACAAAATGCCCGCCTGCGGAAAAACCGCAGGCGGGCGATTTCTGCGAGTTACTTGTTTGCCATGAAGGCGTCGAGCTGCTCCTGCGCAGCGGCGATATAGCCTTCAAGGCCGGCGGCGTAGAGCTTGTCAACCATCTCGTTGTACTCGGTTTCGTTGTAGCCGCGGCACAGCAGGCCGTAAGCGTACTCGCTGTAGACCTGCGTCAGGCCCGCAACGGTATCGCTCAGCGCGGAGGTGTCGAAGGCAAAGCCCATGTACGGGGAGACAGGCGCGGCATCCAGCACTGCGCGGGCGCGATCACGGAAGTCGGCGCCGTCGCCATGCCACGGGGTGACCAGGAAGTAGTTGCCGAGGACGAAGTCCTGCAGGTGGTAGCTGATGACATCGGGATTGACATACTCTGCTTCGCCGGAATCCAGAATCTGGTAGTCCTCGCCCTCGATGCCCCAGTCGATCAGGTTCATCAGCTCCTTGCTGTTGTACAGCAGGTTCAGGAACTTGACGGTGGCTTCCGGCTCGTCGGAGGTGACGGGAACGCCCAGACCGAATTTGACGACGGACGCCGTATCGACGATAGCGTCGCCCATGTTGCGGCAGAGGACTTCATAGCCGGTTGACTGCTCCTTCGCAGTCTCAACGCCTATCTCAGACGGGACAACGTAGGAGCAGGAGATGTTCTGCTTGACGATGGAGTCGGCATGCTCATCGGAGTTCGCGGCATCCGGCCACATCCAGCCGTTGTTGTACCACTCTGCGTGCTTCTTCAACAGGTTTACAACATCGGGATCCTCCCACAGGGAGTAGACCTGAGCGTCGCCGGTGTCGGCGTCGGCGGCAATCCAGTAGAGGTTGTCGCCCAGCAGGTCGTAGCGCTTGTACTCGCTCCAGTCGTCACCAGTCCAGGTGATGGAGTCGGAGGACTGCCAGATGATGCCGGCCTTGGCCTCAGAGATCGCGTACATATCCGGATAGGCATTCTGGAACTGCTGGAGCAGCTCCTCCATCTCGGTGAAGGAGTCCATCTCGTTGGCAGCCCAGTCGTACACGCCCAGCTCGCGGAGCAGGTCGGAACGCATGATGTAGTAAGTGGAGGCTGCATAGTTGCGGAAGCAGGGCACGCCGTACAGGCCGCCGTTCTGGCGGTAAGCGTCCAGATAGACGCCGACAGTTTCCTGCAGCTCCTGACCGTACTCAGCCATGTACGGCTCAATGTCCATCAGCTGGCCATTGGAATACATGATGGAGAAGGTGGTCGGCGGGACGCACCAGACACAGCACAGGTCAATCGCTTCGCCGCCGGAAATGGCCATGGTCAGCGTGGAGCCGTAGCTGCCGGTGTCAAGATAGGTGCCGTTGACGTGGACGCCGATCTCCGGCTCAGTGATATCGTTGATCGCGGCGATGACCTTCTCCTCCTGCACCTGATCCATGCCCAGCATATCGAGGATATAGAAGTCGATTTCGACGATTTCTTCCTCGTCGTCCGGCTCTTCCTCGTCGTCAGCAGGGGGCGCGTTGTCCTCAGGTTCGTCGGTGTTGCCTTCCTCAGCGGGCGGGGTGTTCTCCTCGTCCGGTGTTGCTGGGGCCTCGTTCTGGTCGTCCTGCGGCGTTTCGGTCTTGTTGCTCTTTGCGCATGCGGCCAGCAGAGCCAGGCACATGGCGGCCACGAGCAGCAGAGCCAGTACGGAACGGAACTTTTTCATGGTTTATTCCCTCTTTCTGTATGAATTTGCCACATTTTTGAGGCTATCTCATTTTACAATATTTCTCTGTTAACGTGCAATGGTATTTTCAACAAATTTTAGCAAAAAAATATAGCAGAGCGACCATCTGGTTAGAATGCTGCAATAAAAGACGAGAAGAATCATCAAAGAGCAGAGAACTGTATCGTACCGCTTGACAGAGCGGGCCGGATATGGTATATTGGGAGTGGAAATTATCGAAAAACAATAATTTTAATCGGGAGGAATGTGATATGAGAAAGCGGTGGAGCTACCTGCTGCTGGCGCTTTGGGCGGCGCTCTGTGTGGCGCTGGCGTTTGCCGAGTCGCAGCGGCTACTTTGCAGCGTCTTGACATTCCCGTTTGAACCAGCCGGCCGGGCACTGCGCGCGCTGTCGCTGTCCGGCACGGCGGGAAATGTCGCGGCGTGGTGTATTTATATTGTGTGCGCGCTGCTGCCGGCGCTGTTTCTGCTCCGGCACAGGCCGCGCGCGGAGGATGTCTTGCTTCCAGTACTCGTGGTGGAGCTTCTGTATGTGCTCTACTGCTTTGTGAACCCCGGCCAGATCGGGATGTTTCCGGCGGGGGCGGTGCAGGGGGCGGTGCTCGGCGGCCTCATATGGACGACGCTGCTCGGCTATCTCGTCCTGCGCGCGATGCGCGCGCCGCGCGGGCAGCGGAGTTTGGTGCGGCTGCTGCTGGCGCTGCTTGCCGGGGGATTCACATGGGCGGCCTGCGGCGGCTGTGTGATGGCGCTGCTGCGGGATCTTGAGGCGCTGCGCACCGGGAATACGGACGGCTGGGGCCTGACGGCGGTGTTTTTAGGGCTGCGTTTTCTGGTCGACGCCGTACCGTATGTGCTGGATGTGGCGGTTGTTTTCGCTGGCGCACGGCTTGTGTCAGCGCTTGCCGAGAACCGCTACGGCGCGTCCGTTGTGCAGGCGGCGGAGCAGCTTGCACGGCGCTGCCGGGTGACGCTGTATGTCGGAATTTTGTCCGGTATTGGCTTTGATGTGTTACAGGTTGCCTGTATACCGCTTTTGCGGCAGGTGGAGACGGCGCTGCGGCTGCCGCTTCTGTCCATCGCGTTTACAGTGCTGGCGCTTGCGCTGGCGGACTCGATCCGCGCGGGACGCACACTGAAGCAGGACAACGACCTGCTTATCTGATGGCGATCACGGTGCATCTGGACGCGCTGCTCCGGGCGCGCGGTATGACGTCGAAAGAGTTATGTAAACTTGTCGGCATCACGGAGGCAAACCTGTCGATCCTGCGTAGCGGCAAGGCGCGGGGCGTGCGGTTTTCGACAATCAACCGCATCTGCTTTTTTTTGCAGTGCGACGTGGGGGATTTACTCTCCTTTGACGGGAATTTGGAGGACTTGGATGAAAAAACAGATTAGTGTTCTGCTACTTATGCTGGCGCTGCTGCTCAGCGGGTGTAATTTGGCGCGGACGGTTGAAGAGAAAACGCCGGATACGATGATCGGTGTGCTCATCACGCGGGAGCATCTGGAACAGGAGCGATTGGATGCTACGGCGGAGGTGGACGGCCACTACAGCTTTCCGGGCGTGGACGGCGACGCCGTGCTCTGCTATGATGATACGGATGAGGAAGGGACGTACACCCGCTGCCAGGGCGGCGCGTGGTTCACGGACGGCCACTGGGCCGTGAAGGATACCGACGAAGGCGTCGCCCACAGCTTCACCGGTAAGGTTCGCGTCCCGACCGGGAGCGGGCAGGCCATGCTCTGCTGCAATCCCGTCTATCAGACGGCGGACGGAGAGGTTTATGTGTTGGCCGGGCAGGGGACGGCGCTTTCCGGTGACCGCGTGGCGGGCGAGTCGTTTTCCCACAAGCTGGAGGACACGCGCACCGAGACGGAGAACGGCCAGACGCGCACGCGCAGCCTTTCTGTGGAGGTGACGCTCGAAGCGGCGCCGCTGCCGGAACAGATCGTGCTCGTGGAGCTGGACGAGCGCCATGCCGTTCTCTCTGAGACGGCCCATACGCCCGGCACAGTGCCTGAGGAGCTGACGCTGACGGGCGCCTGCCTGCTCGTGGAGAGCCACAACGCGGACGGCAGCGTCACCCGCGCCGTCTACAGCCCCGGCGACGAGGCGCTTGCAACCGGCTACTGCGCAGAAAACGGATTGCTTCTGGAACAGCAGACGACGCTTGTCTGGCCAATGGGATAACGCGCAGAGGGAAAGCTTTGGCCGGACAGGCCGGGGCTTTCCTTTTTTTCTTTCCCGGTTGCTTCCGGCGGGAAAATGCGGTAGAATAGAAGCAAATCTGTAGAAAACAGGAGGACATCCATGAAACAGGGTGAGGTATATTCCGGCTTCGAGGTCGTACGCGTCCGCCCGGTGGCGGAGTTGGAGGGCACGGCTGTGGAGCTGCGCCATCAGAAAACCGGCGCGCAGCTTCTCTGGCTTGACCGGCCGGACAACAACAAGACCTTCAGCGTCGCCTTTGAGACGATCCCCGAGGACGACACGGGCGTGTTCCACATCATCGAGCACTCGGTGCTCTGCGGCTCGAAGAAATACCCGGTCAAGGAGCCGTTTGTCGAGCTGCTCAAAGGCTCCATGTCGACATTTTTGAACGCCATCACGTTCCCGGACAAGACGATGTACCCGATTTCCAGCCGGAACGAGGCGGACTTTTTCGGGCTGATGGGCGTGTATCTCGACGCGGTGTTCCACCCGGCGATCTATGAGAACCGGAACATCTTCCGGCAGGAGGGCTGGCACTACGAGCTGCACGAGGGCGATGCGGCGCCGATCTACAAGGGCGTCGTGTTCAATGAGATGAAGGGCGCGATGTCGTCCGTCGACGAAATTCAGCTGCAAAAGCTGGTGGAGCTGCTGTTTCCGGACACCTGCTATCGCTTCAACTCAGGCGGTGACCCGGCGCACATTCCGGACTTGAGCTACGAGCAGTTCCTGGACGCGCACCGCAAATACTACCACCCGTCCAACGCGCGCATCTTCCTCGATGGCAATGTGCCGATCGAAAAGACGCTGGAAATCATCGACACGCAGTACCTGTCGCACTATGATCCGCTGCCGCCGGATTTCTCGGTCGCCATGCAGACGCCGGTGGCGGGCAGCGCGGAGCACTTCTACGAGATCTCGCCGGATGAACCCGAGGAGAACAAGACGATGTACGCCATGGCGACCATCGCGGCGGACTGGTCGGAGAAGCAGCGCATCTACGCGCTGCAGGCGCTGGCCGACGTGCTGGCAGGCACGAATGAGTCGCCGCTGCCGCGCGCGATCCTGAAGCAGGGGCTTGCGCAGGATGTGAGCGTTGTGGTGCAGCCTGAGGTGGCGCAGACGATCGCCATGGTGCAGGTGCGCAATACGGATCCGGACAAGTGCGGACGCATCGAAAGAACCATTCTGGACGTGCTGGAGCAGCAGGCGTCGGGCGCGCTGGATCGCGAGGCGATCCGGGCGGCGCTGTGCCGGATGGAGTTCCAGCTGCGCGATGCGGAGGAGCCGCGCGGCGTGCTGCTGGCAATGACAACGCTGCGCTCGTGGCTGTACGGCGGCGACCCGCTGCTGTATCTGGAAAACGACGAGACATTTGCGGCGCTTCGCGCGCTGGTGGACACGGATTACTACGAGACGCTGCTGCGCGAGACGCTGCTCGACGCGAAAAAGCGCGTCACGCTGATTACGAAGCCCTCGAAGACGCTGGGCGAGCAGACGCGGCAGGGGGAGGCCGCGCGCATCGTCGCGGCGCAGAAGACGTGGGACGCCGGCACAACTGCGCGCATCATCGCCGAGACGGCCGCGCTCGAGGCCTGGCAGCAGACCGACGACACGCCGGAGCAGCTTGCCACACTGCCGCACCTGCACCTGTGCGACGTCGAGGACAAGCCCGAGCCGCTGGTGACGGAGCCAGGGGAGCTTGCGGGTGTGCAGACGCTGCGGCACCCCGTGCCGTCGCGCGGGATTGTGCATCTGACGCTGCGCTTCCGCCTGACCGACCTGCCGCTGGAGAAGCTGCCTGCCGCTTCGCTGCTGGCCGGGCTGTTCGGCAAGCTGCCGACGAAGCGCCACAGTGTGCAGGAGCTGCAAAAGGCTGTCAAGTCGCACATCGGGCGGATGCACTTCGAGACCAGCGCGGTCGGGACGGAGGAGGGCTGCCGGCCGTATCTGGTTGTCCGCGCCAGCGTGCTCGAAGCGGAGACGGAGGCGGCGTGCGCGCTGCTGCGCGAGATCATGACCGAGACGCAGTTTGACGATGAGGACAAGCTGCGCGAGATCGTGCTGCAAACCGAGGAGAACCTGCGGCAGACCGTCATCTCCGACGGCCACGCCGTGGCCATCGCCCGCGCGCTGGCGCACGGCTCCGCGGAGGACGCGGCCAATGAGGCGCTGCACGGCTTTACACTCTACCAGTGGATTCACGCGTTTGCGGCGGAATTTGCGCAGAAGCAGGGCGAGTTCCTGCACTTCTGCCGCACCTTTGTGCCGGAGCTGTTCACAAGGAGCCGCCTGCTCGTCTCCATCACCGGCACGGCGCCCGAGCAGCCGCTTGCGGCGCTGGTCGCGGCGCTGCCGGAGGGGCAGGCCGTGCCTGCAATGCAGAACTATCAGCTGGCGCTCGCCTCCCGCGAGGGCATCACAATCCCGGCGGGCATCTCGTTTGCGGCCCGCGCGGCGCATATCCCGGCGCTGGCCACGAACGGCGCGTCGCGCGTTTTGTGCAACATCCTGTCGTATTCCTATCTGTGGAACGAGGTGCGCGTGCAGGGCGGCGCCTACGGCACCGGCTTCAATGCCCGTGCAAATGGCGACGTGTACTTCTATTCTTACCGCGATCCCGACGCGGCGCGCTCGCTCGGCGTGTACGCCCGCGCGGCGGACTATGTGCGCACGCTGGCGCAGGAGGATTTGGAGCGCTTCATCATCGGCGCGATCGGTGAGTCGGAGCCGCTTCTCACCCCGGCCGACCGCGGCGAGACGGCGGATCTATACTATCTGCGCGGCATCACGGAGGAAGACCGTGTCCGGATGCGCCGCGAGATGATGGCGACGACCGGCGCGTCACTGCAGGCGCTCGTGCCGATGCTCGAAGAGATCACAAGGCGCGGCACCGTCTGCGTCGTCGGCTCCGCCGCAATTCTGGACAAGGTCGAGGGCCTGACAAAGCTCGAACTGTAATATACGAAAAACACGGACACACCGAACCCGGTGTGTCCGTGCTTTTTTATTTCGGGGCTGTAAACTGCCCGATTTGGATGCACGAGGGGCTGCCCACCTCGGCGACGGTCTGCGGCTGCGAGAGAAGTCCTGTTTCGGCATCCACGAGGAAACGCGTGATTGTGTGGCTGTTCATATCCGCCGTGTAGAAGAAGCGGCCGTCCGGGCTGAACTGGATGCCGCGCGGATTGTCACCCGGCAGGGGAAGGTACGCGACATGGCGCAGCCGCCCGTCCGGATGTACGGCGTAGATGGCGACGTAGCAGGGCGAGACGGCCGCTTCCCGGAAGCGGGTGGAGACGTACAGGAACCCGTGGCACAGGCGGATGTCCGCTGTGCCGCCCGCGCTGTCCGGCAGCGGGGACGGAATCGTCGGAAGCTGGCACAGCGGCGTAATCTCCCCGCTGGCCCCGTCCAGCCGGTAGGCGCTGACGGTATAGCCCAGCTCGTTGCAGACGAAGAAGAAGGGCGTACCGGGCTGGAAGACGATGTGGCGTGGCGCGATGCGCGCGGACGCCTGATAGAACGGCGGATCGTTCGGCACAATCCGCTGTGCCGCCGCATCCGCACGGAAGACGCAGAGCTTGTCCGTCCCCTTGTCGCAGGAGAGCAGAAAGCGGCCGTCCGGCGAAAACATGGCGCTGTGCAGATGTGCGCCGTTGTATGCAAGCGGGAACAGCTGCGGCGTTTGCGCCGGGATGCCGCGCCCGTCCAGCGGATAGACGCCGGTGCTGACCGCATCCGTTTCGCGGAAGACCTCATATCTGCCATCCTGCGTCTGCCGGAACCGCAGCGCGTAGCAGCCGGGCGCGGTGGAGCCGTGGTTGCTGAACGCGAGCAGGCGGCCGGTGGGATCGACGTGGACATAGGAGGTACAGGCGGCGTAGGTCGGGCGGTTGGCCAGAAGCGCCAGCGCGCCGGTGGCGGGGTCGATGGAAAACGCCAGAACGCCGCCGCCCGCGCCCTCTACCCCGTCGTGGTTCCGCTGTTCGTCCGTGGCATAGAGGACGGGCAGATGGGGATGCAGCGCCAGAATGCTGGTATTTGCACTGGTCCGGAAGTGGAAGACCGGCGTCAATGCGCCGGTCTCCGGGTTGAGGCGAAAGACGTGAATGCCGTCTCCCTCGCTGCTCATTCCGCGCAGGGGAATGTTCCAGGAACCAGTGAAGAGAAAGGTGCTTTGCATAGGCTGCCTCCTGAAATACGTGTGGGATTATGCTTCCACTGCTTCGGTCTGCGTGTCCTCCCAGCAGTTGCAGTCCTCGTTCTGCGGGTGGGCGAAGCACATAATCATCTCTACCTTTTCGGTGATCGAGGTGTTGATCTCCTGATGCGCGTCGCCGGGGCAGATATAGCCTGCCGCGCCGGGGGCGCAGTCGGTGACGGTTCTGGTGCCGTCGGCCTCCACGATGACCTCCTGCATATGCCCCTTGAGCAGGTACCACGCGCATTCCACACGGTTGTGGCGGCGCAGTTGGGTCTTACCGCCGGGGAACAGCGTCATGTAGGTGCCGAGAATTTTTGTGGTGGGGCAGGTGTCACGGCTTGTCATGAATTCCGTGATGGCCCCGGGCTGCACGGTGCCGCTCACCGGCGTCAGCGTGCGGTCGATGGTCTGTGTCTTTTTCTTGCCCATGGATAGCCTCCTGTTCTCACTTCACAATGGTGTTGCCGTTCTCGTCGATTTCGATTTTGCCGAGCGAGTCCTTGCCGAGAGAGAGCACGTCCTCCAGCTTTTTGCCGCGCTTGCGCATATACTCCTCCACGACGTCGGCGTCCTGATAGAAGACGGTCTTCGCGCCCTCAACGGTGTTTGTTCCGGCGTAGCAGAAGATGCAGTCGCCGATGAGGTCGGCATTCAGGTTCATGCCCACGTGAATCTCGCCGGGGGCGACGAAGCCGACCGTGCCGGGGAAGCACTCGGTCTCCTTATACTCCTCGTGATCGACCGTGCAGGAGTAGTGCAGGCTGTGGCCGGAGGAGATGTACCACTGCACCTCGCAGCCGTTGTGGACGTGCTCCTGGTTGCGGGAGCCGGGGTTGTGAACGGTGTGCCCGAGGAAGATGTTCTGCGAGCCGCAGGTGTCTTTGCACACCAGATGATAGACGCCGAAGCCCTTTTCAAAGTCGTTGTCGCTCTGAATGTTGCCGCGGTTGATGACCATGGATTTTCCCATATTGTTGCCTCCTGTTCTGGCGGTTACGCCTGCTCGAAGAGCGTGTTCCACATCTCCACCTGACGGGCCAGCTCGTCGCCGGAGACGAACCACCACGGGTCATACTGGAACGCTTCGTATTCGGTGCAGACAAAGTGCTGATAGTCGATCTCTTTGAGAATTTTCGCAATGCGGGCGCAGTCGGTGCAGGAATCGGTGTTGCCGTCCGGCACGTCGTAGGCCTTCGCATGGATGTGCGTGATATACGGCGCGAGCTTGTACCATGCGTTCCAGTCGCTCATACAGCCCTGGAAGAAGTTGCGCACCATCAGCTCGTCGAGCTTGCTGGCACCCATGGCGTCGGCCACGGCCATGGTCTGCTCCCGCGTGCGGCCCTGCAGCACGGCGAGGCGCGCCATCTCGGCAATATCGTTGCGCGCGCCCTTGCCGACGTAGTATTTGATCATGCGCGGCGGCACGGCGTGGTGGTAGCAGGAGATGTCCGGGCAGATGGAGATCGCCTTCGTGTTCATGGAGATGGCCTTGTTGATATATTCCCATGTGACCGGGCCGTCAAGCTGGTTCGGGCCGTGGACCTCCAGCGAATAGGTGACGCCGAGATCCTCCGCCGCCGGGACAGCCAGCTCCAGGATATCCGGCGTATAGAGATTCATAATCCGCACGACCGGCATCCCGAGGCGGCTGGCGATTTTCGCGTCGCGTACCAGCTGCGCGGCCTGCTCTTCACGGGTCATCTTGCGCGTCTTGAGCACCATGTACTCGTTGAAGACACTCAGACAGTCGGGCGTCAGATGGTACTGCTCCATCCAGTCGTGCCACTGCGCATAGAAGTCCTCCTTCGGGAAGGGATAGTCCGGCACCATCTGGCTCGAGAGCATCTCAATGCCCTCATAGCCGATTTCGGACGCCTTTTTCAGGCAGTCCTCCAGCGTATAGACCCGGTGGAAGAACTCCCGGGTAAAGCTGTAAAGCGAGACGCCAAGTTTCATGTTGCCGAACCTCCTTCCGCGGGGATGCGCAGGATCTTTTTCATATAGGATGCGTCGCGGTAGCTGTGGTAGGTGACGAAGACCTCCAGCAGCACCTCAACCTCGTGCGCGCCGGGGGCAAGGCCGCCGGGCCAGTCGATAATCAGATGACCGTATTTGTTGAGGTACCAGTAGGTGTCCGCATAGCGGCTGTCAATCTCGTCCAGGCGCAGAATCAGGTCGGAGCCCTCCACCTGAAAACGGATGTTCTCGCGCGGGATGAGCTGGCCGTCGACCATCAGCTCGATGCGCTCAATCAGCGTCAGCGCAAACGAGCGGTACCAGCACAGGCGGATATCCAGCGTGAAGCCTGACGGCTTCCCGTCCTTCTGCCAGTTGCGCAGCGAGTCATCCACAATCAGATACTGTTCCCAGTTCGAGCGGGCCGTGTTGACCAGATCGTAGACGGCAGCCTTGTCATTGATGACATATTCGTAGGACATAGTCTTCCTCCTTTTCTGTTTGTGCAGCCGTTGGGCGGAATCCCACCGGCACTTTCATTATAGAATGGCCGGTTGGGCCTTGGCAATGGCGGGAATGCGCATACATTTCCAATTTCTGCATCCAGTTTCCGGTTTTTGATAATGGTTTGGCTTTTTTTCGGGTGGGCGGAAAAGCGGATAACAATTTCAGATTTCCAAAAACAGCGCGCCGCATCGGTGCTTGCAAGAAAAAGGCTCTCCCGATAGACTAAAAGCAGGGATGCGGCGGCGCCCATCCAAATTCAAACGGCGGGAGGCATTCCGATGGGACAGAAAAAACAGCGGCTATGGACAAGGGGGTTTGTGTTACTCCTGATTGTGTCTTTGACAGAGAACCTGAGCTTTCTCAGTATCCGGACCATGATGACAACGTATGCGAAGAACGATCTGATGATCGCGTCCTCGCTGGTGGGATTTCTGACCGGCGCGATCTCCATCGCTTCGCTCTTCTCAAGGCCCATTGCGGGAAAGCTTCTCAAACGGTTCTCCCACAAAAAGATCCTGCTGGCGGCGCTTGCGGGCGAACTGCTGGTGCTGGCGGCCTATCTGGGGCTGCACAGCTTCGGGGCGGTGCTCGTGATCCGGATCTGCCACGGCTTCTTTTACGGCATCAGCTATACCACGATCATCACCATGGCGGGCAACGCCGTGCCGCCCGAGCACATGGGGAGCGGCATGGGCGTGTTCGGGTTTGGCAATATGATCGGCCTTGGCGTTGCGCCCCAGCTGTCGCTGATGATCTATGAAAAGCTCGGCGTGCAGGCGCTGTTCTTGAGTTCGTGCCTGTTTACGGCCTGCTCCATTGCGCTCGTCTGCTTTTTCCCGAAGACCGAAGCGCCGGTGCGGCGCAAGGCGTCGCAGGGCGAACGCCGGGGGCTTCGGAGCCTGTTTCTGCCGTCCGCGCTGCCGTCCTCGTTCCTGAACTTCTTTCTTCAGATCACCTACGGTTCGATCTCGGCCTTTATCATCGTCTACGGCCAGAGCCGGAACTGGGCGCAGGTCGGGCTGTTTTACACGGTCTACGCGGCAGGGTCGCTGATTGTCCGGCCGGCCATGGGAAAAGTCTACGACCGCTTCGGCCTGACGCCGGTTGTGCTGTTTACGACCTGCGTCTTTGCAGGGGGCATTGTGCTGCTTGCGCTGACAACGTCGTTTGCGCTCTTCCTTGTCTCCGCAATCCTGCTGACCATCGGCTACGGCGGCGGTTGGTCTGTCTATCAGGCGGACGCGCTGAAATGCGACGATCCGGCCGACCGCGGGACGGCCAGCGCGACCTACTTCGTCATCAACGACGCGGGCGGCTTTATCGGCGCGACGCTGGCGGGCTACGTTGTTGATCTGGTGGGCTACAGCAACACCTTCCTCAGCTACATCGGATGGCTGGCGCTCAGCTTCCTCATTTACTTTATCCGTCTGGGACTGCGCAGAAGCAGGCAGGCGGCGCGTCACGCCGGACATGCCGCCTGAGAGCCGAACAAAAATATGTTTGCCCGGGCTTGGTTCCTGTGATATGATGAGGACAGGCGGCGGCGCCGCCGATAATCTGATTGGAGGGCAACGACAATGTACGTCGATTTTTGGACGGATTCCATTACACAGCTGATCTGGGCGACAAACCGCTATAACCCCGGCGAATTGGAGCACGATGTCGCCATGCAGCTGCTGTCGCACCTGAGCGAGATTCCGCACCTGTCGATTCAGGAGGTGGCAGATCTGTGCTTCTGCTCCGTGACGGCGATCAGCCGCTTCGTCAAACGGCTGAAATTCGAAAACTTTACAACCTTCAAATACCGGATTGCGTCCGATTTGACCAGCTCCCCGACGCTGAATCTGCGGATCCCGGCGGAAGCCGCGGCCAACTCGGAGGATCTGAACGAGACATATTTTTCCCTGGTGAAGGGCTGCGTCGACGGCCTGCGCGCCAGCCTGTCGCAGGAGGCGGTGGAGAAGGCGGTCAAGCTGATGCTGGAGGCAAAAACAGTGCTCTTCTACTCCCTGCAGGATCTGCGCTTTACGGAGCTGCAGGTGGATCTTGCACTGAGCGGAAAGGCGTCCTGGCACCTGCCGAGCTTTGACGAGCTGATTGACACGGTATCGTCGCTGGGCGAGGGCGTGCTGGTTATCGCCACGCTGTTTCCCACCGCGCGCGGCAAGAGTAATCTCGAGCGCCTCCGCGCGTTGGGGGCAAAGACGATTATCGTCTCCCGCGGAAATACAAACACCTATGCAAAATATGCGGACGCCTTTTTCGCAACCCGGGCGAGCGGCTCCAAGCTGGATCAGTATTTGATCTATATGCTATTTGATATTCTGGCCATGCATTTCCGCGCGCAGTGCCTTGACTGAGTGCGCGCGGCGGTGAAGTGATGAGAACAAGGAGGAAACCAGCATGACAAATTCACTGTTTGAAAAGTACGTGCTCTGCGACGAGGGGTTCCGGAACATCTATGATCCGCAGAACCCCAACGGCCCGGCCATCGGCTTCCAGCTGAAAATCCGCGCGCCGTATTACCGCGGGCCGCGCCTGTCGCTGATCGACCGGATCACGCTCAAGGTGGATGGCAAGGAGTACGACCCGTCGCAGTTCCGCTTTACAACCCACAACGGCACGTTCACGATGGACGAAATGCGCACGATGCCAGACGCCTACTGGGATTTCGGCGAAAAGGCCACGCTGACCGTTCTGGAGCCGGCGGGGCTGGGCTACTCCATGAATAACGGCTACCGGACGGTGGAGGTCGGCGTCTATTTGCGCATCTCCTACCAGCCGGTCGGCTTCAGCGCCGTCGTATCCAAGCCGCTCAAGGTGGAGGCATAACTGTAACATCTGAAAGGAGGAACTGTGCCATGGCAATCAAACGCGCTGTATCGCTGTACAGCTATCAGGAGAATTTCTATCTGGGGAAGCTGGATCTGGAGGGCTGCATCGCCGAGGCGGCAAAGACCGGCGCCGAGGGCATCGAGCTGATCCCGGAGCAGAACTGCGCCGACGAGTATCTGGACCCGTCCCCGGCGTTTATCGACCGCTGGAACGGCTGGATGGAAACATACCACACAAAGCCTGTCTGCTGCGATATCTTCTATGACTATAAGCTCTACTGGAACCGCATTCTGACGGAGAAGGAGCAGATCAAGCAGTATGAGCAGGACATCCGCTTTGCAAAAAAGCTCGGATTCCCGCTTGTGCGCGCCATGATTATCACACCGCTGCGGATTGTGGAGCAGATGATTCCGATTGCGGAGGATTATGACGTTAAATTTGCCGTAGAGGTTCATTCGCCGTATTCGCTCAAGGGCGACTACGTGCAGGGGCTGTTTGAGCTGGCCGACCGGAAAAACACGAAGCATCTCGGCATTGTGCCGGATACGGGCATCTATGTCCGCAGCCAGTCGCAGGTTATCGTGGACAAGTTTATCCGCGGCGGTGCGCACCGCGAGATTGCGGACTTCCTTTGCCACAGCTACGAGGAGGGTGCGCCGCAGACGGAGGTCTTTGAAAAGCTGCGCGCCATGAACCCCAATGAGCTGGATCTGGCGCTGTATAAGCGCGTCTACTTTGCAATCAACGACGATCCGAATTACCTGCTGGAAAACACGGATAAGATCTTCCACATCCACGGCAAGTGCTGGAAGATGACGGAGGACTATACGGAACCGGCTGTGGACTATCCGGCGTTCATGGACGTGATTAAACGCTCCGGCTACGACGGCTATATCGCCACCGAGTACGAGGGCCAGCGCTACTTCCACGACATGGGCTGCGAGGAAAACGCAGACGAAATCGAAGAAGTCCGCCGCCATCAGGAAATGCTGCGCAGATATCTGGAGGGGTAAGAAAAAGGCACAGGCCGCCGTTTGGAAGCCTGTGCCTTCCGCCTGTCAAAGCGCTTTCCATACGTCATGTCGTTGGCGCAATACTCGTGGCCATATTCATCCCAATTTATCACAAAGCCCCCGTTTTCGCTTGACGAAAATGGAAGTTCTTTGACAAGCTGAGGTGCCGCTTCCATACGGAAGCGGCACCTTGTACTGTTGAGGGTTACAGCCCCAATGGATAACGTGTTGCCAGCTCAAGGTCAGGAACGACATGCCCATAACAACCGTAACCGGGAGTCTTGGGAATATAGCGCATGACACAATGCTCCGATGTAATGGCTCCGCTCAATGCTTTTTTCAGCCAGTCAATCAAAAAATAGGTGGGAGGGACATTCCCCAGATTTGGAATATTCTCCCGTACACCGCTGTGATAGCCATCCTGGAAAAGCCACAACTCTTTCGGGCCAGGAATCAGATTGAACAACTTTTTTGTGTTTTCCAACGGAGTGACCGGGTCGAATTCACCGGTTGCAACCAAAAAAGGACGGTCAATTTGTGCCGCGTGATCCTCGTGGTGCCAGACGGAGGTAAAACGATCGAATTCCACCTCATCTTCGATGCCGGTCATGTACATAAATACCTGCTTTGTGCGCAATCCGCCCGCTTCCATCTGGATGGAAAATGGATGATCTTTTGTACAATAGCAGGCAGCAAGGCCACCGGAGGCCTTGATCC
Source organism: uncultured Oscillospiraceae bacterium (assembly GCA_964652075.1). Lineage (GTDB taxonomy): Bacteria > Bacillota > Clostridia > Oscillospirales > Oscillospiraceae > CAZYZQ01. The sequence continues at coordinate 16,605 of CAZYZQ010000045.1, forward strand.
GTTTATCAGTGGCGAACAAGCGCATATTCCAGAAAGTACCCATGGAGAAGCCAACAGATACGATTTTATCCGCGTCAACCTCGGGGCGTTTGCAGAGCCAACTGACGCAGGCGCTGGCGGCTTGCTCATAATTGTCGTGTGTCACCTTTATGCCGCGCAGATTGCTGATGCCCTGCCCCGGACCGTCAATTACCAATACATGGAAGCCACGCTTGATAAAGGGGTTGTTGGCAGGATCAATTGCAGTTTCCTTGCACATATCCATACCGGGAAGGAAAATACAGGTGGGAGCTTTTGGACGGCCGGGAATCATATGGAACAGGCCCTGAATGGATGTTCCATTCCATGGAATTTCAACGCGCTCTAATGGATAGTCGTTAATTGCACAGATCCGATCATAGCAGCCCTCAAGACGGTCGTGGATTACGCGCTTATCCGGATTTCGATCTGTGAAAATCGCATGCTGCCCTGTATGGTAGATCCCGGCACATGCATGGTAGATATCGCGTGCGGTCAAGAGATCCCCATGTTCTTCTGCAAGGCGTGCAATCCGCTCCATACCGTTTGCTTTGCGGTAACAGGCAGCGGGGATTTGTTCGTGATTTGAAACACCCTCCGGAATAAAACGACCGTCAATTTCAAAAGCGTGCGTGCGTCCAGTGGTCTTGATGATGTAGTCCAGCAACCACTGTTGGCTGTCCTTTTTACGGGGCAAAAGGGAGCCGTTTGCGTGATAGGGCGAAAACTGAGAAGTGATCTCTGCCATGATTTGTTCCTCCTGCCATATGTATTGTCTCAATATCGAACAACAAGATGTTCGATACATACAGACTACTCCAGAAAACAAAAAAAGTCAAGTCATATTTTGCAAAATGCAAAAATGACTTGAACTTTGCTATAAGGCAGTTTGCGAAAAAGGAAAGAGATCAGGATGCGTAGAGCCGCGTAAGAAAATTTCACTGGGATGGAGGGCCAGATGCACAATTTCTTCTCCACAGGACAACTGATTTAACGCTTGCATTGCAGCATATCCTACATCGGTCAGCAATTGTTTTGGCGCAGAAAGGAATGGGTAAGTGCTCCAAGGCATAGAGCAGCTGCCAACCACTGCAATGGCAATCTCTTCCGGAATTTTGATACCCTGCCGCTGCAAGACCTGCATACAGGTGATGGCACTGGCTTCGTGGACAAATAGCAGGGCATCGCAGGAAGAATGACGCTGGAAAAGTGTTTCCAACTGTTTTGATAATTCCTCGTAGTTGACAACCTGCGCATAGCAATCCTCCAGAAGAGGAACGATCAAAGCATCCGTATGCGCTTCCAAAACAGCAGTGCGATACCCATCTTCTGCAAGAGAAGAGTATGTATGATTGCGGTTGTCTGCCGGGATAAAGATAGGGTGACGTTTTCCACTCTCTAAAACAGCCTGTGTAATTCGTTTGGCATCATATGCAAAATCAACGCTGACATAGTATCCACCCGGTAAATCGGTATATCGACCGCATTGCAGCACAGGATAACGGGAGTGCAGGTTTGCAATCAGATCCTGACGAATGCAATTTCCAAATAAGATTCCTTGTGCTTCACCGGCTTCCATTTGGTGTGAGAAGGCTGCTTCCGAGTGTATCAACGCGTTCATCATAATGATTTCAATGCCG
>CAZYZQ010000046.1:0-17078 GCA_964652075.1 uncultured Oscillospiraceae bacterium
CGTGGTGGATATTGTGCTGTCCTCTGAGACTTCAGAGGCGTGGACTTGGGACAGTGGCATCACGATCGTTGATGGCCGCACAGTACATATTTCTGTTGCAGAGGACAAGACGATCACCCTAAAGCGTGGAAACAGCAGTGCTGGTAAAGGGGCTGCTCTGTTTAATGTTGCCAAAGGCGGCAATTTGATTCTCGGCAACGGTACGCTGACTTGGTGGGTCAGTGCGGAAAATGATGAAAAAACAGATGCAGAGAAACAGGAAAAGGCGTTCCAGCTTGGCGACTACACGATAGATTCTATCGGCGGCGATCTGATCATCGACGGCGGCGCGGAGTGGGAAAAAGTGGCTGAGTATATACCGGGAAAAGCAATGCTTGATGAAAATAAAACAATCGTATTTTATGATGAGACTAATGGAAAGCAGTATTGCTATACCAATGGTGGAATTGTTTCTACGTCCTCGCTGGTTACGAACAGCGGCTCTTTGAACCTCTGGGGTGGAGTTACGCTGCAAAGAAATGACAAAAGTAATAATTATGGAAGCGCTGTTGAAAGCCTCGCTGACTCAACGATTAATATTTATGGTGGTATGATTAATTGTTGCGCTACAAAACTGCATGAAGATGATTTGGGAATTGGCGCGGTTTATTTGGGTAGTAAGACCAGAATTTGGACAGACGATAATCCTGGCAATGCGGCAAATACAGGGCTCCGGATGTTTGGCGGAAGTATTCGGAACAACACGGCTTACGGAAGAGCCGAAAGTCAGGCAGACGGCGGTGGCGTAGCGCTTGATCAGGCCACTATGAAAATGTACGGCGGTGAAGTGATCTACAACCATGCAGGGCTATATTACAAAGACTATGCAGGGGACGGCGGCGGTATTATGGTGCGCTGCGGCTCTACGCTGGACTTGTATGACGGCCAGATTCACCATAACTATGCAGGCGGCTATGGTGGCGGCATATGCGCGTGGAATGGCACGGTCAACATCCATGGTGGTACAATTACAAATAATACCGCTGCCTTTGGCGGTGGCGTAGCAATTGCAGCAAGCTATAATAAGGCACCATATGATGGTGCCAATGTAAACTATCCTGTATCGTACGTCAACATGACTGGCGGTATGATTGCCTATAATGAAGCGCTGGCTACAACGCAGGAAACAATGAACTCCAGTGGCTATGGTGGCGGCATCTGCGCGGGCAGCGGGACATATCGGAAAGGCGCGCACCTGAACCTTTCCGGTGGCACAATCCTCCAGAACAAGGCGCTCTACGGCGGCGGCCTTGCCGTTTATGCGGAAGGAGACGGAAGCACAAATAAAAATAACGCGAACACGGATGTGAATCTTTCCGGCGATTTTGAGATGATCAACAACGCTGCCTATAGCAACGGCGGCGGCGCGTACATTAAAAATACGTCTGATTGGAACCGCCATAGCCTGCTCAATATGTCCGGCAATGCGCGGATTGACACGAATAACACGATGTTCTTTGAGAATGTCTGTACGGATCAGGTTCCGGTCAAAGTTACCGGTAATTTGAACAGCCACGGCACAGTTGCGATTTTTGAGTTTGCAGACAGTTTCTGGACGGGAACAAATGTGGGACCGTATGATAATGCTAGCGCTGGCCGAGATATCATCTCGTTTGACTCCGGTGACGCCAATAAGCCGCTCGACATTCAGGAAAACAAATTTGCCATCGACAGCACGACATGGTATCTGAAAGCCAATGGCAGCAATGGGGGTTCTAATCCCCGCGTTCTCGAGTTGCAGCAATATGCGGACGTCAAGCAGTACTGGGTGCGCAACGGCACGCCGGTGACGATTACGCAGGACGGTGTTGCAAAAAAATACTACCGCATCTACGACAGCCTTGCGGATGCGTTCGACGAGGCGGAAAATAACGATACCCTTTACATCTTCTATAACGCGACGATGCAGAAATCCGCCATCGTCAACGGCAAGCACCTGACCCTCCTCGCAGAGAGCACCAGCTCGGCAGGCATAGCGGCAGGCACTTCCGGGACATGCAGGTTGGATGAGCAGGAATTTACATCAGGCGATAGTACAATTTCTTACTATGTCATGACCGGCAACTTCCTGCGCTATGGGGAGAAGAAGAAGGACAGTGCAGGAGATACCGTAGAATACTATGAATAAAGCTGGTGTAATAGTAAGCGAACCGATATCGGACGATATGAAGGGTATCTACCTTCTTGACACCTCCGATACAGGCACTTACTCCTACAACGTCCGCAACGACTACACCGTCACCCTGTCCAGCGCGCTGAAGCTGAACTATGAGGTGAAGGAAGGGGAGAATCAGGTTATAAGGGACGATACCCTTGGCGCGATCATTGTCAGAAATGAGGGCGGGAATCCCGGCCGTCTCGACTTCGGTCAGGCAGCTGAAGTGGGCGTCGGCTATGGCTCGCTGACGTTCGACGGCAACTACCCCTATCCGCTCGACGGCCCGATGCTCCACATCGGCGCGGGCAGCTCGGCGGTGCTGCACAGCGGCATCACGCTGACCAATCATACGAACTACTCGCGCACTACCTCCGGTACAGTCTACAGCGCGGGCACGTTTGAGATGATGGACGGTTCCACCATCACCAGCGGCGTCAGCCCGAACGCGGGCGCGGTGTACATCGCGGAAAACGGCAAATTCAACATGTCCGGCGGCGCGCTCAAAAATAACACCGGCGCCATGCCGCGTTTTACGGAAAAAAACACGGACGGATCGGCAAAGGCAGATTCGGGTACAGGTGACCTGCTCTATCCCGGCCAGCCGAAGTACTACGACGGCGCGGGCGCGGTCTATGCCGCAGGTGCGAGTGGCAGCGCTGCCGGTAACTTCACCATGTCCGGCGGCACTGTCTCGGACAACCGGGGCGAATGGGGCGCGCTGGCTGGTGTCGGCGGCAGCCTTGCACTGAATGGCGGCACGATCTCCGGCAACGCCGCCCTCAAGGGCAACGGCGTGGAGACAGGCGATGCAAAATACGACTTCACGATCAACGGCTACACAGAAGGTGACCCGGCGGAGAGTTATAAACCGAAGGAGAATGAGGTGCACGCCGGCTACGGCGGCGGCGTCTTCCTGCGCGAGGGCGGCACAGCTGCGCTCGGTGCGGTCACTATCACCGAAAACTGGGCGCAGCAGAACGGCGGCGGCATTGCGGTTGTCAGTGGGGGCAGTATGTCCTTCAGCAATACTGACAGAACGGTAATTACTTATAACGCCGCCGGCAAGACAGACGGGCAGACGCAGAGCATGGGCGGCGGCATCTTCGCCGGAAGCAATATGTGGACGTCTCGGCCAACGTGACCCTGACGAACAACACCGCCGAAATCGGCGGCGGCCTCGCGGCACTCGGGACAAGCACGGCTGCCACCAAGGTTACCATTTCCAGCCACGTGGACAGCAACACAGCCAGATACGGCGGCGGCCTGTACGTCGGCGCGTATTCTGAAGTGACGCTGCAAAACGCCAACTTGCAAGACAACACCGCCACCTACGGCGGCGGTGCGTATATCGACTGCGAGAAAACAAAGAATGGCGCAATGACAAAGGATCTCCAAGACCCGAAAGTGGTCATTGAAAATCCGGATACGATTTCAGATGAAGATCGCAAACAGGCGATTCAAAACGCGATCGGAACAGACGGCGCAGCGGACACCTTCGGCAACCTCATTCTTTCAAATGCCCGAATCAACAACAACCACCTGACCAAGGGGGAGCAGGACGCGACCGAGGGCTTCGGCACCGGCGTCTACAACCGCGGCGACCTGACCCTGAATGCAGGCGCGTCCGCCAGTGCCAACGACCGCATTTATCTGGAAATGGGCCACGTAGCAACCCTTGGTTCTGACTACACAGCCTCGAACCAGAACACCGAGGACAAGCTGACCTTCAATTCCAGACTCACCGCCCTCGGCACGGATATCATCAAGATGGATGACGAGAAGGCCGATACCCAGTATAATGCCCTGCTGACCCGGAATCAGGAGAGGACAACCCATTATCAGGGGATCCCCATGGCGCGGGAGGTGCAGAATAATATACAAACAGCAGTGATTGAACTGAATTACTATACAATCACCTATCATGACCGCTTTCCGGAGGAAGCAGATAAAGAAGGGCAGACATTGGAGGCACATGTGAAAGCGTTTGCAGTGCGCCCCAATGAGTTATATACAGTTGTAAATTTCCAGGCCACGTCTGACGAGTTTACAGCCGAGGTGGGTAAAGCGCTGAACTACTGGGCATTGGTGGATGCAGATGGGCATTATCTGGATTTGGAAGGGGGAAAAGTTGATTCGCCAGAAAAAGCGCTGCCATACCGCCCGGGTGATTCCTTTGTCCCGACTGGCAATGTGCATTTGCTTGCTGTTTACATGGACACGGGCTACACCGGCGTTGTCATCAATGAAATGCCCGGCATTGATGAGGACAATCAGCCAATAAAGAAGACGTCAGAGATCGGAAATGTGACGCTGGTTGGCGAAAATCTGACCCAGAACAGTACGACAAAGACTTACACCTTTGCGGCCAATACGGTTATTTCGCTTGATATTAACGATGTGTTGGACGATGCAGGACACAAAAAGGGAATCCTGAACGATCTGAAGATCTACGAGCGGATCGAGGGCAACGACTATTCTGTGGTAGGCGAGACAAGATATAACGCCTATGGCGTCTACTACGGCCTGTCTGCTGTGGCGGTTATGAAGCAGATTGATCTTGCGAATGGAGAACCCCATCCATCCAGCATAATTGAGAAACTATAGTTCTATGATAGCCAAGGTCAGCCAGTGGAAAATGCAAGCAAAGCATACCTTCACGGCATTCTCAATTTGAGTGATAGCGGTACGATTACCTACACCAGCAAAGACAAGAGCATCCTTGTTGTTGCGGATTTTGCCGAGCCCATGGTCGAGCTGAAAATGACCGGAGTTGGCGAGAATCCTGCCACGCTCACCGAGTACTACGACAACATGTATCAGGCCTATACACGGATGACAAATCTGGTGAATGCTGGTACCACCACCTGGGACACCGCTGTCATCACGCCGCTCAAGGCGAACGCAAATGACAATACTGTGTACTACTATGGTTCGGCAGATGCGGGAGCAAAGGCGCAGAATACGCTCAATCAATCCATCAACGTGTCTTTTGACCTGAACAGCTTCACGCTCGATCTGGCCGGCGTTGGGAGAAAGGAACTGAGCAACTACAGTCTCACCCTGAAAAACGGTACGGTAATCAGCCATGTTGGTGAAACCGATAGCACAGATACCTGCCAGTTTGACATCCAGCCCGGCGGAGAGCTGGCGCTTAAGAACGCCACCTTGACGGCGGAGAAGGCTACCTATAGTGTGATTGTACGGGATAAAAAGGGGACAGAAGATATCCATGGTGCACTCTCCATCGACCACGACAGCCACGCGGGCAAGGTCTTGCTGGAAGGGGATAACACCCATGTCCTGATTCCCGATCTGGCCGAGTGGACGGAGTACGACGAGAACACGAAGTCCCCGGCAGCGACGCTCTATGTTGATCTGGCAAAGCTTGTGACCAGCAGAACGAAAAAGGGCGCAGATGGACAGATTGTGGAGGGCACCACCACTACAGAGCGTCAGGTGCTCCTATATTCTATGAACGAGGCTGCCCGGGAATCCACCAACGGCCACGCCGTGCGCACGAACTTTGTGTTGGCGGACGCAGTAACCGCTGGTGAGACAGATCAAGTAAACGACGCGCCGTTCTGGTTCATCACCACAACGGGCTATCTCTACCCGCGCGTGCAGGACTTGATCCCGCAGCTGGTCTGCCAGAGCCATCCGGAAGTGGGCGGAGATCCGAATATTCGAACGGAACGGCCCGCAGACGCGGTGACAGGTGAAGACAAGGAGTATACGCAGTTCAAGACGGACGGCACGCCTCTTGAGAGCAGCCCCTACTATCCTGTATACTACGTCTATGAGCGGAACTACGGCTATAACAACCGAAATACGGGAGATGATTTTAACGCTTACGGCAATCCCGGCCATCCGCTGTCCATTGTCACAACGCTGCGCGACGCCTTTGGCAATGTTGTACACAACACCGCCGGCGGCATCGTCACGGTGAGCATGGCGCATGTGTCGGACGGCGTCAAGAACCGCCTGCTCACCGCCCGCGTGCAGGTCGGCTCGATCAGCAGAGACGGAGAAGGCACCTACGCCATTCAAGACGGCATCGCGGTCTACACTGGCACGGACGCCAACCCGCGCTTCCCGGCCAGCGACCGGTATTACTATCTTTCCGGCTCGTTTACGGGCATCGATGAGTATGCGTCCAACTACTCCCGCTACTGGAAGGTGCAGGATGAAAAACGGGCGGATCTGAAGGCCACCTCTCTGAGCGGCTCCAGCAAGCTGAAGATCAACGAGAAGCCGCTGGCGGATGGCCCGGTAGACAGGCCCGACACCTCCGTGCGCATCATCTCCGTGACGCCCGGCTCGGCCACGTTCATCGGTGCAGAGGGCGCAAAGCAGAACCTGACCTCCCGCGCGGCCACCGTCCGCGTGCAGGACACCAACACCAGCATGAACCTCACCAGCGGCGACGATCTGCAAAACTACTATCGGAAGCTGGTGACGAAAAGCGACCCTTCTTATACGACAACGATGCAGCTTGCAGGTACAGTCGAGGTCACAAAAGACGATGGCACGACAGGAACAGTCACGTACTACTACGCCAACGATATCTACTATACCGCCACCGGCGCGTGGTATGGTATCGACATGTTCAATAAGACCGAAAACATGACTGATGAACTGATGAAGAGATCGCCGCGAAACGGAAGGAATGGGCGGAAGACCACGTCAGAAAGATCGACGGACAGGACGTGGGCGTCTACTCGGTGGAGTTTGCCGCCATCAAGATCGGCACGCCGTACAGCGTCAACTACACCGGCCTGTCCGGCTGGAAGGGCTATGTCTTCGAGATCACCCCGTACACCAACGGCCTGAACACGGACATGACGAATCATATCGTTGTCTCGGACCCTGAAAATCAGGCTGGTGTCATTGACGCTATCAAGAAAGTCGTGAACGGTAGCAGCCAGATCTCCATCAAGGACGTCTACGGCAATGTGCTCGATCCGAACGAGGTGACCTACCAGTTTGTTCCCGCCGACAGCAACGCCAAGGTGAACGACGCTGGCTGGCCGTGCGCAGAGGGCCTGTATACCATCGTGGTGCACCCGTATGATGCGGATGGGGAGAATCAGCAACTACAACAAAATACAGACTTTTCGGTCAAGTATTATAAAGTTGGCACGGACGGCGCTCACGACACAGAAGTCACCGACACGAGCAAGAAAATTACAGATGCTGACGTTGGAAACTATTATGCAGTGGTCATTGCAACAGAAAACGGAAACTATCGCAAAGAGATTAAACTGCCATTCCAAGTTGTCAAAAAGGGCACGTACTTATTCGTGACTGCGAATCCGCAGGAGGTAATATATGAACCTGTCGGACATGTTGTGACGCTGATGGCGAAAAAGAGCGAAGAGGATGTGACTGCCCAAGCTAACTTTACATTTACACAGTACACCGAAAAGGGGAGCAAAAGTTTTCCGGTATCAGGAGCAACCTTTACTGCAACAGATGTCGGTACTTATGTAGTGGAGGCAAAGTATACAACCGGAACAGGGGATGATGAATCTATCATCACCTTTGAACCGTCTTCCGGTTATACCCTCGGAGTTGTGCAAGTGAATGGAACGGCAACAACAGTTACTGGTAATACATTGACCTTGCAGAAGATCACAGAGGATATGGCCGTTATTGTGACCTTCCAGTCTACCAACTTTACGGTAAATACTCCGGAAAGCAAAACCTATACAGGCAGCGCGTTGGAGCCTGACTTAACGGTTTTGAGCGGTGGAGATGCGCTGGAGGCAAACAATTACGCTGTATCTTATGCAATCGTGGCCGGAACCGGCGCAGCACTGGATGGAACCGGCAACCCCCTGACCGCCGGAACCTACACTGTGACGGTGACAGGTATAGATGGCACGGCCTATGCCGGCAAGACCGCTACAACCGTCTTCGTGATCGAGCCGAAGCAGATAACAGAAGCGATGGTGGAAGTGAAGGAGAATGCCGACGGCACGGCCTTGACGGTTACCGTGACGGACGGTGACAAGACGCTGATTGCGGGTGTGGACTACACCGTCTCTCAGAGCGGCAATGTTACCCCGGGTGCGGATGTCACTGTGACTGTTACCGGCATCGGCAACTACAAGGACACGGTGAGCGAGGTTGTCGAAATTTCTGGCAGCTCCCAGTGGACGCTGACGTACATGAACGGCACAACTCAGGTTGGTGACGTGTTGAAGTATGCAAAGGGCAACACCGTTACGGTTTTGGGACAGGGCGATTTGACCGAAGAGAAACATGATTTCCTCGGCGGAGCACAAAAGAGACTGATACAACAGCCCTGTACAAGGCGGGCGCGACTTTCGAGATCAATGCAGACACTATCCTCTACGCCATCTGGAAAGAGAAGGCCAAGGTGGAGGTAATCTACCACATTAGCGATTCCGTTGAAGAGAAAGAATCTGTCTATGTGGGAACACCGGTCAAACTGAAAGATGCACAGATCAAGGAAAACTACACCTTCCTCGGATGGACGACCATTGCAGAGAAGAACATCGACACTGCAGAGGGGATTGACCTTGGCCGTATGTACAAGGCCGGCGAAGAAATCAATCTATACGAAGATCTGGATCTGTATCCGGTTTGGCTCAGCAACAGCCTGAAGGACACATATTTTGTGGTGCTGTACCGCCCCAACGGTGGAGACGACAGTGCTATCCTGAAAACTGCGTTCTTGGAGAAAAAGGACGAATCTCACCAGATTATCTCTGAAACGCCTATCCGCACCGGCTATGAGTTCGCTGGCTGGAAGATCGATGGAGACACGGACGAAACGATCTATATGCATGAAGGCGACCACGCGGCTTATACCGTTACTGGAGATGTGACCTTTATTGCCCAGTGGACGCCAAATAAAACGTTTGTGGTGACATATGATGCCAAGATCAGACCGTTATCGCGACCTTCACCAGCACCTCCGGCGGAGGCGGCGGTGGTGGTGGCGGCGGCGGAGAGGATCCGAAGCCGGATCCGGACCCGAAGCCGATCACACCGGACGACACCGGGATCTCCGAGGTGCTGAACACCAGAGAGCACAATCCCTTTATGTTCGGCTACCCGGACGGCACGTTCGGGCCTGACCGGAGCATCACCCGCGCGGAGGTTGCGCAGATGTTCTACAACCTGCTGCTCGAAAAGGATGTCCCGATTACCACCAGCTTTACGGATGTGCCGGAAGATATCTGGTACGAGAAGGCTGTGAACACGCTGACTTCGCTGGGCGTTATCAAGGGTGTCGGTGACGGTGCGTTTGCGCCGGATCGTCCGATCACCCGTGCGGAGTTCTGCGCGATTGCGACGCGGTTTGCCAAGACGACGACCGCAGCGGAATCGACCTTCGTCGACGTGCCGCCGACGCATTGGGCCTACGAGTATATCAACGTGGCGGCGTCCTTCGGGTGGATTGACGGCTACGGCGCCAACCGCTTCGGGCCGGACGACGATATCACCCGCGCGCAGGCCGCGACGATCACGAACCGGATGCTCGGCCGCCTGTGTGACCGCGAGGCGATTGACAGCGGCGCAGGCCGTGCCTTCCCGGATGTGACGTATGCGCACTGGGCATGGTACCAGATTGCCGAGGCGACTACCGCGCACGGCTTCACCATCAGTGAGGACTTCGCGTCTGAGTCGTGGAAACAGCAAACAACTTCAAAGCCCGCAGAAAAGAGTGAAACAGACAAGGAGCCTGCGTCACACGGCGCAGGCTCCTGTTTGTGAAGCAAGAGGAAATGTGCATCCGGACTTGCCGCAGATACATAGACTTTGCGGGGAGGTGGGCGGATGCTCGGATTCTTACTGCTGCTGTTGTCGCTTCGCGTGAGCGGGAGCGGATCGTTTCCAAAACCGCTGGGGGAGGAGGAGGAGCGCCGCTATCTGGCGCTGGCCGCACAGGGCGATCTGGCGGCGCGCAATATTCTGATTGAGCGGAATCTGCGTTTGGTTGCGCACATTATGAAAAAATACTATGCGCAGTCCGCCGATCAGGAGGACCTGATCTCAATCGGCACGATCGGGCTGATCAAGGCGATTGAGAGCTTCGACGCCAGCAAGGGCGCACGGCTCGCGACCTATGCGGCAAGATGTGTGGAAAACGAGATCCTGATGCACTTTCGCAGCCAGCGGAAGTCCGCGTCGGACGTCTCACTCTCTGAGGTTTTGGAGACGGGCGGGGACGGCACGGCGCTGTCTTTGATGGACGTGATCTGCTCAGATGAGGATCTGTATGAGGACTACGCCACCCGCGAACTGCAGGGCCAGCTGCGCGGCCTGATGGATCGCTGCCTGCGTGAGCAGGAACGGCAGGTGCTGACGCTGCGCTATGGCCTAACCGGGCAGGAACCCATGACACAGCAGCAGACGGCAGAGCGCTGCGGCATCAGCAGGTCGTATGTTTCCAGAATTGAAAAGCGGGCGCTGCAAAAGCTGCGCAAGGCGCTGGATGGATAGACGGCAGAACACGCCGCCCGCATTCCCGGGCGGCGTGTTTTTTTGTGGCCGGTGCCTATTTGACCTGTTTTCCGCGGGCAAAAACATTTCGCGTGCGATGGCATGAAAAACCGTGGGCTTGTCCGCCATGACCTCCATGGGGATTTTCGGCGCGGCGAGCAGTTGGCCTTTTGTATAAGCGTAATAGTCGTGACGCATAGCGCTCCGCCTTTCTGAAAAAACGGCGGGGGATGCGACGGCACCCCCAGCGATGGTTCACTTTTGAACTTCCAGATATTCCTGATAGACCATGCCTCAGGTATGGTTTTTGAGCTCTGTGAATCTGGGGAGCATTTTGGTCTCCTGATCTCTGGGATAGGGGATGTCGATGTCGATCACCTCTTTGATCCGGCCGGGCCTTGCGCTCATGATGACGACGCGGGAGGCGAGCAGAATGGCCTCTTCCACATCGTGCGTGATGAAGAAGCAGGTCTTGCGTTCTTCCTCCCAAGGCATCGTGGCGGGGAAAATGACCTTGATGAAAAGCACGGCGTCGTTTGCCCCCAGAACACGCGCAGCCTTGATAAGCGTTTCGTCGACGTTGATGACACCTTGGAAAACCGTAATTGTGATGGTCAGGAAGGTTGCAAGGCAGATGACGATAATCTGCGGCGCACGGCCGACGCCTGCGGCGATGACAACCAGCGGCACATAGGCCAGCGGCGGGATGTTGCGGATAAACTGAATCCACGGTTCAATGATATACCGGATGGGACGGTACCAGGCCATCAGGAACGCGACCGGGACGCCGATCACAAAGCCAAGCGCGAAGCCGATTCCGGCGGAGGTCAGGGAGCTTCCAACGTCGCCCCAGAACACGCCGCGGCCGCCCTTTGCTTTGGCGCCGGCCATTTTGCCGTATGCGCGGAATACTTCCTTCAGCGGTGGAAAGGCGCGACTGGTCACGGGATTGATGGAAACTTATTCAAAAGTGATACTTAAAATTTGTGAATTATTCTCTGCAAATTGATGCCGGGAAAACCCGGCTCTTGCAATGCCGCATTTTCTGCTTTGACACCGGAAAACTGCACAGTATAAAAGCGGGGACCGAAAAAAAACGGCGGCGACAGGCCGCGCTTGCACCGGGTGCCGCACTGTGCTATACTAAAGAAACAGGAGGGAAGGCAAATGGGAAAGGCATGGCGGCATTGTCTGACGATTACACGGCACCGGCATGAGGTGATGCGGGGCTGTTTTCGTGTGGGGCTCTACTGGCGGGGGTTGGTGCATGACCTGAGCAAATACAGCCCGACGGAGTTCCGCATGGGCGCGCGGTATTTTACAGGGACGCACAGCCCCAACGTGGAGGAACGTCTGGAGCACGGCTATTCGCTTGCGTGGATGCACCACAAGGGGCGGAACCGTCACCACTTTGAATACTGGACGGATATCGATCTGAACCTGCACAAGTATGTGCCGGTACCGATGCCGACAAAGTTCCTGGTTGAAATGATCATGGACCGGATTGCAGCCTGCAAAATCTACCACGGCAAGAACTACCGGGACGGCGACGCGCTGGAATATCTCCTGCGCTCGCGCGAGGGCGACAGCGTCCACCCGGAGACGCTGCGGAAGACGGTGTTCCTTCTGACAATGCTGCGCGACCGCAGCGAGAAGGAGACGTTTGACTTTATCAAAAACGTTGTGCTGAAGGAGCTGCCGTTTGCGGAGGATTCGGACGCGGAATAAAAAGGACAGGAAATAACAGCACGCACCCGGCGGAATATCCGCCGGGTGCGTTTTTCAGATCAGCCGAAGTAGTGGATTGCCGCAATCACGCAGGCGGCTATCACCGCGATGCAGAAGACAAAGAATCCAATGATAAATGCCTTTCCCTTCAAGATTCTTCACCTCGTTCCAGAAGCGGCCGCAGGACGCTGTAAGCAGTGAAGCGGGTGTCATGTGAGTCTGTGAAGAACAGCACACGCACAGGATCTTCCGTATACTGTGATGCCTGCATGGCGGCGCTTGCACCGTCGATCCCGTCCAGCGCGATCCGCGCGGCGGCCTCCGGCAGGACAAAAGCAGGATCCTCCGTCTGAAAGCTCAGGGAGATCTCCGTGCCGGCCATTGCGTCACAGACGGCCTGCGCCGTTTCGCTCACCAGCGCAGAGCGGTCGGCCTCACTGTTATAGACGATATTCTGGCTGTCCGGGAACTGAAAGCCTGTGAAGATAATCTCGGAAAAGCCCAGTGCAGCCAGCTCCTGCGCCTCGGAGACGAGGTGGGTGCGCACCAGCTCGCTTGCAGGATCGAGCCAGTAGTTTGCGTCGTAGTCCATCCAAAGCGCGCCGCCTGAGATCGGCAGGCCCTCGGTCTGGTTGGCAAGCGCAAAGGCCGAATCGCTGAAGGCGGGCACCGAGGCCATGAGATAGACGTCCGGGTTCTCCTTGAGTGAGCGGATCAGCCCCTCAATGGCCGTCAGATCGACGTTTGCCGACTCGCCGAGTGCGGAGTGGTAATAGTAGCGCCCTGCGCCGCTTTTGAGCTCCAACAGGACGGCGTGCGGCCCAGGCTCCGCAAGTACCGTTTCCAGCGCGCCGCGCACGGCGTCCATATCGGACAGATCTGCACAGCTGATATAGACGCCCGTCACCTGCCGGAGCGCGGGCGCAAGCGCCTCCTCGGGTGAGACATAGACGATCTGCACCGGGATGGGCGCCTCCGGTTCGGATTCCTCAGGAGCAGTCTCCTGCAGTGAAGGCGCTTCGTAGGAGAAATAAGCGCCCTTTTGTGTGTATACGAGATGTCGCTCCAGATATTTGAAGCGGAGTATCAAAAGCACGGCTGCAAGCAGACACAGCGCCAGCAGAAGCAGCAGGGCGCCGCGCAGACGGCGGCGGTTCCGATAGCTGAAAAGTCGCAACGGAAGCCCCCCTTAGCGCAGCACAGCTGTCAGCTGCCGCCAGTCGCCGCCCTCGCGGCGGTGTATGATCCGCATCCCGGCGCGCTCAATCGCGGCGGCGACCTCGTCTTCCCGCACATCCAGAATTCCGGAGCAGATAAACACCGCGCCCGGCCGCAGCAGCTGCGCCGCGACAGGGGAGAGCGGGATAATCACATCCGCGACAATATTTGCCAGCACAAGATCATAGCCGCCTGCTGAAAGCCGCTTCATCATACCCCAGTCGCTGATCACATCGCCGGTCACAGCGGTAAAGCGGTCGGAGCCGAGGCCGTTCATGGCGGCGTTTGCGCGGGCAATGTCCTCGGCCTTCGGGTCGATATCCACACCGGTTGCATGTACCGCGCCGAGGCGCAGCGCGGCAATGGACAGGATGCCGCTGCCGCTGCCGAGATCAACGACGCGCTCGCCGCCGTGTACGTGGGTTTCCAGTTCGGCCAGGCACATCTGCGTCGAGGCGTGTGCGCCGGTGCCGAAGATCATGCCGGGGTCCAGAATGACGGGGATGCGCCCGCCTGTGTCCTGCTGTTGCATCCACTCCGGCAGGATCAGGAGCTTTTCCCCGATGGGGATCGGCTTGTAGTACTGCTTCCAGTTGTTTTCCCAGTCCTCGTCGGCCAGCTTGGCCACGCCGATTTCCAGCGTGCCGAGGTCGATAGCGGGGAAGGCCGCGGGCAGGGTTTGCAGCCCAGCGTGCAGCGCCGAGATCGCCGCAGGTGCGGCTTCATTGTCCTCCAGATACAGCCGGACCTGTGATACACCGCGCATTTTTTCTTCCAGCTGTTCGTCTACATAGTCCCAATATTGCCGGTTTTCGGCCAGAAACGCCTGAAAATCCTGCTCGTCATCAATCACTACATCGTCGTAGCCCAGCGCCGAGAGCCGCACAAGAAGCGGTTCCATGCCGGCGGAGGTTGTATGAATGGTGAGTTCAAGCCACTGCATGGCAAAGTCCTCCGAAATAGGCGAATTTCTCTCTATATTCTACTCGATTCCGCGCGGAATAACAAGGGCAAAAATGAGGGTTTCTTTTTTACGGATTTTGTGTATAATGGAGGGAGAAAGAGGGCGACGTGATGCTGACATCTGTTTCGTTCCCCGGCCTGCATCTGCATTTTGAGCTGAACCGGGTGGCGTTTACAATTTTTGGAAAGGATATCTACTGGTACGGACTGATTATTGCGGCGGGCTTTCTGCTGGCAGCGTGCTACGGCTGCGTCCGTGCGCGGCAGTTTGGACTGACGCAGGACAACATCCTCGACATGCTGCTTGTCACGGTTCCAATCGCAATTATCTGCGCGCGGGCTTACTACTGCATCTTCTACTGGGAGCTGTTCCGCGACAATCCGATCTCTGTTCTGTACATCTGGGAGGGCGGGCTTGCCATCTACGGCGGCGTGATCGGCGCGGTTTTGACAGTGTGGATTTTCGCGAAGGTCAGAAAGCTCAGGCCGACGGCGATTTTCGACATCGGCGCGCTGGGGCTTTTTATCGGACAGTCCATCGGCCGATGGGGCAATTTCGTCAACGGCGAGGCGTTCGGCGCCGAGACGGACAGCTTCCTGCGCATGGGCCTGTCGGACGGCGGGCCGATCACCGCGTTTTATCACCCGACTTTTTTGTATGAGTCCGTGTGGAATCTCGTGGGATTTGCTGTGCTGCATTTTTACTCAAAGCGCCGGAAATTTGACGGCGAGGTGTTCCTGCTCTATGTCGCGTGGTACGGCCTTGGCCGCGCGTGGATCGAGGGCCTGCGGACCGACAGCCTCTACCTGTTCGGCACGGGCCTGCGTGTGAGTCAGGTGCTTGCGGCTGTCTCGTGTCTGGCTGCGCTGGGATTTTGGATTTACCACCGCTTCATTCGGAAGCATACGCCGGACGAGCTGTATGTCAACGTGAGGAAGCTGGAGGAAACAGAAAAAACACAGGAAAAGGAGAACGAACATGACGCTGATTGACGGAAAGGCCGTGGCGGCTGCCTGCAAGGAGCAGATCAAACTGGAGGCGGCCGAACTGACCGCGAAGGGCTGCCGCCCCGGTCTGGCAGCCATTTTGGTGGGTGACAACCCCGCCTCCCGTGTGTATGTCACAAATAAGGAGAAGGACTGCGCGCAGTGCGGCATCTACTCCGAGGAGTATGCGCTGCCCGCCGAGACGAGTGAGGCACAGCTGCTGGAGCTGATCGAGACGCTGAATGAAAATCAGAATATCCACGGCATTCTTGTGCAGCTGCCGCTGCCGAAGCACCTCGATGAGGACAAGGTCATCCGCGCGATTGCGCCGGAGAAGGACGTGGACGCGTTCCATCCGTACAATGTCGGGCGGATTATGCAGGGAAAATACCAGTTTTTGCCCTGCACCCCGGCGGGTGTCATGGAGCTGCTGGATGCCTATGGCATTGACCCGGCGGGCAAGCGCTGCGTTGTGATCGGTCGCAGCAACATTGTCGGAAAGCCCATGGCGCTGCTGCTGCTGCACCGCAACGGCACGGTCACGATCTGCCATTCGAAGACGCCGAATCTGGCCGAAATCTGCCGTCAGGCGGATATCTTGGTTTCCGCGGTCGGCCGCGTGGGCCTTGTGACGGCGGATATGGTGAAGCCCGGCGCGGTGGTCATCGATGTGGCCATGAACCGCAACGAGGAGGGCAAGCTCTGCGGCGATGTCTGCTTCAACGAGGTGTCTGAGGTCGCGGGCTATCTGACGCCGGTACCCGGCGGCGTCGGCCCCATGACGCGCGTCATGCTGCTGCGCAACACAATCACCGCCGCGAAGGCCGTAAAGTGAGATTTTTTCTTCCCCACAGGCTTGCCTGTGGGGAAGAATACTTGACAAATCGCGCGAAATATGCTACTTTGATGATAGCCATATGACTGACGGAAGTGGATGGAACCACGGGGAGTATGGCGGGAAGAATGCCGACCGTCTGGGCACATTGCCCGGGCAGTGGGCTTTTTGTTTTCACCGGGCAAGAAAATCTTTATCGGATCATCATAGGCAACGCCGCGCAAACCGCGCTGGCCGAATTGTGCGGCGTTGCCCAATTAGAAAAGGGAGCTTGAAAGATGAAAACGGATATCGAAATTGCACAGAGCGCAACGATGCTTCCCATCACTGAGATCGCCAAAAAAGCCGGGATCCCGGAAGAGGCGCTGGAGCTGTATGGCCGCAGCAAGGCGAAAATCGACGTCTCGCGCCTGCCGAAGACAGGCGCAAAGGGCAAGCTGATCCTCGTCACGGCAATTAACCCGACCCCGGCGGGCGAGGGCAAGACGACCACGAGCGTCGGCCTGGCCGACGCCATGACGAAGCTCGGCAAAAAGGCGATGCTTGCGCTGCGCGAGCCGTCACTCGGGCCGGTTTTCGGTGTCAAGGGCGGTGCGGCCGGCGGCGGCTACGCACAGGTCGTGCCGATGGAGGACATCAACCTCCACTTCACCGGCGACTTCCACGCCATCGGCG
>CAZYZQ010000047.1:0-16606 GCA_964652075.1 uncultured Oscillospiraceae bacterium
GGCCGGGTCGAGCGTGGTGACGCGGAACATCTCGCCCGCGCCCTCGCAGTCGGAGCTGGTGATGAGCGGGGTGTGGACGTAGACGAAGCCGCGCTCCTGGAAGAACCTGTGAATCGCGTAGGCTGCGAGCGAGCGCACGCGGAAGACGGCCTCGAACGTGTTCGTCCGGGCGCGCAGGTGTGACTGCGTGCGCAGGTATTCGAGCGTGTGGCGCTTCTTTTGCAGCGGGTAGTCGGGCGTGGAGGCTCCCTCCACCTCGACGGCTGTTGCTTGCAGCTCAAACGGCTGCTTGGCCTCGGGGGTCAGCACAAGCGTGCCGGTGATAACGAGCGCCGCGCCGATATTCAGCTTGCCGATGGCGGCAAAATTGGAAAGATTGTCGCCGTAGACAACTTGCAGCGGCGAGAAGAACGTGCCGTCATTGAGCACGATAAAACCGAACGATTTCGATGCGCGGATGCTGCGCACCCAGCCGCCGACGGTGATCTCCCGGCCGGCGTAGGTTTCGGGCGAGCGGAACAGGTCCCGAATTCGGACAAGGTCCATGGAAATTCCTCCTCGATTGGAAAATATATTCTGTATAGTAGCACAGAAGCGGAGATTTGTAAAGAAAAAGTCGTGCAAAACCGGGAAATGCGCGGCGGAGCGCCGGAAATTGCCGCTTCTGCGCGCCCCGCGGGAGTTTTTTCTGCAGGGGGTAGAAATCCATCACATTGTGTGCTATGATAGGAAACGAAAGAGAGGGGATCGGCCTTGATGTTACAGGATATCGCGCCGCACCGGTTTGACAACACGTTCCACGACTACCGCGCGCAGGACGGGGACATCGTCTGCTGCTTCCGGGAGTCGGAGATTATCGCGCGTATAAACGGCGAGGAGCTGGAGCTGCCGCGCCTGTGCGACGTGCCGGATCTGGCGGCGCACGACTGCACCTACGCCTTTTCGATTGACGAGACGCGCTACTTTATTGCGCGTGAGCGCCTGATCGCGCTGCCGCCGGCGTTCCCGTATATCCCGCAGTGGAGCCTGCGCTCGCTGCCGCCGAGCCAGAATGCGTTCGCGGCCGCGACGGCCGAGTCGCTCTGGCGCTGGTACAGCGCGGCGCGCTACTGCGGCAAGTGCGGCGCGGAGATGGTCGAAAGCGACACGGAGCGGGCCATGGTCTGCCCCGCGTGCGGCTATATCCACTACCCGCGCCTGAACCCGTCGGTCATCGTTGCGGTCACGAACGGCGACCGGCTGCTGCTGACGAAATACGCGGGCCGCGCGTTCCGGCGCTACGCGCTCGTTGCGGGCTACTGCGAGATCGGCGAGACGGCCGAGGACACTGTGCGCCGCGAGGTCGCCGAGGAGACGGGGCTGCGGGTGAAGAACCTGCGTTTTTACAAGAGCCAGCCGTGGGTCTTCACCGACAGCCTGCTCATGGGCTTTTTCTGCGATCTGGAGGGGTCGGACGAGGTGCATCTGCAGACCGACGAGCTGAGCGAGGGCACGTGGTTTACGCGCGATACACTGCCGGACGACCACTCGAACAACAGCCTGACCGGCGAGATGATCGAGCTGTTCCGCGCGGGCGGCGAGCCGAAGTAACAGAATGGGAGAGGAAAGAAACACCATGAAAACCAAAACCGGGAAGCAGCAGAGCATCTGGAGCCTGCCGTTCATCATCCTGATGATCATGGGCCTGTTTGACCAGATGTCGTTTATGATGCTGCGCACCCTGATGACAAAATATGCGCTGACCATCGGTATTGCCGAGGGCGCGGCGGCGGTGCTCATCTCCGTGATGTCCATCGCGGCGCTGGTGATGCGCCCGGTCGCGGGCGGGCTGGTCGACCGGCTGAACAACAAGTGGCTGCTGCTTGTCTCGTATCTGTGCGAGGTCGGCGTGATGCTTTTGTACTTCGTCGCGAAGTCCTACGCGACGCTGATGCTCGTGCGGATTCTCAACGGCGTGTTCTACTCGATCACGACGGTCGCGACCGTGACGGTCGCCGGGTCGCTGCTGCCGGAGGAGAAGATGGGCAGCGGCATCGGCCTGTTCGGCATGGGCATGGTGTTTTCCATCGCCTTCGCCGCGGCGCTGGGCCAGCTGATCTTCGATCACTTCGGCGCGAACGGCATGTTCCTCGCGGGGCTTTTCTGCATGGCGGCGTGCCTTGTGTTGACGCTGACGCTCCCGAATGCCCGGCGTGTGCAAAGTAAAAAGGCGCAGAGCCTGCGCGAGCGGCTGACCGGCCTGCTTGCCAAAGAGGCATTGCCTGCATCGGTGCTGAACTTCCTGTTCTGCCTGTCCTACGCCGTCGTCGGCGCGTATCTGCTGGTCTATCTTGACGCGCGCACGGCGGCGGGGATGGGCATCGGCACGGCGGGGGCCTTCTATATCGTATGGGGCGTTGTGCTGTTCGTCGTGCGCCCGGTGGCGGGGCGGCTTTACGACAAGTTCGGCCTCGTGCCGGTCGAGATTCTGACCATCCTGTGCTACGGCGCCTGCACGGTGCTGCTTGCGCTGGCGGACGCGCCGGCGGTTCTGTACATCGCGGCGGCGGTCGGCTCGTTCGGCTTCGGCGGCTCCAGCCCGGCGCTGCAGGCGCACGCGTTCAACGCGGTCGGCCCGGAACGCAAGGGCGCGGCGAATTCCACGCAGCAGATCGGCGGCGATCTCGGCAACGCGATCGGCGCGGCCATCTACGGCGGCCTGTTCGGCGTGTTCTCCAAGAGCATGGACACGCTCGCCAGCTACCAGATGCTCTTCGCCGTCGCCGTCGTGCCGATGGTAGTCGCCATGGTCATTGTACTTGTGATGAAGCTCCGGAAAAAGGCGTAAATGCGGGAAAATCCCATAGATTGACAGGGAGAAAGCAGGCGGCTTTCTCCCTGATTTTTTGTGTCAAAAGCTCGTGCGCAAGGGAACAATCAACAAAAATAAATCGGCCTCTTTGTTAAAATTTAATAGAATTCAGCGCTTCGCTTGACGAGAACAGAGAGATACGGTATTGTCTACTTAGAAGGCAAAGAATAATCCGAGGGGAGGGCGCGATATGGAGCATAAGAAAGAGGAGCAGACCTATTACAGGTGGGCGATTTTGCTGGTTGCCGGTGTGGTTGCCGTGGTGCTGCTGGTGCTTGGCTTCCGTTGGGTGCAGGCGCAATATCGGGACTGCGAATCCGATATATCCGGTGTGGAGTACTGGATGTCGGAGCTTCGCGGGCGTGCGGAGGTCGTGATTGCAAACCGCGGGAAGCCGACCGGCCCGGAATGGGAGGGGCAGAATCTGTACAGCTTCCAGTATGATTATCTGAAAGCGTGCCTGATGTCCGAGTACAATATGCTTCTGGAGATCAAAAGCACGTTGAGCCGGTGGGAGCAGAGGGTGCACGAAAACATGTCTGTGCCATACCCAGCGCCCAGGAATCGTGAGGAGTTCGACGCATGGCTACAGAAAGAAATTGACATCACCTGCGACGAGCTGGACGCCTATTTTGATCGTGCCTGTAGCGAGGTACAGAGAACTGAAGCGGAGATTGCCGCGTGGAGGAGGTCGCACCGGTGGATTCCGAAGTTCCCACGCGTGTTCTTTGAAGTGCGCATGATGCGCGAGCAGGCGCAGGCGCTGCACGACGCGGTGGAGATCCGGTAAAAACGGGCTATCTCACGAGAGGCGAGGAAGCTCCAAATTTACACCGCACGTAGGGCGGGGGCAAGCCCCCGCCCTACGACGGTATTGCAATCGGATGTTTGCCATAGAGATACAAACAAATACGCATACAAAAAACCGGAGCATTGCCAAAGCAGACAATTCTCCGGTTTTTTGACTACTTCCATAAGACCGGGCCTGCGACAGCACCGATCTTGTCATTCCGGCAGCGGCCAGGTGAGCGGCAGGCCGGAGAGGGCTTCGTGGATGCCCTGCGCTGCGCCGAGGCTCATGGCGGCCTGCGCCTGCGCCGTCGCGGCGGCGATGTGCGGGGTCAGGATCGCATTGGGCGCGGTCAGCAGCGGGGAGTGCAGCGGCGGTTCCTCGCAGAAGACGTCGATGCCCGCCGCCAGGAGCTGGCCGGATTGCAGCGCCGCACAGACGGCGGCCTCGTCGCAGAGCGCGCCGCGCGCGGTGTTCACAAGAATCGCGCCGCGCGGCAGGAGCGCAAGGCGTTGCGCGTCCAGAATGCCGCGCGTCTTTTCCGTCAGCGGCAGGTGGAGCGAGAGCGCGTCGCACTGCGGCAGCAGTTCATCCAGCGACGAACAGGGCGTGACGTAGGGCGGCAGATCATCCAGATGCCGCGAGAAGACGCGCACGCGCATCGACAGCCCCAGCGCGGCCTTCTGCGCGAGAAGACGGCCGGTGCGGCCGAAGCCCACAATGCCGAGCGTCCGCCCGGAAAGTTCCGTGCCGGAGAGCTGGTAGCGCGCGGAAAACGGCGCGCCGGATGCGAGATTCGCCTGCGGAATTTGCCGCGCGCAGGCGAGCAGCAGCGCCAGCGCGTGCTCCGCGACGGCGTTCGCGTTCGCCTCGGGCGTCCACGTCAGGGCAATGCCGCGCGCACGGGCGGCGGGCACGTCGATATGGTCGCAGCCCACGCCGTGCAGGGCGATCACGCGCAGGCTAGGCTCCGCGTCGAAGACGGCGGCGTTCAGGGGGCGGTTGCGCGAGATGATGCCGCTGCACCCGCGCACGGCGCGCGCCAGATCCTCGTCCGGCGCGCAGGTACGCAGACGGTAGCCGCGTTCTTCCAGATACGCACAGCCCGCGCGGGCGATCGGTTCGGGAAGCAGAATCGTATGCTCCATACTACATCGCCCTCGGGTCGAGCGCGTCGCGCAGCGCATCGCCGATGAAGTTGATCGCGACGACGAGCAGGATAATCATCAGGCCGGGCGGCAGCCACTGCCACGGCGCGCCGGTCAGGATGGACAGGCTCTGCGCGGCGTTCAGCATATTGCCGAGCGAGGCCGCGGGCTGCTGCACGCCCATGCCGAGAAAGCTCAGCGCCGCCTCGTCCAGCATACTGATTGCGACGACGCTCGTCGCGTAGACCAGCACGGGTGCGAGCGTGTTCGGCAGGATCTCGGAGAAGAGGATGTACCGCTTCGGCATCCCCGCGACGCGGTCGGACTGGACGAAGCCCGCCTCGCGCAGCGACAGAACGTTGCCGCGCACGAGCCGCGCCACGCCCGGCCAGTCGACAAAGCCGAGAATCAGGATAATACTCAGAAGCCCCGGCTCGAAGATCGCCGCCGCGACGAGGACGAGCAGGATGTAGGGGAAGGACATGACCATGTCGCAAAAGCGCATGATGACCATGTCGAGCACGCCGCCGAAGTAGCCGGACAGCAGCCCCAGCACGACGCCGACCACCGTCGATACCGCCGCCGAGGCAACGCCGACGAGCAGGCTGATCCGTGTGCCGTAGAGCACGCGCGTGAGCACGTCGCGGCCGATCTGGTCGGTGCCGAGCAAGTGCGTGCCGGAGGGCGGCGCGGAGAAGGGGCCGGACGTGTCCGTCGGGGAGTAGGGCGTGAGCAGCGGCGCGAGCACCGCCGCGCCGACGAGCAGGAGCAGCACCACAAGACTGCCCATCGCAAGCCGGTGCCGGCAAAAGCGCCGCCAGACGGTGCGGGGGTAGGAGAGTTCTGTCATACTGCCGCCCCCTTACCGGTATGTCACCGTGGGGTCGACCACGGCGTAGAGAATGTCTGTGATGAGGTTGCCCAGCAGGACGATCACGGCGGAGAACAGGCACACACCCATGATGACCGGGTAGTCCCGGCTGGAGATGGCGCTCATGGTCATAAGCCCCAGCCCCGGCCAGGAAAAGACCTGCTCCACGACGACCGCGCCGCCGAAGAGCACGGGGATCTCCATGCCGATGACGGTCACGACCGTCTTGAGCGCGCTTTTGAGGCCGTGCTTCCAGATGCGCTTTGTGCGCCCGATGCCCTTGGCGCGGGCCGTGCGCAGGTAGTCCTGCTGCAAAATCTCCAGCATCGCTGAGCGGAAGTAGCGGATGTTCGTCCCGGCCATGCCGAAGGCCAGCACGAGCATCGGCAGGATCATATGTTGGAGCACGTCCAGCGCCCCGCCGCCGACGCCGAGCGTCACCATGCCGGAGCTGGGAAGCCACCCGAGCACGCTCGAGAAGATGTAGATGAGCAGAAGCCCCAGAAAGAAGCTCGGGATTGACGAGCCGAGAAACGACGCGGTGACAATCGCGTAGTCGCCCTTCGAGTACTGCCGGACGGCACTGAACACGCCCGCCGGGATCGAGAACAGCAGGCTCAGGACGAGGCTCGAGCCCATCAGCAGCAGTGTCGGCCCGATGTGCGCGCCGATCATCTCGGCGACGGGCTGGTAGGTCTTGTAGCTGACGCCGAGGTTGCCGCGAAACAGCTGGCCCATCCAGATGAAATACTGCTGCCAGACAGGCTTATCCAGCCCCATGGCCGCGGCCTTGACCTCCAGCGCGGCCTCGGACACGCGCGGGCCGACCATCATGGAGAGCGGCGAGCCGGCCGCGCACATGATGGCGTAGTCCAGAATCGTGATGCCGAGCAGGACGGGGATGGCGATCAGAATGCGCCGCAGAATGTACTTTGCCATGTCTTACGCCTCCTGTGCCTGATGGCAGGCAAGATAGTAGCCGGGGGAGTATTCGCGCAGCGCGGGCGCCTCCTCGCGGCAGCGCGCTGTCGCGTAGGGGCAGCGCGGATGGAACGGGCAGCCCGCGGGCGGGTTGGCCGGTGAGGCGACCTCGCCGGACAGGAGTTTTCCATCCAGCTGGTGCAGGCGCGGGTCGGGCTGCGGCGCGGCGGCCAGCAGCGCCTTCGTGTAGGGGTGGCGCGGCGCGGAGAAAATCTGTTGCGCGTCGCCCAGCTCGACGATCCGGCCGAGGTACATGACCGCAATGCGGTCGGAGACGGAGCGCACCGCGCCGAGGCCGTGGCCGATGAACAGGCAGGTCAGCCCCAGCTCCTGCTGCAAATCCCGCAAGAGGTTCAGGATCTGCGCCTGAATCGACACGTCGAGCGCGGAGACCGGCTCGTCGAGGATCAGAAGGCGGGGGTGCAGCGAGAGCGCGCGGGCAATGCCGATGCGCTGGCGCTGGCCGCCGGAGAACTCGTGCGGAAAGCGCGACTTGGCCTCCTGCGGCAGGCCGACGAGGTCAAGAAGACGGCCGACCTCCCGCGGCGCGCTCTCGCGCGTGGCAAGGCCGTGCGCGAGCATCGGGGCGCTGAGGATTTCATAGATGTGCTTGCGCGGGTTCAGCGCGGAAAAATTGTCCTGAAAGACCATCTGGATCTGCGTGCGCACGCGGGCAAGCTCGGCTTTGGATGCGGCTGTCAGGTCAAGCCCGTCGTAGACGATGCGCCCGTCCGTCGGGGTCTCGAGCGCGGCGAGCTGGCGGCCGACGGTCGATTTGCCGCAGCCGGACTCGCCGACGAGGCCGAGCGTCTTCCCGGCGTCGATGGAGAAGCTGACGCCGTCCACCGCGCGGATCAGGCCGATCTCGTGCGGGATGACGCCGCCGCGGATGGGGTAGTATTTTTTCAGGTTTTCCACCTGAAGCAGCGGCGTGTTCATGGCAGCACCTCCATGGCCCGGCAGCAGCGCACAAGGTGTTCCGGCCCGGCCTGCCGCAGCGGCTGCGCATCGTGGCAGGCGGCCTGCGCGTAAGGGCAGCGCGAGGCAAAGCGGCAGCCGGTCAGCTCGTGGTAATTCTCCGGCACGGTGCCGGGGATCGACGCGAGGACACGGCCCGCGTCCTCACCGATGCCGGGGACGGAGGCGAGCAGCGCGCGCGTGTACGGGTGGCGCGGCGTATCGAACAGCGTCTGCACGGGCGCCTGCTCGACGATCTGCCCGGCGTACATGACCAGCACCCGGTCGGCCATCTGCGCAACAAGGCCAATGTCGTGCGTGATGAGAATCAGCCCCATGCCGTTCTCTTTTTGCAGCCTGTGCAGCAGCTGCATGATCTGCGCCTGAATGGTCACGTCGAGCGCGGTGGTCGGCTCGTCGGCGATCAGCAGCTTCGGGTCGCAGGCCAGCGCCATGGCGATCATGACGCGCTGGCGCTGCCCGCCCGAGAGAGCGTGCGGATAGCGGCGGAGCATGGCCTCCGCGTCCGGCAGGCCGACCTTTTGCAGCAGCGCGACCGCGCGCCGCCGCGCCTCGCCACGGGAGAGGGGCAGATGCGCGCGGATGGCCTCGGTCAGCTGGCTGCCGATGCTGAGCGCCGGCGTCAGGGCGGTCAGTGCGTCCTGAAAGATCATTGTGAGCGCGCCGCCGCGAATCCTGTCGAGCTGGCGCTCGGTCATGCCGGTCAGCTCCTGCCCGTCGAAGACGATGCTGCCGTGCGTGATGGCCGCGTTGCGGTCGAGGATGCCCAGAATGGACAGGCTTGTCACGCTCTTGCCGCAGCCGGACTCGCCGACGATGGCCAGCGTCTGCCCTCTGTCGGAATAGAACGAGATTCGGTCGAGCACGACGCGCCGGCCGTAGTCGCCGGTGAAGACCGTTTCCAGCTCGTTTACTTGCAATAGATGTTCGATGGGAACTCGCCTCCCGTGTATAAGCGGCGGTATGGGAGGCCCCAT
The DNA here is from genome assembly GCA_964652075.1 of uncultured Oscillospiraceae bacterium. Classification (GTDB taxonomy): domain Bacteria; phylum Bacillota; class Clostridia; order Oscillospirales; family Oscillospiraceae; genus CAZYZQ01. The sequence continues at coordinate 8,597 of CAZYZQ010000047.1, forward strand.
ACCGCCGCCGGAATTACTTACTGAGCGTCCATTCGTGGATGTTCAAAAGAGAGCCATACATGCTGGCCTGCGCGCCGGACAGGCGCTTTGAGACTGCGCCGAGCGGGCCCGCGACGTACAGGTTGATGACCGGCACGTCCTGCTGCACCTGCGCGTCAATCGCGGCGAGCTGCGCGGCGACCTGCTCCTGCGCGCCGTCGCCGTTCCAGATGGCGGTCAGCGCGCCGGAGATCTCCTCCGGATAGTAGTGGCACCAGCCCTCGAGTACCCACTGGATATCCCAGCTCGGGTCGGCGGGCGGGTAGGTGTACTGCACGCCGATGGCGCCGGCCTCGGCCGTGCCCGCCTTCGTCATCAGGGTGTCGAGATCGACGGTCGTGATCTTGACCTCCACGCCGATCTCCTTCCACGCGTTCTGCACAAGGGCGGCGGCGTTGGCGAGCGTCGGCTCGCCGGCGTTCAGATACAGCTCGATCGGCGCGCCATCCCAGCCGTCGGCCTTGGCCTCTTCGATCAGCGCCTTGGCGGCTTCGATATCGCACGCCGTCGGCGTCAGCCCGGAGGCATACGGGCCTGCGGGAACCGCGAAGCCGTCGCAAATATCGCCCGCGCCGGACAGCAGCCCGTCGATCAGCGCCTGCCGGTCAATCGCCAGCAGCATGGCGCGGCGGACGCGCGCGTCGGGAATCAGCTCGGTGTTGAGGAACAGCGACTCGACGGCGTAGGCGTCGCCGTAGGCGGCGTCGACGTTTTCGAGCGCCTGCACGGCCTTGTAGTCCGTCTCGGGGATCGAGCCGAGCAGCGGCGGAACGATGTCAATTTCGCCGCTCTTGAGGCCCGCGAGCAGCTCGGAGCCGGAGACAATGCGGATATTGACGTGCGAGATCTGCGGCGCGCCGCGCCAGTAGTTCTCGTTGGCCTCGTAGGTGATGTAGTGGTTCGCGTCGACGCTCGTCGCCTTGTACGGGCCGGAGACGACCGTGGGCGCGGAGAACCAGTCGTAGGTGGCCAGCTGATCCTCCGGCACATCCTGCAGAATGTGCTTCGGCAGCGGGAAGATGTACTGCGCGTAGCCGTTTAAGAAGGAGAGCATGTTCATTGGCTCTTTGAAGGTGAAGGTGACGGTCTTCTCGTCAACGACCTGCACGCCTTCAAAGTCCGTCGCGCCCTCGGGCAGGTAGCCCGTCTCGTCGTCGGTGCCGACGAGGGCGTGGAGCATCATGTTCGGGTTGGCGATCACAGGGCTGGCCAGATGCATCATCGTCCATTTGACATCCTCCGCCGTGATCGGCTCGCCGTCGGACCACTTGGCCTCGTCGCGGATGCGGACGGTGTAGGTCAGATGATCCTCGGTTTCAATCGTGCTGGCGAGCACCTTGTCGAACGATGCGTCCGCGTTCAGCGCGGCCAAGGGGGAGTAGAGCAGGGTAACAGCGTACAGATTGATCCACGTCGAGTCGATGAGCAGCGGGTTCAGCGACCCGAGCGCGCCCGTCGCGCCGATGTTGACGACGTCCGCTTTGCCCGCCTTGTCGGCCTTCGGCGCGCAGGCGCAGAGCGAGAGCAGCATCGCGGCTGCAAGCAGAAGTGCGAGCGCGCGCGAAATAGGATGTTTTTTCAATGGGAGCTCCTCCAGAAAATCGATAAAATTCGGGTGCGCGGCATGCATCCGCGCACCCGTGCTTCATTATACTGATTTTTCCAAACAGTGTCAAGGTGAAACTGTGTAGACCAAACCGATCAGCGTTCCTGCGCGAAGAGCGCGGCAATCTTGTCCATGTACTGATCCGGATCGATGCCCTGCGGGCACATCTTGGAGCAGGCGTGGCAGTGCTTGCAGGCGTCGGCCTTGACGGGCAGGGCGTCGTACTTCTCCTTGACGCCGTTTTTCCACGCCGTCTCGTTATAAAGCTCGTAGATGCGCGGAATATCCAGCCCGAACGGGCAGGGCATACAGTAGCGGCACTTCGTGCAGGGCACGAGTGCCATGGAGCGGTAGACGCGCGCGGCCTGTTCGAGCTTTTCCACCTCGCGCTCGGAGAGCATTCCGACGGACGAGCGCGCGGCGTAGGTCAGGTTGTCCTCAACCTGCTGGAAGCTGCTCATACCGGACAGCAGCAGGCTGACCTCCGGGCGGTTCCACAGCCAGTCGAGCGCCCATTCGACATGGCTCTTGCCCGCGGGCATCCGCTCAGCCACCTGCGGCGAGAGCGCGGCGAGCTTGCCGCCGAGCAGCGGCTCCATGATGACGACGCCGAGCCCCTTTGACGCGGCGTACTCGAGTCCTGCGACGCCCGCCTGATCGTTCACGCCGATGTAGTTGAGCATGATCTGGCAGAACTCCCACCCGTCAAAGCTGTCCACGATGAACTTGAACGCGTCGAGGCTGTCGTGGAACGAGAAGCCGATGTGGCGCACCTTGCCGCTCGCCTTTGCGGCCAGCAGGCGGTCTGGGATGCCCAGTTCGAGGAACTTTTTCCACGTCTCGCCGTTCAGCGCGTGCTGAAGGTAGAAGTCGATGTGGTCGGTTTGCAGCTTCTCAAGCTGCTCGTCGAGCTTCGCATCAAAGTCCTCAGCGGTTTTGATGAACCAGCTCGGCGACTTCGTGGCGAGGTACACGCGCTCGCGGTAGCCATCCTGCAGGGCCTTGCCGACAACGATCTCGCTCATGCCGTCGTGGTAGGGGTAGGCGGTGTCGATGTAGTTGATGCCCGCGTCGATGCCGGTGCGGAGCATCCGGATGGCCTCCGGCTCGTCGATGACGGCCTTGCCGTCCGGGCCGGGCACGGTGGGAAAGCGCATACAGCCGAAGCCGAGCGCCGAAACCTCAATGCCGAGGTTGCCAAATTTGCGGTATTGCATGGGAACGCCTCCTTTGTTATTGCTTAAAATCATCCTGTTGCCATTATAACAAACATGCGCGGAAATTGCAATTGCATTGCAAAAAAAATACTTTCTGTTCGGGAAGAAAGACGGCGCTTGCTTTTTTCGGAAAGATGTGCTACCCTAATATCACCACATCGGAGGGTCGGAGGCGGCTGGATAAGATGGTGGGCGTTGCGCCTGCTGTCTGTCCGGCTTTTTTTCGGCCCTTGCGAAGAAAGAGGGAAGAATATGGAAGAAAATCGGCTGATTTCCGGCAGAGTCATGCCGACGCTCGTGCGGTTTGCACTGCCGTTTCTGGCGGCGAATATTTTGCAGACGCTCTACGGCACGGTGGACGTGTTCGTCATCGGCAAGTTCGGCTCGACGGCGGGCGTCTCGGCCGTCAGCTGCGGCGCGCAGCTGATGAGCACGCTGACCATGCTGCTGCTCGGCTTCACGAACGCGGCGTCCGTGCTGATCGGGCAGTATATCGGCGCGGAGCAGCGCAAGAACGTGGCGCGTGTCGTGGGCACGGGCGTGTGGTGCTTTCTCGGCGTCGCGGTGCTGTTCGGCGCGCTGATGCTCGGGCTGCACCCGATGTTCCTGCGCCTGATCAACATCCCGCCGGAGGCCATGGCCGAGGCGCGGCAATACGTCTTCATCTGCGCGTGCGGTATTCCGCTGATCGCGGGCTATAACGCGGTCTGCGCAATTCTGCGCGGCCTCGGCGACAGCCGCAGCCCGCTGCTGTTCGTCGGCGTTGCGTGCGTTGTGAACATCATCGGCGACGTGGTGCTGACCGGCCTGTGCGGCCTCGGCGCGCGCGGCGTGGCCATTGCGACGGTCACGGCGCAGGGCGTGAGCTTCGCATTTGCACTGCTGTTTCTGATGCGGCGTGGGCTGGGGATTCCGTTCTCGCGCGCGGATCTGCGGCCGGACGGCACAATGCTCGGCCGGATTGTGAAAATCGGCTTCCCGCTTGCGATCCAGTCGTCGCTCGTCAATCTGTCGTTTTTGCTCATCACGGCGATCATCAACAAGATGGGCGTCACGGCGAGCGCCGCGATGGGCATCGGCGACAAGCTGATCGGCTTCGCATTCCTGCCGAACACGTCGTTCGCGGCGGCAATTCAGGTCATGGTCGCGCAGAACATGGGCGCGGGCAAGCCCGACCGGGCGCTGCGCTGTACCTTCTCCGGCATCGCCATCGCGGCGAGCTGGGGCACGCTCTTCTGCCTTGTCAGCCAGATCTGGCCGACGCTGCTGCCCAGCATCTTCACGGGCGATCAGACCGTGCAGGCGCTGACGGGGCTTTATAACCGCGCCTACTCGATCGACGCGATTTTGACGGCGTTTATGTTCTGCCTCGACGGCCTGTTTGCGGGCTGCGGGCACACGACCTTTACGATGGCGCAGAACCTGATTTCAACCTTCGGCGTCCGCGTGCCTATGACATGGGCCGTGAGCCGGTTTATCGCGAACGCGAACCTGTTCCAGCTCGGCCTTGCCGGCCCGGTGACGACGCTGGTGTCCGTCCTGATCTACGCCGTGTATCTGAAAACCGGCCGCTGGAAGAAGCTGGCTGTCAAGAGTACTTAAAGAAGCGCCGCGCCGGAGCACGCTCCGGCGCGGCGCTTCTTCGTAAACTTACAGGTTAATATGGCGCGAACAATTTATCCACCTTGTGGGAAGTGAAAATGCGTGCTAAAATAAACGCAGAGATGCGAACCAAAACGAAATCAAGGAGGAGAACCGACATGGCAGAATGCAAAAAGGGCACGCCGAAGCGCGGTGTATCGGTCTATAGCTATTCCGGCGTTTTGAACGTGTCCATGACGATGGACGACGTGTTCAAGGATATGTACGACATGGGCGCGACATGCTTTGAATTCCTGACCAGCCACATCGAGAACTATCCGAACCCCTCGACCCAGTGGATCGATCACTTCTTCGCGCTGTGCGAGAAGTACCATATGCAGCCCGCTGAAATGGGCCACTGGGCCGAGACGCACCTGCACCGCGGCCCGCGCATGACCGACGAGGAGATCCTCGCAAACCTTGTCCGCGACTTCAAGCTCGCAAACCTGCTGGGCTTCCATTCGCTGCGCACGAAGATCACCTGCATCAACGAGTACTGCGACCCGGAGCCGGAGTGGGAGCACATCATGGAGCTGGCCCTGCCGTACGCCGAGAAGTACGACGTCGCGATGCTCAGCGAGTGCCACGCGCCGACGGCGCTGACGCGGCAGCACATTCAGGACTACTGCGCCTTTGCCGACCGGCACAACACGAAGCATTTCGGCATCAACATCGATTTCGGCACGTTCCAGAACAACTGGCCGGCAGATATGTATGACCCCGAGCGGGTGAAAAATACCGCGCGCTTTAACTACGGCGTGCCGTGCAGCAAGCCGGAGGACATGATTCCGATCCTGCCGTACTCCAAGACCTGCCACGCGAAGTTCAACTACGTCAACGAGGACTTCGAGGAGGTCACGATCCCCTATAAAGAGATTCTGGAGATCATGGTCGAGCAGGGCTGGAGCGGCAATCTCGTCTCCGAGTACGAAGGCCCCGGCCGCGAGGACGGCGAGTTCGTCAGCGACCAGCTGCGCCGCCACCACATCCTGATGAACCGGATTCTGGGTTACTGAGGAGGGAACGAACATGGTTGAAAAGTATTACATCCAGCAGCGCGGCTTCCACAACCTCTACAATGACGACGGCACGATCTGGGGCTTCCAGTTCTGTATGCGCACGAAGTATTACAAGGGGCTGTGGCTGAGCCAGTTCCGCACGGGCCGGTGCATTGTCGACGGCGTCGTGTACCCGAAGGAGAGCCTGATCTGGAACATCCAGGGCATCGACTACACCTGCGAGGAGATGTACGACCGGATGGACCAGTACTGGCAGTTCGGCGACATCGCCACCGTCAAGGTTCCGAAGCCGGGCGGCCTGAGTCAGGGCTACCACACGGTCGAGCAGGAGTTCGGCTGGGTCAACAACTACAACTGCCCGAACGAGGCCGAGTACGACGGCTCCGGGCTCGGCCTGATGGGCCCCTATGGCCCGGTGCTCCGCATGGGCGGCGAGCACGCGACCGAGCGGAGGATCCTGCTTGTCTGGTAAAAGGCGCTTTTCAAATACGGCTTGGGGTCAGGCGGCTGCGCCTGGCCCCGTTTTTTATCAGGGCGACGGCGCGCGGGCGGGATTTCCCCCTGACCGGAAACTGCTATCTTTCCTCTTGACAAATTGTGTCTATGGTTGTAGACTATGATTACAGACTACGAATGTAGTCGATAAGGAGGTGCGGATGGATGGAGAAAACGCGGATTTCGGAGGCCGAGCTGGAAGTGATGCAGGCGCTCTGGCGCGCCGAAGGCCCGCTGACGGCGGCGCAGGTGCGCGCGGCGCTGCAGAACGGCTGGGAGCGCACGACTGTTGCGACGCTTCTTTCGCGCCTGCGCGAGAAGGGCGCGGTCACGGCCACGCCCGCCGGGCGCGGGCAGGTCTATGCGGCGGCGATCTCGCGCGAGGAGTACGGCGCGGGGCAGGGAAAGAGCCTTTTGCGCACACTCTACGGCGGCAGTGTGAAGAATTTTGTCGCGGCGATGTACGACGGCGGCGCGGTGGACGCGCAGGAGCTGGAGGCGCTGCGCGCGCTGATCGACGGCTGGGAGGAGGCGAAGCACGATGATTGAGCTGGTGGTGCGATTGACCATCGCGGGCGGCCTGCTTGCCGCCGCACTGTGGGCGCTTCCGCGCGTGTGGCGGTCGATGCCGAAGACGCTTGCGTATTATCTGTGGCTGTTGGTGCTGCTTCGCTTTGTACTGCCGGTGGGCTTCCCCGTCCCGGCGCGGCAGCAGGTTGCGCTGCCGGAGCCCGCCGTGCAGACGGTGCAGACCACGCATTCCATACAGACCGCGCCGCAGGACGCGGTGTTCTGGGAGCATGATACGCAGGCGCAGCCGCAGAACGCGACGGATGCCTCGATGCAGCAGGTCGCGGAGGAGAAGGCCGCGCCCGACTGGGGCGCGATCCTCGGTGTGATCTGGATTGGCGGCGCGCTCTTTTCGTTTGGGCTTCGCGCGGCGCTGTATGCGCGCTTTGCGTGTGCGCTGCGGCGGGACAGGCGGCTGCGGCTTCGTGTCGGGCGCGTGCGGGTGTACCGCGCGCAGGTGACAACGCCGCTGGTGCTCGGCGTGCTGCGCCCGGCGGTGTATGTGCCGGAGACGCTGTCCGGCCGGGCGCTGGCGCTCGCGCTGCGGCACGAGCTGACGCACGTCCGGCGCGGCGACGTGCTGTACAAGTGGGCCGTGCAGGCGGTTGCGGCGCTGCACTGGTTTAACCCGATGGCCTATCTGATGGTGCGCGAGACTGCGCGCCTCTGCGAGTGCAGCTGCGATGCACGCGTCGCGCGCGGCCTGACCCCGGAAGGGCGGAAGGACTATGCGCGGCTGCTTCTGACCTTTGCCGACCCGCGCCGCGTTCCGGCGACGGAGCTGGCGGGCGGCGGGAAAAAACAGCTCGAAGCGCGCGTGCGCGGTGCGCTTGGCGCGGGCGGGAAGCTCCGGCGCGCGGCGGTCGTGCTCGCCGTGTGCTGCACGGCGCTGGCACTGACGCTCGCCGCGTGTGCGGGCGCGGTTGTCGATCCAATCCCCACCGGCGGCGACGCGGCGAAGCCTGAACAGGTCACGCCTGCCACGGAGGACGAGATTGTCGAGATTATGCAGGCATACGAGGCGGAGGACTACGAGACGGTCATCCGGCTCGCGCCGCAGGCGCTGGCGGAACAGAGCGGCCACGTCACGCTCTGGCTGACACTCAGCCAGAGCTACGCGGAGATGGAGATGACGGACGAGGCCGTTCAGACCGCGCAGGACGGCTACCGGCAGACGGCAAGCTGGTTTCTCATGCGGCAGTGGGTTTTCCTGACCTGTGAGCCTGAAAAGACGGAAATTTCCACATGGGAGCAGGCGATCAGCGCCTTCCTCGGCGCCATCAACGGCGGAGGCGACACCTATTATAAGAGCGCGGAGCGCTACGCTCGCGCCGCGATCGAGGAGGACCCGGCAAACCCGGCGCTCTACGCGCTGCTCGGCGAGTGCTGCCTTGCGATGGAGAACTTGGAGCAGGCCGCCGCG
>CAZYZQ010000048.1:0-2748 GCA_964652075.1 uncultured Oscillospiraceae bacterium
GGCCCAGATAAAGCCGCCCTTGGAGCGGATGACGCGCGCGACCGCATCGTCGATCAGCGTGTAGAAATACTCGATTCCCGCCGCCTCGAACTGGGCCTTATACTCGTTGTCATAGATCTTCTGGAAGATCTCCTTGAACGCGCCGTCGTACTGCTTTGCGATGGTGTCCTTCGTGGCAAACCACAGATCCTGCTTGGTGGAGAGTGCGAAGTTAAAGCAGGCGCGGGCAAACGAGGCAATGGAGGTGTCCTTGTTGTACTGCCCGGACACGACGCCGCCGCACTCAAAATCATAGATTGTCTGGCGCGTCTGCTTGCCGTTGCGGTCTGTGAAGACCAGCTCTGCCTTGCCCTCGGGAACACGCATCTCGGATGCTTTGTAGATATCGCCGTAGGCGTGGCGGGCAATCGTGATCGGCGCTTTCCAGTTGCGCACAACCGGGCTGATGCCGTCCACCAGAATCGGCGCGCGGAAAACCGTGCCATCCAGAATCGCGCGAATCGTGCCGTTGGGGCTTTTCCACATCTCGTGCAGGTTATACTCGCTCATGCGCTGCACGTTCGGCGTGATCGTCGCGCACTTGACGGCAACGCCGTACTTCTTTGTCGCGTTGGCCGCATCGATCGTCACCTGATCACGCGTCCTGTCGCGCTCCGGCAGGCCGAGATCGTAGTATTCGGTCTTCAGGTCGATAAACGGCAGCAGAAGCTCGTCCTTGATCTCCTGCCACAGGATGCGCGTCATCTCGTCGCCGTCCATCTCGACAAGCGGCGTTGTCATCTGAATTTTTTCCATGGTTGCTCCCTCCTGCATGCCCATCACCGCCTCACAGCGGCAGATCGGCACGCCCTGTGCGTAGAATTTTTCTTCAAACCCGGTCATAATGCCGACCGGGCCATGCTCGTGCAGATTGCGTGTCACATTTTTCAGGCGATAGCCGCAGTTCTGGAACTCGCCCAGCGAGAACTCAAACAGCGCCGCGCCGTCTGTTTTGAAGTGGATCTCCGCGCCGGGCCGCAAAATCTGGCGGTATTTTTCCAGATAGCCGCGATGCGTCAGCCGGCGGTGCGCCGAGCGGTTGCGCGGCCATGGGTCGCAGAAATTGATGTACAGTCTGTCCGCTTCGCCCGGGCCAAACCACTGCAAAATATTGTCCACATTGCCGCAGATAAAGAAGACGTTGTGAAGCCCCTCGCGGACGACCTTCTCCATCGCCATCACAAGCGCATCCGGCACGACCTCAAGCGCCACCAGCAGCACATCCGGATTGGCCGCCGCGGTTTCGGCTGTAAACTTGCCCTTGCCGCACCCGACCTCCACGTGCAGCTCCTTCGCGCCCGGCAGCAGGCTGCGCCAGTTCCCTGCCAGCTCCTCCGGGTTCTGAATCCAGACCCGCTCGCACGCCGCCATCCGCTCTGCCAGATGCGGCTTTTTCCTCATTCTCATGGTGTTCCACTCCAGTTTTTTGATTACTTCTATTATACCAGAAGCACCAGCCCGCGTAAAGTGCAGAAATCGCCGGATTCCGGGCTTGAAATCCGGTACGATATCATGTATAATGCTTATATTCGCAGTTGCAGCACCTGCATTTCCCGCCGCGCTTGCGGTTGTGCGGGGAAGCGGGAATATATCCGGGTGTGGCGCAGTTGGTAGCGCGGGTGGTTTGGGACCATCAGGCCGCAGGTTCGAACCCTGTCACTCGGACCAAAACCCTCTGAAATTAAGGATTTCAGAGGGCTTTTCCTTGTCTATTGCGGCGCAGGATTTGAATGACTATTTTTAAGCTAAAGATATAATCACTCTCTTATTAGCTGGAATAGTTATAGTGTTGTCCAGCCTCATAGTCATAAATGCTTGCAGACCTATTGCTAACAGAACAGGAAAAGTGGTACCCGCTTCCGTAGTCATATCCCGTAGCTGTATTCCCGTTTATAGTTAAGCTGATGTGACAAGATGTCCCGTAGTCGTACAGACTATATTGTTTGCCGCTATTGCTACTTCCCATGATGTGGCAAGATCGAGAATAGTCATAAACATTCACATGGTTATTTTTGGCTGTTCCCGAAAGAGAAATGTGTGTTGCCAATTCGTAGCTATACGTATTGTTGATTCGGGCATCATTGGTGAGAGTAATAATAATTCCAGCAACGGCTGCTCGTTGTTTCGCTTTCGTGGTATTTGTCTCCTTTTGATTTTTTGAAGATTCCAACGGCATAGATGGGCCGCTGATTATGAAAACAAGAACCCGTGCCGGAACAGGTTCTTGTTAAGATTAGCCGCGATACTTCGCGCGAGGAATCCGCAGGCAGAACACTTTCAGGCCGTACTGAGAGGCCCAAATGCGCACGCCCTTGCGGGTGATGTACGGAGTGTAAATCAGTACATATTCGTTATCCATAGGGCGGTCACCTCCTTTTTAGGCGGGGGGGTTACGGTAAATGCGACGGTATGCTCCGCCGTGGGATCCACATACTGCCAGTTCAGAATCGGATAGCCGTTGTTGAGGCTGGCAGCCCCGTCCCGGTCTGGCTGAAACTCGGGGCCGAGAACACTCGCCAGTTCCTTCAACTCTGTGGTAGTTTTGCCAACGGGAATTATGTCCCAACTCTGATTAAAGCCATTCGGGTTCCTCTCCGAATCATAATAGCAGTTGGTGAATGTAAACCCTGCACTTGCATAACTGTACGCGAATCCGTAGGGATTGCTGGAATATCCTGTAACTTTAACATCTCCAGCTGTATAGCAGTT
>CAZYZQ010000048.1:2848-6495 GCA_964652075.1 uncultured Oscillospiraceae bacterium
AGTTGGACGTTTTCCCCAAAAAGCCGCCGGTTACAGATCCGGTTGCTTTTGCCTCATTTACAACATCCGCCTGACTGTAACAATTTGAGATTGTACAGCTACCGTTCAAGTAGCCCACCAGACCGCCTATATAGCTTTGATAATATGCACTGGTTAGCTTGCAAGAAACCGTGCCGCTGATACCACACCCCTCAATGGTAGAAGTACCGGAAACTTTGCCCACCAGACCGCCGGTTCCATAACTGGAACTCGCTACGGTCGAAGAAATATTGGCATTGGACAATGTCAGATCCTTCAACGTGGCAGAACTGCCTAATTCTCCAAACAAGCCGCAATTGCCCCAGCTAACATCCATACTCAGATTGGTGATGGTATGTCCCGCCCCGTCAAAGATCCCGTTTCGCAGGCTGCTGATAGGCGACATAGATACACCACTCATATCGATGTCGGCTCCCAGCCGGTAGTTGCCGGTAAGGCTCTGCCCGCCCAGATTTGCTAACTCCTCCGGCGAGCTGATCACGGTTACGTCTTCCGCCGACGGTTCCGCTGCTTTTGTTGGGAGCGGCAGGAGGCCAACCAGCAGCATCAACGCTAACAGCAGAGATAGTAATTTTTTCTTCATACGTTCTCCTCCTCGATTTTTGATGTCTTGCCCGGGAATGGAGATCAGGAGGCGAAATGAAGAACATATGTTTCCCTAAAAAGAGCCCACGTAGCCTACAGACCACATGGGCGGAAATAAAAACGCATAATCCGGTGTGGGCAGATACGCAAGGCCAGTTCTCGGTGTATCTGACTTATCCTCTCCGGGAGGCATCACAGTGACCCACTCGCGGGGCTTCTCACCCCATTCCGCCGCCAGCCGCGCAGGCTGGGCGAACTGATCCCCATATTCACTTAAAATCAGTATATCACTTACAAAAACAGAATGCAATATTTCCCCATTCTTTTTTCAAGCCTTTAAGCAACCGGCGCGCCGCCGAATTCCCGCTTGCCCGGCAAGTTCCCGATGGACAGGCGCGGGCAGGTTATGGTAGAATGATACACACGGCAAACACTGAAACCGGGCCGTAAAAGCGCCGCCACCGGCGCGCTGCGGCTCGTATTTTTCCGGAAGGAATACTTATGAAACGAATAGTAATCGGGCTGCTGTGCGTCCTGCTGGTGCTCTCCGCGCTTCCGCCTGCCCGCGCCGCCACCGGCGGCTTTTCCGACGTCCCGGCGGGGAGCTGGTATGCCGAAACCGTCGGCGCCATGACGCAGGCGGGCTGGCTCAAGGGCTATCCGGACGGCACCTTCCGCCCACAGGCCAAGATCTCCGCCGCCGAGTTTGTCAGCATCGTGGCCAGATGCGCCAATCTCTCCCCCTCCCACAGCAGCTCCGGCCACTGGGCGGCGGGCCAGCTTCAGGCCGCGCTGGAAGCGGGCTGGTATGACTGGGACGAGCTGCCTCCCACCGGCGAACGCTTTGACCGCCCCATCTCGCGCCAGCTCGCGGTCAAAATCATGATGAAGGGCCTGCTGCCCGACGCGCGGGGCGAATACGCCCAGCAGGCGCCCAAAATCCGCGACCTGTCCACGCTGGACGGGCGGTACTATGACGCGGTCTTCGCCGCCTACGCCGCCGGGATCGTCGTGGGCGACAACACCGGCTGTTTCCGCGCGCGGGACGGTCTGAGCCGGGCGGAAGCCTGCGCGCTCATCCAGCGGGCGACGAAGCAGCTGGCACTCCCCTCCGCGCCGGACACGTCCAATCCGCAGGCCACACCCATTCAGGGCGGCGTCTCGGAAAACGGCTGGCTTCAGGTGGTAGGGACGGCGCTCTGCAACGAGCGGGGCGAGCCGGTTGTCCTGCGCGGCATGAGCAGCCACGGCATCCAATGGTATCCGCAGTTTGCCTCGCGCCGCGCCATCGCCAATACGGCGGCCTACGGGGCAAACCTGTTCCGCGTGGCGATGTATATCGGCGAGGGCGGCTATCTCAGCCAGCCGCAGGCCGTTCTCGACCAGACGCTTCAGGCGGTGGACGCGGCGATCGCCAACGACATGTACGTTATCATCGACTGGCACATCCTGTCCGACGGGAACCCCATGACAAACGCGGCGCAGGCCGAGGCGTTCTTCAAGCAGGTTTCCGCGCGGTACCGGGACCAGCCGGCCGTCCTGTATGAGATCTGCAACGAGCCGAACGGGAACGTCTCGTGGTCGCGTGATATCAAGCCCTACGCCGAGCGGATGATCCGCGCGATCCGCGCCAACTCCCCCGACGCGGTTATCCTGATCGGCAGCAGCACCTGGAGTCAGGACATCCATCTCGCTGCGGCCGACCCCGTGCAGGGGGAAAATCTCATGTACACCTGCCATTTCTACGCCGGCACGCATGGGCAGTGGCTGCGCGACCGCATCGACAGCGCGCTGGCCGCCGGGCTTCCCATCTTTGTCTCGGAGTGGGGCACCAGCGCGGCCGACGGCAGCGGCGGCGTTTTTCTGGACGCATCCGCCGAGTGGCTGGACTTTCTGAATGCGCGGGGGATCAGCTGGGCCAACTGGTCCCTCTGCGACAAGGGCGAAACCTCCGCTGCCCTGCGTCCCGGCACCTCCGCCAACGGGAGCTGGACAGAGAGCGACCTGTCGGCCTCCGGACAATTCGTCTTCTCCCGCTTCCGGGGCGGCTGACGGCACGCAGGGCTATTTTATCGTCCGGCGCGCCGCTTCCTCCGTTAAAAAGCACCGGCAGGCTCCTGAACGGAGCCTGCCGGTGCTTTTTCCCGCCGAATTCTCTTACTGCTTCTCAAAGTGGTACTCTGTTTCCGAATGCAGATGCTCGCCCGCGTGCAGCACCGGGGACGGGAAGCCGTAGTGGTGGATGCCGTCCGTGAAGAGCTGCGTCTCAAAGCAGACCGCGCTGCGCGGAGCGTAGAGTGCCCCGTTTTTCCCGGTTTCCCGCGTGCCGTTTGCCGAATAGAGGTGGATGCCCGGCAGATCCGTTGTCACCCGCAGGCGGATGCCGGACGCCGGTGAAAACGCCTCCGCCTCCGTGCACAGGAGCGTGTGGTCGTAGCCGCCCGCCTGCGTAAGCTGCACATGGTCCGCCTCGATATCCCGCCCGAGCGGTTTTGCCGTGCGGAAATCAAACGGCGTGCCCGCCGTGGGGAGCAGGCGGCCGGTGGGGACGCCGTCCGGGCGGTTTTCGACAAACCGCGCGGCCGGGGCGCAAATCAGATGCCCCAGCGCGGAGCCGCCGCCATCCAGGTTGAAGTAGCTATGGTTTGTCAGGCTGACGAGCGTGTCCGCGTCCGTATCCGCATCATAGCAGATGCGCAGCGTGTTGTCATCCGTCAGTTGGAATGTGACGCAGACCTGCAGATTGCCGGGATAGCCCTCCTCCCCGTCCGGGGAGAGGCGGGAGCAGCGCAGGCCGCCCTCCGCTTCGCACACCTGCCACATTCTGCGGTCAAAGCCGCACGCGCCGCCGTGATGCTGGTTGCCGCCCTCGTTTTTGGCAAGAGCATAGCGCACGCCGCCAAGGCGGAAGGAGGCCCCCGCGATCCGGTTGCAGGTGCGCCCGATCGTCGCGCCGAAATAGGCCCGGCCATTCTCGTAGCCGCGCACATCGTCGTAGCCGAGCACCACGTCCGTCCCGCCGA
>CAZYZQ010000048.1:6595-10664 GCA_964652075.1 uncultured Oscillospiraceae bacterium
CCGAGGACGCGCTTCGCCTTCTCTGCGGAGGCCACGAGCTGCGCGGGGTCGCCCGCACGGCGCGGCCGCACAACCGCCGGAATCGGGTGGCCGGTGACGCGGCGCGCCTCCTCGACGACTTCCCGGACTGAGAACCCGACGCCGTTGCCGAGGTTCATCGTGTCGCTTTTGCCGCCGCGGATGAGATATTCAAGGGCCAGAATGTGCGCCTGCGCCAGATCGCAGACATGAACATAGTCGCGGATGCAGGTGCCGTCCGGCGTGGCATAGTCGTCACCGAACATCTCGATCTTCTCACGTTTTCCCGCCGGAACCTGCAAAATCAGCGGGATCAGATGCGTCTCCGGGTCGTGCGCCTCGCCGATTCTGCCGTCCGGCTGCGCGCCGCAGGCATTGAAGTAGCGGAGCGCCACATAGCGCAGGCTGCTTGCCGCAGAAATCCAGCGTATCATTCCCTCCATGGCGCGCTTTGTCTCGCCGTAGCAGCTGGACGGGGCGGCGTGGTCTGTCTCCAAAACCGGCACGCGCGCCGGTTCGCCGTAGATTGCGGCGGTGGAGGAGAAAACCAGGCGGTTCACGCCGTGCGCCAGCATACACTCCAGCAGCACCATCGTGCCGCCCAGATTGTTTTCATAGTACTTGAGCGGCTTTTCCATGCTCTCGCCGACCTGTGAATTTGCGGCGAAGTGGACAACGCCGTCGACCTGTTCTCTTGCAAACACGCCGTTCATAAACGTTGTGTCCTGAATACTGCCCTTGTAAAAGCGGGCCTTTTCCGGTATGGCAGCACGGAAGCCGGTTTCCAGACTGTCCACAACCACCACGTCCCAGCCGGCCCGCACGAGCGCGTGCGCCGTATGCGAGCCGATGTAGCCCGCACCGCCGACGACCATCACTGTCATGTTGCACACTTCCTTTTCTTTCCCCGCGTCCGGCCGGCCGGTCCGGCAGGCAAACACGCAGTCTCCTTTTTCCCTATTGTATCATAGCAGATTTGCGTGAAAAAGAAAAGGCGAATTCATGCAACTTTGTCCCAAATATTCCCAAAAATGGGTTTTAAACGCGTTATTTCTGTTTTCAAAATTGGTGTAATTTGTTGGGATTTTTCTCTTATGCCCTCGGGAAAATACAATTTTGGGGCGGCCGTTTCCGGCCGCCCCGTCGGATTATTTTTCAGCGATTTTCCAGAAAACGTTTGAGCATCTGCGCCGCCTCCGCTCTTGTGGCGTTGCCGGCGGGGTTAAGGGTGCCGTCGCCATAGCCGTTGACGATGCCGTTTTCATTGGCCCAGCGCATAGCCTCCAATGCCCAGCCGCTGATCTGCGCGGCGTCGGAGAAGCTGTCCAGACCGTAGCTGCTCGCGGGGCTGCCCGCATAGCGCCAGAGCATCACGGCCAGCTGCTCGCGGGTGATGGGATCATCGGGGCCGAAACAGCCGTTGCCGTAGCCGGTCACGACTTTCTCGGAGGTCGCCCAGCGGACAGCTTCCGCGTACCATGTGCCCTGCGACACGTCCTCGTACTGCATGGCATAGTTGACCACCGGTTTTTCCTCAATCCGCCACAGGATCATGGCGAGCATGGCGCGGCTGGTGTCGTCGTTCGGGCCGAAGGTCTTGCCGGGATAGCCGGCCATCAGGCCGTTTTCAAGGCAGTAGTGCACGCCGTCGTGGTACCACGCCGCGGCGTCCGCGTCGGTGAACGGCCAGATGGGGCAGCTCTCGTCCTTGGGGGCAGGTTTGATAGGCGCCCTGCTCTGCAAATTCGGCGTTAACCGTGACCTTGCCCGCGGGCATGGTAAAGGTGTACGTTCCGTCGCTCTTGTCCGTCAGCGTCAGCTTGTTGCCCGCCGCGTCGGTGACGGTCAGGCTTTCCAGCACAAAGCCCGCGTCAGGGGTAACGGTCAGCGTCACAACCGCCCCGCTCGAAGCGTTCTTCGGGCTGGCCGTGACAGTGCCGTTTTCCACGTCGGGGATGGTAATCGGATAGGTCGGATTACCGGTCACAACCGGCGTCGGTGCGACCCAGCCCACGGAGAGCGGCGACAGGCCGGTGACGGTGAAGCGGATGCCGTCGGCCGTATTGGTGACCGCAGGCGTCTCCGTATCACCGGGCCGCTTGCCCTCGCCGTTGTCAATCGTGAACATATGTACCACGGTAAAGGCATAGCCGCTGTTCGTCCCCTTGGGGTACGGCAGCGTGACGGTCAGGCCATCAGCCGGGAAGTTTTCCTGTGTGGCTTTCTTCCACGTTGTACCGCCGTCCTCACTGACCAGCAGCTCCACATCGTAAACGGCCATGTTCTCATCTGTCACACTGTTGTTTGCTTCTTTGACCACCGTTTTCAGTGCGGTTTCGATCTCCTCCGGGGTGTCCAGCGTTTCGATCTTTTTCAGTTCTTCCGGCACCTCGGACAGGCCGGTTTCCACCTCAAGCTTCATCTGTGTTTCGCCTTCTTCCGTCGGCAAAACGAGCTCTACCACCGGGTTCACAATGACCGTGCAAGTCGCGGAAAATTCTCCCGATGTTGCAATAATGGTCGCTATACCGGCTTTGACGCCGGTGACAAAGCCGGTTTCACTCACCGTTGCGACAGTCTCGTCGCTGGACGTCCATGTCACTTCCGCCAGCTTTGCGCCCTCCGGCACGGGGCTGGCGGTGAGCTGTTTGGTCTTCCCCTCCACAACAGCTGTCTCGGTCGGATCGACGGCCACGCCCTCGGTGGGCAGGGTTTCAAATACAGCAGTGAGGTTCACCGTCTCGGCCACTTTAGCAATGGTATATGCAGTCTCTGTGCTGACAACAGCGCCATCCTTTGTCCAATTTACAAACTGATACCCGGGCTTGGCCGTTGCGGTAACGGTTGCGGAAGAACCGGTTTTGTACCAACCTGCGCCCTCAATCGTGCCCTGCTCCTTCTCGCAGGTCGCTGCAATTTCGAAGCCCTGCGTAATTTCAAGGTATGTTGCACTGTCATCCAATCCGATTGAGTTTACTGCCTGTACGCCTATGCTTTGATAACCGCCTGTCCCACTATACGCCGTAACCTGCGCAGTCCCGCTGACAGAAATAGACGCCCCAGAATAAATTCCAGCAGCAAAGCCATTTTCAACACTTGCTGATGCGTTGGATACTTCCAACGTTCCTTGCTCGCCTTCCGGGCTAGTAAAAGCTAGTTCGTTCTCTGCTTTAATTGCAAATATATTCCCAGATGCATTAACACCACTCACTTTATTATCTCTATATAGCTCAATTGTCAGAGGATATTTACAATAAATGCCTGCACCGCCTTCTACTTCTTCTGAACCGGGAATTGTCGCACCATATAGATACAAATAAAGATTCCCATACCAGTTTTGCAGTATAACATTTCCTTCCCCTGGTTCTGCTAATGTCACGCCTTCTTCATCTGCCCAAGCGTAAGTATATGGATATTCATCTCTTCCTATGGTTTCATCATTTGTCTCGGCAACAGTGAGCTTTAAGCCTCCTACGAAAACGCAAAGTTCTTCACTTTCCGCCGCCATTGCGACTGCTGGTAGCAGCGTTAAGCACAGTGCAATGACAAGCGCGATGCTCAAAATTCGTTTCTTCATAACAATCTCCTCTCAGGTCAGGTGTAATGTTCGGGCTGTGGCCACGGCTTCGGCGCGGCTGCTGACGCCCAGCTTATGAAATACCTTGCGGCTGTGCGTCTTCAGGGTGTTTTCCGTGATCCCCAGAATCTCGCGGATCTCCGTGCTGCTCTTGCCCCGGCACATGAGCCGCAGCACCTCCAGCTCCTTTTTCGTCAGGCTCTGGAGCGACGCGGTACCGGCGGGCCGCAGATAGTCGGGATACTGCGCAGCAAACCCGTTCACCGCCTTCTTCAGGCGGGTCGATAGCTTCGCAGCTCCTTCTTTGTCCAGCTCTCCGGCGGCGTCCAGGCGCGCAGCAGCGGCAGGAGCGCCGCGCCCTGATGGGCGAACACCCGGACATAGCCGAACTGCGCGGCCAGCTCCAGCGCGTCGGTCAGATGCGCCTGCCAGTCCGCCTGCCCCATGCGCCAGCGGCAGATCGCCAGCAGCAGC
>CAZYZQ010000048.1:10764-16467 GCA_964652075.1 uncultured Oscillospiraceae bacterium
CAGCTCCGGTGTAAAGCTGTCAAAAAACGAGGCGGAGAGCAGCAGGCGGCGGATTTTGCTGTCCCAGTAGGCGAACAGCTCCTTGTCCAGATACCAGTACTGGTCGTTGACCGAGGTCAGCGCACCGACGGTGTTGGTCAGTTCGGCGGTGTCGAGCGTGAAGCCCATGATCGGGGACATTTTCGTACCTTCCAGATCCTTGCGCGCCAGCTGCCGGAAGTCGGTGCTCGTGCCCTCCCACGGAATGGCGAGGAAGGAGTTGCCGACCCACCAGTCGCCCATGTGCCAGCCGCAGGTCATGGTGTTCGTCCCCTCCGGGCAGTGGCCGAGACCATCCTCACCGATGACGTAGTTGACACCCTCGACGCCGTCGATCATCATGGTCATGATCTCCGGGTCTGTGTAGAGCAGGTTCATAAAGGCCATAGCCGCCTCCGGCTCCTCCGCCGTGACGGGGATGAAGGTGGAGAAAACTGTAAACTGCTGCGACGCGCACATGCCGCCCGCAATCTTGAACAGATCCACCGGGAGACCGGCCTGCTCGCTCGCGGTCGTCTCGCCGCCGAACTCCGTGGCCTTGAAGCTGCCAAAGGTGATATGGTGGCCGATCAGCTGTTCGGCGGTGATATCGGCATTCGTCGCAGTATCGGGATAGACATAGCCCTGACAGACTGTCCGCACTGCCGCTGCATGATAACGCAGAGTTTTGTCAATCAGGACTGTGGCAACGTGATGCAGGCCTGGCGCAAAATGGGCGAGCTGGAGCCGCACAGTGAGTTGGAGCTTCAGACGCTGCGCGCCTATTCCACCCCGGGGCTGACGCGCGAGCTGCGGCAGATCACCGACGGGACGCTGCATTTGCAGCCGACGCTCGCGCCGCATGAGATCTGGTGCATCGAGCTGGAGTTTCTGGAATAACGACGAACCCGCCGGGGGAGTTACCTCCCCCGGCGGGTTCAACCGAAAAGGAAAAGAGAAAGCAATTCGGCCGTCCGGCCGATGGGCTGCTTTTGTGCTACGCCTCTGCGTAGCAGCGGCGGATCAGTTCATGCTGCTTGGAGATCTGGTCGATGGCGGAGTAGGGCGCGAACCAGTGGTGCCCCTCGTACTCGGAGGAGATGGTGCCGGTGTAGCCCTCCTCCTTCAGAACCTTGACGATCTCCGGAATGCGGACGGCGTTCTCGTTGAGGTTCTCATCCATGTGGAAGAACTTCATATGGACATGCTTGATGTGGCGCATAGCCTGACGCAGCGCCTCGGGATTGCCCTGGCCGAAGTATTCGCCGGTCTCGCGCGCCATCAGCTCAGCCAGCGCGGAGCCGTCGACGCGGCGAACCGTCTCGATCATCTCAACCTCCGGGGTCTTCTTGTGGTACATGTCGAGGATCAGCTGAATCGTGTCCTCCTTGACGCCCTGATTGCGGAAGCGCGTGACATAGACGTCGGACGGCTCCCGGCACATTGTGCCGCAGTCCGGGAAAAAGCTGACATACGGCGAGTCGAGCTTATCAAACTGCTCGAGCAGCTTCTGGATGATCGGGGACTCAATTGTATTTGGGCAGTGCACCTCGGTGCAGACGACGACGTCGTACTTCTCCGCGTAGGGCAGCAGGCGCTCGGTCAGGTCAAGGCGGCGGGGCTGCAAAATCCGCGCGGCCTTGAAGCCGAGCTTGTGGGCAACCTTGATCTGGCGGACCGCGAAGTCGGTCGCGTCGTCGAGGGTGTCAAAATAGGTCGGATCGTCATAGCCGCCGAGGACGGTCGGCACCAGCTCATACTTCTCCATCTGGCGGCGGAAGCGCGCCTCAAACTCCGGCGAGATGTCCGGGTAGTGGCGCTCAAACTGCTGCAACACCAGCTCGACGCCGGTGCCCTTGCCGAGCGAGCCCATCTCCTCCATAATATCCTCGAAGGTCTTCTCATAGGTGTAATATTCCCGGTTCCAGCTGTACAGGGTCGCACCAAGCGTCCAGGGCAGGTTCTTGTTCTTGTTTTCGATCGGATTCATAACTCAGTTATCCCCTTTCACAAATTTCATGGTCTTTTTGTGCGTGACATACTGCGGGAATGTGGGCGGAATATCGATCGGCAGCTTGTACGGCAGGCCGACGCGCATCTCCATTTCGACCTCATGGTCGCCCTCCGTCAGCGGCGCGTCCAGCGCAATGACGGCCTCCTGCGTGTCCAGATTGCACCAGATGATCTTTCTGTATTTCGGGTCGGTACAGATCTCCTGCACGGAGGTGTCCTCGCCGGCGATTTTAATTTTGACCTCGTCTGCGGCGGAGGTGTACTTGCGCCCGTCGATGGTGAAGTTCAGCATCTCCAGAACCGCAATCGCGAGGTTGCGGTACCACGGCAGGCGAACCGGGATGATGACTTTCCGGTCATTGTAGAGGGTATACTGGTGGATCTGTTCGCCGTGCAAAATGAGTTCGTCAAACATGTTCATTTCTCCTTTACTTTGTGATGATCCGGCGCGTCCGGCCCCGGACGCTATCCTGTCTGTTCTGGCTACATTATAGGATTGCCACCCATTCTCCAACAGCCGAAATTCTGCACATCAACTGAAAAAAAACGCGAGTTTTCCGTTTCATGCAGACACAAGGCGCGCCAAACAGCAAAAAAGATGCAGTTGCGGCGCGGGCACACCGCCTGCAACTGCCATTTTCTGACACCCGCCGGGATAGCCCCGGCTTTTTTCACGCCGCCGCGTGTTATTTACACTCTGTTCACAGCCAGCGCACATCTTCTACACACTTTTGCGATATGCTGGAAATAAAAAAAGAACAGGAGGTGCGGCTATGAAGCGGCTCTACATTATCACGGGTGCGAACGGCCATCTGGCCGGGACCATCATCCGCTATCTGCGCGGAACGGACTGCGCAATCCGGGGGCTGATCCTCCCGTCGGAGTCCGCCGACGACGACCGGCAGGTCACATACTACAAGGGCGACGTCACAAAGCAGGAGACGCTGGCGGCCCTGTTTTCCGGCGCAGGGCAGTACGAAACGATCGTCATTCACGCGGCGGGCCTGATCAGCATCAGCGACACCGTCACGCCGCAGCTCTATCAGGTCAATGTGGAGGGCACGCGCAACGTCATCGCGCTCTGCCGCCGCCACCACGTCAAACGGCTCGTGTATGTCAGCTCGGTCCACGCAATTCCGGAGACGGACGCGCAGGCGACGATTGAGGAGGTCTCCGCCTTTTCGCAGTCGCTTGTCACCGGCGCGTACGCCGCGACGAAGGCCGAGGCGACGCAGGCCGTCATGGACGCCGTAAAGGGCGGGCTGGACGCCGTCATTGTCCACCCGTCCGGTATCATCGGGCCATACGACAGCGGCACCAATCACATTGTCCAGCTCATTAAAATGTACCTCTCCGGCCGTCTTCCGGCGGGCGTCACCGGCGGCTATGACTTTGTGGACGTGCGCGACGTGGCCAAGGGCTGCATTGCCGCCGCGGATCGTGGGAAGACCGGCAGCTGCTATATCCTCTCGAACCGCTATTTCAGCATCAGGGAAATTCTGGACTGTGTACGCAAAACAGTCGGCGGGCGCGCGAAGGTCTGCCTGCCTATCCGTCTGGCGCGCGCCATGACGCCGTTCTTTGAGTGGAGCGCAAAGATCACGCACACGCGCCCGCTCTTCACCCGCTACGCCCTCTATACCCTGCGCAGCGGCGGCCATTTCAGCCACGACCGCGCCACCTCCGAGCTCGGCTATCATCCGCGCGATATGCGTGAGACAATCGCCGCAACCGTGGCGTGGCTGCGCGGCCAGCGCGTCCCGCTCGAACAGACCTCGTAACAACAAACGACGCCCCGCAGCAGTCGCTGCGGGGCGTTTCTTCTTTTCTGCTAGGGTTCGTCCTGCTCCACCGGCGCACAGCGGACGGCAATGCGGTAGGCCGCGCCGGTCGTACAGGTGAAAAGCGTCAGATCCCACTCGCCACTGGTCATCTCCTCGATGTCCTCCGGCTCCAGAATGTCCAGAAGCTCCACCTCATAATAGAAGATGTTTCCGTCCGCGTCGATGAAGATCACCGGGTCGTGGATGGCGAGTTTTTTCAGCGTGCCGAAATGGGACTGATAGTTGTGCCCGGCGATGACCAGATCGCCCAGATAGAGCGAGCCGCTGTAGCGGCAGGGGGCGAGCTTCAGACGCTCCTCGTTCCACTCGCTGATGATGGGCAGCTTCAGATCCAGCGTCGGCAGCTCCAGCACGCCGATGTAGTCCTGCCCCTCCACCTGCACCACGGGCATCTCCATGTTCGGGTTCAGCACATAGTCCGGGATCACGTGCTCAGGCTCCGGATCTTCCACCGGCACGGGAGGCGGCGCCTGCGGCGTGTCCGGCACCTCGGCGTCAGGCTGCGCCGTGTCCGGCTGCGGCGTCCCCGGCTGTGCGGCAGGCGCTGTGGGCATGGGCGGTACGTCCAGCGGCAGCTGCGTCTCCAGCTGTGCGAGCACCGTCTGCACAGAGCGCTGTGCGTTGCGCTCCTCGTTCCGGTTATACGCAATGAGGAACAGCGCCGCCGCAATCAGCAGAAGCCCCAGCGATATGGAAATCAGGCCCTTCTTATTTTTCATATTCCGTCCCTCTGTCGCAGCTTGCAGATTTGTCACAGCTATGATACCAGATTTTCCGGGCAAATGCAACAAGCAGACAGGCGTGCCTGTCGCGCCGCCGGAGTTCATTTTGTCTGGCAATATTGGGCTTTTGTGTCCCATTTTTGGGAAAACCGAGCCGCCTGTTTGAAATTCTACCCCAAGAATCCCGAACCTCGTCCGCCGGGATGCATATTTTTCGTTATCCTTTATTATGCAGAAATGCATGAAAAAAGGAGGAAAATAAAACGATGGATAAGCATCAAAACCTGGCGGAAAATCTCCGGCAGATCCGGCGGGCGCGCCAAATGACGCTGGCGGAGTTCTCCGCGGAGCTGGGCATTCCCAAATCGACGCTCCAGTCCGTCCTGACGGACGGGCAGACCACGCTCGACACTGCGATGCGCATCGCCGACGGGCTGCATATCCCGCTCGACACGCTCGCAAGCATCCCCATGCAGGCAAATCAGGTGCAGGTGATGCAGGCGCTCGCGCGATGCCTGAACTGGTTTGCCGCCCTGTCGGAGGCAGAGCAGCAAACCGTGGCCGACTGCCTGCGGCAGATTGTCCGGATCATCCGGAAATAACCATGCAAAGCACCGGCATCCGGGTTCCGATCTCTCGGTTCCCGGATGCCGGTGCTTTTTCTAATTGGAAGGTGCTGTTCTATCTTGCAGCAAGGAATGCATCCAGCTGCGCCTGCACCTCGGCAATGTAATCATCCATCCCTGCCGCTTCCATGGCCGAGACATAGTCCGCAAACATCTGCTCGTTGTACAGGCCGGAGAGCAGCTGCGCACGCCACTCGCCATAGACGCTCTGCATGGCTGCGATGGTATTCTCCATGCCGGCAGTGTCAACCGTAAATCCAAGGTACTCGGACAAAGACGCCTGCTTCATATTCTCCTGCGCCTGCGTGCGAATATCTGCCGGTGCATCGCCCCACGGCAATGCAAGGAAGGTATTGCCGAACAGGGAATCCATCGAATGAAACAGTCCTTCACCCTCCGGGTTGTCCGCCGGGAAATTCGCCACGCCGTCGGCCACAACGTAGTCCTCCCCTTCAATGCCCCAGTCAAACAGGTTCACAA
>CAZYZQ010000049.1:0-16457 GCA_964652075.1 uncultured Oscillospiraceae bacterium
GAACTGCCGGGGCTTCAGTTTAAAGCGTTTTCTGACTGCGCCGGCCTGTTGACACTGAAACCGGTGTGACGTATTCTTCAATAAAAATGACGGCTGTGTCCAATCGGGCACAGCCGTCGTTCAAATTATATGCTGTTATAAGACCAGATCAGGCAAGCGCTGCGGTGATGATCGCCATGGAGTAGACCTCCAGCGCGTTGCAGCCACGGGACAGATCGTTGATCGGCGCGTTCAGGCCGAGCAGGATCGGGCCGTAGGCGTCAAAGTTGCCGAGACGCTGGGCAATCTTGTAGCCAATGTTGCCTGCGTTGATGTCCGGGAAGATAAACGTATTTGCGTGGCCGGCCACCTGGGAGTGCGGGCACTTCGTCTCCGCGACGCGCGGGGAGACTGCGGCGTCAAACTGCAATTCGCCCTCGACCGGCAGCTGCGGGTTGCGCTCTTTTGTCTTGGCGCAGGCCTCGCGCATCTTGTCGACATCCTCGCCCTTGCCGGAACCAAGCGTGGAGTAGCTCAGGAACGCAACCTTCGGGTCGATGCCGAAAATCTTTGCGCAGTCGGCAACCTCGGTCGCAATTTCAGCCAACTCATCGACGGAGGGCTTGATATTGATGGCGCAGTCGCCCATGGCCAGCACCTCGTTTTCACCGGTTGCGGACGGGCGGACAAGGATAAAGCAGGAGGAGACGATCGAGTTGCCGGGCTTCGTCTTGATGACCTGCAGCGCCGGGCGAACCGTGTCAGCGGTGGAGTAGGTCGCGCCGCCAAGCAGCGCGTCTGCGACGCCCATCTTCACGAGCATCGTACCGAAGTAGTTGGCCTGCGAGAGGGTTTTGCGTGCCTGCTCGGGTGTGACGCCCTTGCTCTTGCGCAGCTCGCAGAAGAGTTCAACCATTTCATCCATGCGGTCGTAGTTTGCCGGGTCGATGATCTGTGCGCCGCGGATGTTGTAGCCCGCATCCTCCGCTGCGTCCTTGACGGCCTTCGGCTCGCCGACGAGGATCGGCGTCAGGAATGTGCCGGCCAGCAGGCGGGAGGCCGCTTCAAGGATCCGGGGATCGGTGCCCTCGGTAAAAACGATGGTCTTGGGGTCGTCACGCAGCTTCTGGATCAGTTTTGCAAACATATATGTACCTCCATCTTAATTCCTGCGCCGAACGACAGGACGCAGGAAAAATTCTGTCGATATTATACAACACTTCTTCCTTAATCTCAATAAGGATTTGGGAATATCGCCGCTTTTTTTTCGGCAAATTCCCAGACAAGCTGTGTATAGCCGCTGTGAATAGTCAAAGGAGCGCCGCTGAGGGGGTGCCGGAGTGTGAGTGACGCGGCAACAAGAAGCTGCCCCGGCAGGTCGGGCGCGGGAGCGCCGTACTGCGGGTCGGCGTAGATCGGACAGCCCATGGAGGCGCAGTGGACACGAAGCTGATGGGTACGGCCCGTGACCGGCCGGAGCAAAAGCACAGCAAAACCATTGGCCGCGCCCAGCACGCGGTAGTCCGTCACAGCGGGCTGGCCGTCGCTGCGAACACAGCGCCGGATGCTGCGTGCATCCGGCCGCGCGATAGGCAGCTCAATCCGCCCTGCCATCTCCGGTGGCGTACCGCAGACGAGCGCAAGGTATGTTTTTTGCAGGCCATGGGCAAGCTGGTCACGATGGAGCAGCGCATGGATGTGCGCGTTCTTCGCAAACAGCGCAACGCCCATGGTGTCCCGGTCAAGACGTGTCACGGGATGAACTGCGCTTGCGGCGCCCTGCTTTGCGTAATAGCCGAGGATGCGGTTTGCCAGCGTGCCGGTATTGCGGTGGAAGGTTGGGTGGACGATCAGCCCCTGCGGTTTATCCACCGCGAGCAGCGACGCGTCCTCAAACAGAATATCCAATGGGCCGTCCTCTGCGGGGATCTCGGGCGGCCGGTCATCCACGACGGCGCAGACAAGATCGCCCGGCAGCACCCGCGCGTTGGTATAGGCCGGCGCGCCGTTGACCGTGAACGCGCCGCAGTATTTCAGACGGCGGATCAGCGATCCGGACAGGCCAAGCTCGCGGCTCAGAATGGACTGAAGCGTTGCGGGTCTGGCGGCGACACAGGTAAGCGTCATGACATGCGCCTCCTTTCGGGCGTTTTTTCTATTATAGCCGTTTTCTGGCCGTTCGACAAGGCCAGGATCTGCCGCGCGAGGATTGCGCCGACCGGCAGGAAGATCATGCCCGCGATACCGAACAGTTTGAATCCGGCGTACATGGCAAAAAGCGTCAAAAGCGGCGGCAGGCCCAGCTGTTTGCCGAGGATGCGCGGCTCCAGCGCCGAACGCGTCAGAGAGGCGACGGCCCAGAGAACCAGAAGACCGACGCCGCGCCGGACTTCGCCGCGCAGAAAGGCGATCAGCCCCCAAGGTCCCAGCACCGCTCCGACGCCCAGCACCGGCAGTGCGTCGATCAGCGCGATAGCGATGCCAAACAGCAGGGCATAGCGGATGCCGAGGATCAGAAGACCCAACGTGACGATTCCGAATGTGACGCCCATCAGGCAGAGCTGTGCCCTGAGCCAGCCGCCAAGCGTGCCGCGCAGCAGCTCCTTCAGGCTCGTGATCCACGCCGTCCACCGCTCCGGCAAAATACGCGCAAGCGACTGCTGGAACCGCGGCATGGCGCAGGCAAAAAAGTAGGCCGACAGAATTGTGGTCACAAGAAAGAGCACTGCGTCCGGCAGGCCGCTGATCAGGCCGCTTGCAAACGAGAGAAGCCGCCCGGACAGGGTGTCGACTAGGGTGGAGCTACCGCTGAACAGGGAAGCGCTCCATGCGGACATGGCCTGCCGGAAGCCATCCGGCAGCTTTTCGGAAAATGCCGCCAGCTTTTTTTGCATGGCGGCGGCCGGCGCGGCAAGGGACGACAGCATGGCCGGCAGATCCGCGCTCAGGTGCCCGGCCGCGTCGATCAGCTGCCGGATGAGCAGGTACGCCGCGCCCGCGCTCAGCAGCAGCAGCGCTGAGACGCAGACGCAGGCGGCTGCGCTTTGCGGAAGGCGCGGCAGCAGCCGTTTTCCCAGCGCACGGCCTGCGGCGGCCAGCAGAAAACCGATCAAAAACGGCAGGAGCGTCGGAAGCAGGAGCAGCCCGAGCAGAATGCCGGCAGCCGCCAGCGCCGCGCGTACCGCCCTGTTTTTGGGCATGGAAAATGGCATGGAAGAACCCTCCTTCGGCTGGATAATCGCCGCAGAGCCCGCTGTTCGGCAGATTTCACAAGTTTGGACGGTTGAAAACTGCCGAAAATTGATAAATGTACGCTTGCAAAAAGCGCGGCGGCGTGATAGGATATTCGTACTGTAACTACAAATGACTTTGTCAGGAAGACACAAGGGAGCAAACAAGATGAAACATCCGAAATACTATATTGTGGAATCCTCCGCGCTTCCTGAGGTATTTCTCAAAGTTGCGGAAGCAAAACGAATGTTGACAACGGGTGAGGCAGCGACAGTTGGTGATGCGACAAAGGCCGTCGGGATCAGCCGAAGCGCATTCTATAAGTACCATGAGGCGCTTACCCCGTTTCAGAACATGATGTCCGGGCGGATCATTACATTCCAGCTCATGCTCAAGGACAGAACGGGTGTGCTTTCCGGTATACTCTCTATTTTTGCCTATCTTGGCGTAAATATACTGACAATCAATCAGACCATCCCCACAAACGGCTGCGCGGTTGTGACAATTTCCGCCGAAACCTCTGACCTTGTCTGCACGGTGGAAGAGCTGCTGAAAAAAACCGGCAACCTTGACGGCGTCGTCCGTGCGGAAATTGTGGCCGGGTGAGAAAGGAAGCATCATATGGTCAATGTAGCAATTTTAGGCTTCGGCACGGTCGGGTCCGGCGTCGCGGAGGTCCTCACACAGAACGCCGCGTCGATTGCCCGCCGGGCGGGGCAGGAGATCCGGCTCAAATACATTCTGGACACCCGTGAGTTCCCGGACAGCCCGTTTGCGGAGAAGCTGACCCATCATTTTGAGGATATTCTGAACGATCCGGACGTTGAGGTGGTTGTCGAGTGCATCGGCGGCGCTTCCGTCGCGTTCGATTTTGTGCGCAGGTGCCTGCTCGCGGGCAAGCACGTTGCAACCTCCAATAAAGAGATGGTCGCAACGCGCGGGTACGAGCTTTTGCAGATTGCGAAGGAGAAAAACGTCAATTTTCTCTTTGAAGCCAGCGTCGGCGGCGGCATTCCGCTGCTGACACCACTGACCTTCAGCCTTGCCGCAAACGAGATTACGGATATCTACGGCATTCTGAACGGGACAACCAATTATATTCTTACGCGCATGATTCGAGAAGGGGTAGATTTTGACACAGTCCTGCGGGACGCGCAGAAAAACGGCTATGCCGAACGCAATCCCGCCGACGATGTGGAGGGGCACGACGCGTGCCGCAAAATCTGCATTCTGGCCGCGCTCGCCTATGGGCGGCACATCTATCCGAAGCAGGTTCCGACTGCCGGTATCACGTATCTGGAAATGGCGGATATCCGGATGGCCATGTCGGGCGGCTACCGCGTGAAGCTGCTTGGCCGGGCGTCGAAGCTCGAAAACGGTCAGGTGCTTGTCTATGTTTCGCCGCACCTGATTCCGGAGGAGAACCAGCTTTCGCATGTGGACGACGTCTTTAACGGCATTATGATCCACGGAAACGCTGTGGACGACGTCATGTTCTACGGCCGCGGCGCAGGCAAAATGCCGACCGCCAGCGCAGTCGTTGCGGATGTGATCGACGCGGTGATGAACAAAACGGCCCGGAAGCCGGTAGACTGGGATGAGGGCGGCGACAACGTGGTCGCGGACCTCGACGCACAGCCGATGCGCTGGTTTGTCCGCACGGGTGCAGACGCAGCTGCCGTGGAAGCGGCGCTCGGCCCTGTTACGGCGCTGCCGCACACGGAAAACGGCGAGCAGGGCTTTATCACCGGCCGCATGCCGCGCAGCGCCGTACAGGCCGCAGGCGGCGCGAAGATTCTCTCGCTTGTTCCCGTGCTGGAGTAAATTTTGAATTTATCCTGTCGGGCGCAGTGCCCGCAGTTTGGAGGAAGCAAAATGGCACTTATTGTTCAGAAATTCGGCGGCAGCTCCGTCGCCAACGCCGAACGCATTTTCAATGTGGCAAACATCATCACGGATACCTACAAGAAGGGCAACGACGTTGTCGTTGTGCTCTCCGCGCAGGGCGATACCACGGATGAGATGATTGAAAAGGCCGCTGAAATCAACCCCAACGGCTCCAAGCGCGAAATGGATATGCTGCTGTCCTGCGGCGAGCAGATGTCGATCGCGCTGATGGCCATGGCAATCGAGCGGATGGGCTTCCCGGTCATCTCCCTGACCGGTTGGCAGGTCGGGATGCAGACAAACTCCGCCTACGGCTCCGCGCGTATCAAAAAGGTCGCGGGCGGGCGGATTCTGGAAGAGCTCGACAAGAAGCGCATCGTTCTCGTCGCCGGCTTCCAGGGCATCAACAAATTTGACGATATCACGACGCTCGGCCGCGGCGGCTCGGACACGACGGCGGTTGCGCTGGCGGTTGCGCTGAACGCGGATCTTTGTCAGATTTATACCGATGTCGACGGCGTCTATACCGCCGACCCGCGTATCATCAAGAACGCAAGAAAGCTCAACGAAATCACATACGACGAGATGCTGGAGCTGGCAAGCCTCGGCGCACAGGTGCTGCATAACCGCTCTGTGGAGATGGGCAAGCGCTATGGCATGCAGATTGAAGTCATTTCCAGCTTTACCAAAAAACCCGGTACGATTGTCAAGGAGGTTGTTAAAATGGAGAAAACGTATATCAGCGGCGTCGCGCAGGATAAGAAGATTACCCGCATCGCTCTGCTTGGCCTGCGCAATACGCCGGGCGTGGCATATAAGCTGTTCTCGCTGCTGGCAAAAAACAAGGTCAATGTCGATATCATTCTACAGTCCATTGGCCGCGAGGAGGCAAAGGACATCAGCTTTACCGTCCCGGAGGACTGCACGGATC
Source organism: uncultured Oscillospiraceae bacterium (assembly GCA_964652075.1). Lineage (GTDB taxonomy): Bacteria > Bacillota > Clostridia > Oscillospirales > Oscillospiraceae > CAZYZQ01. The sequence goes on from CAZYZQ010000049.1 coordinate 6,029, forward strand.
TGTGCACGAAGATTCTGGAGGAGAACCGCGACGCCATCGGCTTTGAAAGCATGGATGTGAGCAACGACGTCGCCAAGGTTTCCATCGTCGGCGCGGGCATGGTCAACAATCCCGGGGTCGCCGCGACGATGTTCGAGGCTCTCTACGAAAACGACATCAACATCCGCATGATTTCCACAAGCGAGATCAAAATCTCTGTCCTGATCGACAAGAAGAACTCGGAGAAGGCCCTTGAGGTGGTCCACGAAAAATTCTTCGGCAACAACTAATTCCATACTGAATTCGATCCCTCCGTCATATTCTGTATGATGGAGGGATTTTTATGAAACGAACGTGGATCATGGCATTTCTTCTGACGGCTGCCGCCGGGACATGCCTGCACTTTCTCTATCCGTTGCTGCCTGTCCCGCTTGTCGGCATGATAGCGCCTGTCAACGAGAGCGTCTGGGAGCATTTGAAGCTGCTTTACTGGCCGTTTCTCGGGGCGGGGCTGCTTTTGAGCCTCCGGGCGGAGGACCGCGGCGCGCTGCTCGGCGCTTTTTTTGCGGCGCTGCTGCTGATGATCTGGATGCTGCCCGCCACGTATTATCTGCTGGAGGCCGGCTTCGGTATTTCGTCGCTCCGGCTTGATATCCTGCTGTATTATCTTACGCTGCTCGGCGGCTTTGCTGTGGCGCATGAGCTGGCGAGACGGGAGCGCAGTGCACTGCTCGGCAGCTGGCTGCTGCTTCCGGTGTGCTTCCTTGGCGTCAGCCTGCTGCTTTTTTCCCTCGGCGCACCGTCTGTTCCCATCTTTCTTCCGCCGGTACATAGCAAGTAAAATATTTCCCGGAAACTTGACAGCGTTCGTGTAAGCCACTATAATAAGTGGAGTATTTTGGATATCGTGTATCTTTGCGCCCGTTTCGCCGGAAGGCAATAAACGGAATCTCCGCTGGACGGCGGGAAGAAAGGACATTGGCTATGATTCATACTCCGATTTGTGACCTGATTGGTATTGAATACCCGATTTTTCAGGGCGGTATGGCGTGGATTGCCGACGCAGAGCTGGCGGCGGCCGTCTCAAACGGCGGCGGCCTCGGCATCATTGCAGCCGGCAACGCGCCCGGCGACTCTGTGCGCGAGCAGATCCGCAAGTGCAAAACTCTGACGGACAAGCCCTTTGGCGTCAATATTATGCTGTTAAGCCCGTTTATCGAGGATATTGCAAAAATCGTGATTGAGGAGCACGTGGCGGTCGTCACAACCGGCGCGGGCAACCCGTCGAAGTTTATCGGCGCATGGCTGGAAGCCGGCGTCAAGGTCGTGCCCGTTGTTGCGTCTGTCTCCATGGCGAAGCTCGTCACCCGGCAGGGCGCGAGCGCGGTCATTGCGGAGGGCGGCGAGTCCGGCGGACATATCGGCGAGCTGTCCACCATGTGCCTTGTCCCGCAGGTCGTGGACGCGGTGGGCGTTCCGGTTATCGCGGCAGGCGGCATTGCGGACGGCCGCGGCGTGGCCGCTTCGTTTATGCTGGGCGCGCGGGGCGTGCAGCTCGGCACGCGCTTTCTGACTGCCTATGAGTGTAATATCCATGAGAACTATAAGCAGAAGGTTCTGAAGGCCAACGACATTGCCACGATGACAACCGGCAAGCGTCTTGGCCACCCGGTGCGGCAGATTAAGAACCCATTCTCCCGCAACTATTTCAAGGCTGAATATTCCCAGATCTCCAACGAAGAGTTGGAGGCAATGGGCGCCGGCGCGCTGCGCCGCGCCGTGCAGGAAGGCGATTTGCAGAACGGCTGCTTCCTTGCCGGCGAGATTGCCGGTATGTGCAACAAGGAGCAGCCCGCGGCGGAGATCATCCGGGAGCTGTTTGCGGAAGCCGAGCCAATTCTGAAAGGGGCTGCAAAATGGGTAAAATAGCTTTTGTCTTCTCCGGTCAGGGCGCGCAGTATACCGGAATGGGAAAATCGCTGTGCGAGGCGAGCGAAGCGGCGCGAGGCGTCTTTTCCCGGATTGAGGCGCTGCGCCCGGGCACGGAAAAGCAGTGCTATGAGGCGCCGGTCGAGGAGCTTTCCATCACGGCAAATACACAGCCGTGTATGTTTGCCGTAGAGCTGGCCGCTGCCAGCGCGCTGCTGGAGGCCGGCGTGACGCCGGACTATCTCGCAGGCTTTTCGCTGGGCGAGGTCGCGGCAGTGACATTCTCCGGCGCGCTGTCCTTTGAGGACGGCTTCCGGCTTGTCTGCCGCCGCGGCGAGCTGATGCAGCAGGCAGCAGAGCTGCAGGATACGGCAATGGCCGCGGTCATCAAGCTGGATGCCGCAACGGTTGAAGCTGTCTGCGCGAAATTTGCGAATCTGTATCCCGTCAACTACAACTGCCCGAGCCAGATCACGGTTGCGGGGATGCGCGCCGATATGGAGGCATTCTCTGAGGCAATCAAGGAGGCGGGCGGACGCGCAAAGCTCCTGAAGGTCAGCGGCGGCTTCCATTCGCCGTTTATGGCGCCGGCTGCCGAAGGTCTGGAGCAGGTGCTTGCGCCGCTTACCTTCCAGCCGCCGCGCTGGCCGCTGTACTCCAATTACACGGCGCAGCCCTATGCGGGCGACCCGAAGCAGCTGCTCCGGCAGCAGATCGTCAGCCCCGTGCGCTGGCAGGAGATTGTGGAAAATCTGATTTCCGAGGGCGTTGATACCTTTTTGGAGGTTGGCCCCGGGAAGACGCTTTGCGGCCTGATCGGCCGGATTTCAAAAGAGGTGCGCGCCCTCCGCGTGGAGGACGCAGCGACCCTTGCAGCTGCGATTGAGGAGGTCAAGGCATGAAGGCATTGGAAGGAAAAAACGCGCTGATTACGGGCGGCAGCCAGGGCATCGGGCGCGAAATTGCCATCAAGTTTTCGTCGCTCGGCGCGAACGTCATCCTTTTCTATGTCGGTGACGATGAAAAGGCGAAGGACGTACAGGCTGAATGCGAGAAGCTCGGCGCGAAAACGGCGGCGTATAACTGCGACGTCTCCAATCTGGAGGCGGTAAAGGCCTGCGTGACGGAGGTCAAGAAGACCTTCGGACAGGTTGACATTCTGGTCAACAACGCCGGTATCACACGCGACAAGCTCCTGCTTATGATGAAGGAATCCGACTGGGATCTGGTGCTGGACATCAACCTGAAGGGCGCGTTCAACATGATCAAATGCTGCGCGCCGATGCTCATGAAGTGCGCCGGCCGGATCATCAATATCTCCTCGGTTGCAGGCATTATGGGCAACGCCGGTCAGGTGAACTATTCCGCCTCTAAGGCCGGCCTGATCGGTCTGACAAAGACGATCGCGCGTGAATTCGGCTCCCGGCAGGTTACCTGTAACGCCATTGCGCCCGGCCTGATCCAGACGGATATGACCAGGGCGTTTACAGAGGACAGCCCGATGGTCAAGCAGGTTCCGCTGGGCCGTATGGGTAACGCGATCGATATTGCCGAGACGGCGGCATTTCTGGCCGGGCCCGGCGCGGCGTATATCACCGGCGAAGTCATTCGCGTAGACGGCGGACTGGCCATGTAAGAGGGGAAACACATGAGAAGAGTAGTAGTAACGGGGATGGGCGCGGTAACGCCGGTCGGCAACGACGTGCCCACCTATTGGGAGAGCCTGAAGGCCGGCGTGTGCGGCATTGCGCCCATGACGCGGTTTGATACAACGGACTATAAGGCGCATCTGGCAGGCGAGGTCAAGGACTTTGACCCGCTGCAGTATATGGACAAAAACGAGGTCCGGAAAAACGACCTGTTCGCGCAGTTCGGCATGGCCGCTGCCACGCAGGCGGTAGAGGACAGTGGGATCGTCGGCAATGTCGACCCCGACCGCATTGGCGTCTACTTTGGCTCGGGCATCGGCGGGATCATGACGACGCATACGGAGCTGCACAAGCTCTGGGAGAAGGGCCCGCGCCGTGTCTCCCCGCACACGATCCCGATGATGATCTCCAATATGGGCGGCAGCATCATTGCCATCAAATACGGCTTCCACGGCCCGTCCATGTCGATTGTCACGGCCTGTGCAACCTCTGCCAACGCCATTGGCGAAGCGTTCCGCGCGATCCGGCACGGCTATGCCGACGCCATGGTCGCGGGCGGCGCGGAGGCGGCCATTACGCCGCTGGCGCTTGCAGCGTTCGGCAACTGCATGGCGCTGCACACCGGCACCGATCCGGAGTGCGCCTCGATTCCGTTTGACGCACGCAGAAGCGGCTTCGTCATGGGCGAGGGCGGCGGTGTGCTGGTTCTCGAGGAATATGAGCACGCAAAGGCGCGCGGCGCGAAGATCTACTGCGAGGTCGCGGGCTACGGCCACACGAACGATGCGTACCATATTACGCTGCCCGATCCCTCCGGCGAGACGCCTGCCAAGGCTTTCCGTCTTGCCTATGAGGAGGCGGGGGTGGAGACGGATCAAATTTACGTCAACGCCCACGGCACCTCCACAGGCCCCAACGATAAAACAGAGACCATGGCGCTCAAGCTGGCTTTTGGGGAGGAAAAGGCCCACAAGCTGCAAATCTCTTCCACAAAGTCCATGACCGGCCATATGCTGGGCGGTGCGGGCGCTGCGGAGGCCATTGCAGCAATCCTTGCCCTGCGCGAGGGAATCCTGCCCCCGACCATCCACTATGTCGAGCCGGATCCGGAGTGTGATCTGGATTATATCCCGAATACGGCGCGCAAGGCGCAGGTGGATCTGGCACTGTCCTCGTCGCTTGGTTTCGGCGGGCATAATGCGGTTCTGGCATTTAAGAAGGAGGGCTGAGCATGGACGCAGCAATGATTCGCGAGTATGCGGAACTGATGGCCGAGCTTGGCCTGACCGCGATGGAAATTACAGAAAACGGGAAAACCGTCCGGCTGGAAAAGAGCGCCGCTACACAGGCAGCTGCGCCCGCTCCCACGGTACCTGCCGCCGCACCGGTTGCCCCTCCGGCGCAGGCAGAGGACCCGTCCGTCACAGTCGTGAAATCTCCGATGGTCGGCGTGTTTTACGCCGCGCCGTCTGAGAACGCAAAGCCCTATGTCAAGGCGGGCGATGTGGTCAAAAAGGGCGATGTGCTTTGCATTATCGAAGCGATGAAGCTCATGAATGAGATTACGGCGGAGGAGAGCGGCGTGATTGAGGCCGTGCTCATGCAAAACCGTCAGGTCGTGGAATTTGGTGCGCCGCTGTTCCGCATTCGGAAAGGATAAATCCATGAATCAGGAAGAGATCAAAAAAATTCTGCCGCACCGCGACAATATGCTGCTTGTGGAAGAAGCGGAGGTTGTGGACGGCAAGTCCCACGGGAAGTACCATGTGCGTGGGGATGAATGGTTCCTGCAGGGGCATTTCCCGGGCAATCCGGTTGTGCCGGGCGTCATCCTGTGTGAGATGATGGCGCAGGCATGCTGTGTGCTGCTGGCCTCCGGCTGCGGCGAGGGCGTGACACCAATGTTCACAAGTCTGGACGGCGTCCGCTTCAAAAGTCCGGTCAAGCCGGGCGACACATTGGAGTCTGAGTGTGAAATCACCAAATCCAAGGGGCCGTTTTTCTTTGCTTCCGGCAAAGGCTACGTGGACGGCAAGCTCTGCGTCAAGGCAGAGTTCTCATTTGCTCTGGTGAAAGAGAAATAGTTCCGCACCCGCGCATTTGGAAGAGGTGAGTTTGTGTTTTCAAAAATTCTTATCGCAAACCGGGGCGAGATCGCGATCCGAATTATCCGTGCCTGTAAAGAGATGGGTATTTCCACTGTCGCGGTCTATTCCCGTGCCGACGAGGACTCCCTGCATGTCGCAATGGCTGATGAGGCGGTGTGCATCGGGGAGGCGCCCGCGGCGGAGAGCTACCTGCGCGGCGACCGGATCGTCAGCGCTGCGCTTGCAACCGGCGCACAGGCAATTCACCCCGGCTATGGATTTTTGTCTGAAAATGAATCATTCGTGGAGCTGTGCCAGGCGCACGGCATCACGTTTATCGGTCCCAGCATAGAGACCATGCGCGCCACCGGCGACAAGGAGAAATCCAAGGAGCTGATGGCAGCGGCCGGCGTTCCGGTCATCCCGGGAACCGGCATCCTCCCGGACGTTCCGGCCGCGCTCTCTGCGGCGGAGCGGATCGGTTACCCGGTTCTGCTCAAGGCCACTGCGGGCGGCGGCGGGCGCGGCATCCGGCTCGTGCGCGAGGCCTCGCAGATGGAGCAGGCTTTCCTGTCTGCGTCGGCGGAGGCGCAGGCTGCATTTGGCAACGGCGATGTCTATATGGAGAAGTATATCAAGCCGTCCAAGCACATTGAGGTGCAGATTCTGGCCGATGAGACCGGCAAGGTCGTCTGCCTTGGCGAGCGAGAATGCTCGATTCAGAACCACAACCAGAAGCTCGTGGAGGAGACGCCTTCTCCCGGCGTCGATCCGGCGCTCCGGCGGGAGCTGATGGCGGCAGCCGTCCGGGCCGCAAAGGCTGCGAAGTATGTCAACGCGGGAACGATTGAATTCCTGCTCGATGAAACCCGGCATTTCTACTATATGGAGATGAACGTGCGCCTGCAGGTCGAGCACGCCGTCACGGAGCTTTTGACAAACATCGATATCGTCAAATGGCAGATCCGCATCGCGGCGGGTGTGACGCTCGACTTCGATCAGGAGCAGGTGCATATGCGCGGGCACTCCATTGAGTGCCGCATCAATGCCACCTCCTCCGGGCGCGTCAATTTTCTTCTGGTGCCCGGAGGGCCGTTTGTCCGCTTCGATACATTCCTGTGGAACGGCTACAATGTGCCGCCGTACTATGATTCTCTGCTCGGCAAGCTTGTCGTCTATGCCAGCACGCGCGAGGAGGCGATCCGCAAGATGCGGGTGGCGCTCTGTGAGCTGCTGATTGAGGGCGTGCCGAACAACATCGAACAGCAGATCGATATTGTGGATCAGGAAAAGTTCCTGAAGGGCAACTATAATACGAGCTTCTTTGAAGAACTGAAGTGAGGGATCCGACATGGGAATGCCGTTGAACATCTTTTTCCGCAAACCGAAAAACGAGCTGGAGCCGGGCGGCCGCACGCCGCAGGTTCCGGAGACAGAGGAGTGCGAGCTGACCAAGCAGTGCCCGCTCTGTGAACGCCGCATTCCGATGAGCGAGCTCTGGGAGAGCGGCAATACCTGCCCCTGCGGCTATCATTTTCGGATGACCGCGCGGCAGCGCATTCAGTATCTGGTGGATGAGGGGTCGTTTCAGGAGCGCGACGCGGGAATTGTGAGCAGCAATGTCCTGAATTTCCCCGGCTATGAGAAAAAGCTTTTGGCCGCGCGCACCAACAGCCATGAGTCCGAGGCTGTGATCTGCGGCACCGCGGAGATCCACGGGCAAAAATGCGCCCTGTTTGTAATGGAGAGCTATTTTATGATGGCGTCCATGGGCACAGTCGTGGGAGATAAAATTGTCCGCCTGTTTGAATATGCCACACAGGAGCGCCTGCCGGTTGTCGGCTTCACGGCCTCGGGCGGCGCGCGGATGCAGGAGGGGCTGCTCAGTCTCATGCAAATGGCGAAAACATCAGGCGCGGTCAAGCGCCACTCCGATGTGGGACTGTTTTACCTGGTTGTGTTGACCGACCCGACCACGGGCGGCGTGACGGCCAGCTTCGCCATGGAGGGCGATATTATCCTTGCAGAGCCGCAGGCCACGGTTGGCTTTGCCGGTGCGCGCGTTGTGGAACAGACAACCCGCAAAAAGCTGCCGCAGGGCTTCCAGAAATCGGAATTCCAGCTGGAACACGGGTTTGTGGACACGATTGTCCCCAGACCTGAGCAGCGCGCCCTGATCGGCCAGCTGCTCGCGATCCATCAGTGGGAGGAGGAGCAGCAGTGAGCGCTTACGATAAGGTCAGGCTTGCGCGGTCCAAGGATCGCCCCACCGGAAGAGAGTTTATCGAAAATATTTTTACAGACTTCATTGAGCTGCACGGCGATCGCCGCTTTGCAGATGACGGCGCCATTGTCGGCGGCATTGCCCTGTTACAGGGCAGACCGGTGACGGTTATCGCCATCAACAAGGGCCGGGAGGTCTCCGAGCGCGTCCACAGCAATTTCGGCGCGCCGAACCCGGAGGGGTATCGGAAGGCGCTTCGCCTGATGAAGCAGGCGGAAAAATTCCATCGCCCCGTGATCTGCTTTGTTGATACGCCGGGCGCGCATCCTGGCATCGGCGCGGAGGAGCGCGGGCAGGGGCAGGCCATTGCCGAAAACCTGTCCACTATGATGACACTGAAAACGCCGATTATTTCTGTACTTGTCGGCGAGGGCGGCAGCGGCGGCGCGCTAGCGCTCGCTGTGGCAGATGAGGTCTGGATGCTGGAAAACGCAATTTACTCCGTCATTTCCGTTGAGGGCTGCGCAAGCATTCTCTGGAAGGATGCCAGCAAGGCGCCCGAGGCCGCAGAGTGCCTGAAAATTTCAGCGGAGGAAATTCAGGCGCTGGGCCTGATTGAACAGATTGTACCGGAGACGGACAAGACACACGAGGAAATCTTTGCGTGGCTGGAGGAAAAGCTGGCCGAGAAGTTGGAAGAAGAGTCCGCTCTGCCGGTGGAAGAACTGACAGAGCGCCGATACGCCCGATTCCGGAAAATCGGCGCGATGGAAGGAACTGTATGAAACAGACAAAACTGGTTATCACAGGTCTCGGCGCGGTGACGCCGATTGGGATCGGCGTTCCGACCTATTGGCAGAACCTGATTGCCGGGAAACAGGGCATCGGGCCGATCACGCTGTTCGATGCATCGGGGCTTCCTGTGCAGTTTGCCGCGGAGGTGCGGGACTTTGACCCAACCGCCTATATGCCCAAAAAATTGGCAGGTGAAATGGACCGCTTTATGCAGTTCGCGTATGTCAGCGCGCAAGAGGCGCTCACTGACAGCGGCCTGACAATCGAAGGAGACAGAACGGGCATCGTCATGGGAACCGCGCTCGACGGTCTTGCCGAAATTGCCCGCACACAGCAGGCGTTGAGCGAAGCCGGGAAAAAGGTCGGCCCGCGTTTTCTGCCGAAGGTGCTGGGCAACCTTGCTGCCGGGCAGATCGCGATTGCGCATCAGATCCAAGGGCCGTGTTATACCGTCAACACCGCCTGCTCCTCCGGCGCAGACGCGCTTTCCGTGGCGGCGATGCTGCTGCGGGCCGGGGAGGCCTACAGCATGGTTGTCGTCGGCGCGGAGTCCGGTATTTGCCCGTTGATGATCGGGACGCTCTCGAAGGCCATGGCGCTCTCCCGCCGCAACGACGCACCGGAAAAGGCCTGCCGCCCGTTTGACGCAGGCCGCGACGGTTTTGTCATGGGCGAGGGCAGCGGCGCGCTGATTCTGGAAACAGAGGCGCATGCGCGCGCGCGCGGCGCGAAGATCTACTGCGAGCTGGCGGGCTATGCAAACAACACCGACGCGCACCATGTCACCGCGCCGCATCCGGATGGGAGAGGTGCGGCGGCCTGTATGTGGCGCGCACTGCAAAACGCGGGAATGCAGCCCGGCGAGATTGGCTATATCAACACGCACGGCACATCGACGCATGCGGGAGATGTGGCCGAGACGCGCGCCATCAAGCAGGTCTTCGGCGACGCAGTACCCCCGATCAGCTCCACAAAGGGCGCAACCGGCCACATGATGGGCGCGGGCGGCGTGACGGAGGTCATTTCCTGCATTCTGGCGCTCCGCGACGGTGTTCTGCCGCCGACGCTGAACTATGAGACGCCCGATCCCGACTGCGATCTGGACTGTGTGCCGAATACGGCACGCAGAGCGGCAATCTCCGCCGCCATGTCCAACGCCCTCGGCTTCGGCGGCCAAAACTCAAGCGTCATCGTACGAAGCTACCAGACGTAAATACACAAAAAGAAGCACAGAGCATGGAAAAATCCGTGTTCTGTGCTTTTTTGCGTCAATTACTGTAGTTGTGAAATAGTTATAAAAACGTGTAAGTTTCTGCAAAATATGTGGCGCAATAAACTTAACTATATAATACCACGAGATTTTATCACTGTCCATATAAATTTTGTCATATTCTTGCTTTTGTTCCTCCTTTAGCGCGCTGCAAAATGCTACACGTTTTTGCAAGCCACTGGGAGGTGTTGCTTTGCGGCGAAAGACATGCGGTGGGCAAGGGAAAAACGCCGTATGCGCCACGGGACAGATATACCCCCTGCTTGTGGAGACGGGCAGAACATGATTGAAAAACACAAAATGGAGGTTCACAAATGAAAAAAACGCGTTTTATCTCTGCTGATGGTCTTGTGCCTGCTGGTAGGATTGCTGCCTACGACAGCGCTGGCGGCGGCGCCTGATTCCGAGTCCGGTCCATTCCCCGGCAGCACGGTGAATCCTAGAAAGATCAGACGCCCCGTACCGAATTGGAGCAGGCGCAAATTGAGATTGAGCA
>CAZYZQ010000050.1:0-11532 GCA_964652075.1 uncultured Oscillospiraceae bacterium
CTCCACAAAGATCACCTTGGGGCTCTGCGTGCGCAGCGCCTCGCGGATGTAGTAGTAGCTCATGGGAATCGTCTGCTCCGGCCCGGCGAGGACATAGGACGCAAGCCCGGCCTCATCCCAGATCACGCCCGGCACAACGTCACAGTACACGAGGGAGCTGCCGAAGAACATCACGTCCACCGTGTCCCGCTCCTCCTGTAAGTACCCGCCCCAGTTCGCGCCGAAGTCCGTGCGCATCGGCCGCAGGAAGAAGCCGATCGCCCAGACGGCCAGCAGGATCACAAGCGCGGCGCAGGCTGCGGCAAGCAATTCGCGTTTCCGTTTCACTTTGCCGCCTCCTAAAACTTAAAATAGACGAATTCCTGCGCGTCAAACCCCGCGCCGTACCAGCCGAAGAGCAGTACTACGCAGATCAGCACTGCAACGGCGCCCCAGCGCAGCCACATCTTCGCGGCCAGCCGCTCGCGCACCGGCTTCCGCTCGCCCAGCATGTCCACAACCAGCAGCGCGGCAAGTCCCAGCGCCAGCACCAGCACGTCGCGCCAGCCGATGCCGAACGACGCAAGCGAAAAGCCCCACGCGTCCGGCCGTGCCAGCAGCCGCCCCATGCGCTGCAGCAGCTGCCCGGCCATGGCCAGATTGTCCGCGCGGAAGAAGACCCACGCGACGGTCTCAAGCCCGAACGTCCAGAGAAGCTGTACCGCACGGGACAGCCCGCGCGGCAGATGTATCTTTTTGCGCACCGGCGCAAGCAGGCGCCCCAGCACCTGATAGACGCCGTTCAGCGCGCCCCAGATCAGGAACGTCAGCGCCGCGCCGTGCCACAGGCCGCTGACCGTGAAGACAATCAGCACGTTGAGCGCCTGCCGTACCCGCCCGCACCGGCTTCCGCCCAGCGGGAAGTAGAGGTAGTCGCGGAACCATGTCGACAGACTGATATGCCAACGCCGCCAGAAATCCTGACACGACGTGGCCAGATACGGCGCGCGGAAGTTTTCCATCAGCCGCACGCCCATTGTGCGCGCAGCACCGATGGCCAGCAGCGAGTAGCCAGCAAAGTCACAGTAGATCTGCAGGGAATACATCGCTGCGCCCGCCAGCGTCTCCAGCCCCGTTGCCTGCGCCGCATAGACTGCGTTGACAGCCGCCGCCAGATGATCAGCCAGTACCATTTTCAGGAACAGGCCCCACGCAAACAGCAGCGTGCCCTGCGAAAAGTCCTCCCAATCCGCCGCCTTCGGCGCGCGAAGCTGCGGCAGCAGCGCATCCGCGCGGCCGATCGGGCCGGACGTGATCTGTGGGAAGAACGCAACAAAGAGCCCGAAGGTCAGAATGTTCCGCTCCGCCGGAATTTTCCCGCGGTACACGTCGATCAGGTACCCGCAGATCATGAACGTGAAAAACGAGATGCCCACCGGCAGCGCCAGCGTCACGCGCCCGAGCGGCGGCAGGCCGCAGGCCGTCAGCAGAAGCGACAGGCCGGACGCGAAAAAGTTCAGATATTTGCAGAAAAACAGCAGGCCGAAGTGGCACACAAGCCCCACCGCAAGCCATGCGCGGCGGTGCCGCCGCGTCGCCACAGCCAGCCCGAAGCCGTACGCGCACAGGATGCTCGCGCAAAGCACCGGCAGCATCCGCACATCGAAGCAGGCGTAGAACGCAAGGCTCGCCAGCAGCATGACCGCCCGCCGCGCCCTGCGCGGCGCAAGGCGGCACAGAATCGCCGCAAGCGCCAAAAAGGCGACGCCGCAGAGCGAATTAAACGTCAGATTCCGCGTCAAATCTTCCCCTCCAGCTGCGCAACGCGCAGCTTTAAGAGCGCGGCGACGGTCTTGCCGTCCTGAATCTCGCCGGATTCGACCATCTCCAGCGCCTTTGCCAGCGGCAGCTTCTCGGGCGTCAGGAACTCGCCCTCGTCGAGCTGCATCTCGGCGGGCTGCAGATCCGTCGCCAGAAACAGATAAATTGTCTCGTCGTCATAGCCGACCGTCGGCAGAATCGGGTGCAGGTCACGCCACGTCCGCGCCGTGACGCCGCACTCCTCGCGCAGCTCGCGCTTCGCGGCCTCCAGCGGATCCTCGCCTTCCTCGAGCTTCCCGGCGGGCAGCTCCCAGAGCGTGCGGCCGAACGCGTAGCGGAACTGCCGGACAAGATAGACCTCCTGCCCCTCCGTCAACGCCAGAATGCACGCGCCGCCGTGGTGCCGCACGATCTCACGTGAGGTCATCTTTCCGTTCTCCAGCTCCACCCGGTCGAGATAGACGCGGAACACGCGCCCTTTATAAATCTCCCGGCTTTCCAGCGTTTTTTCAAAATGCTCCATCCGGTATCGCCTTCTTTCCGGCTTCTATCATAGCCCACCGCCGCCGAAAAAGCAAGAAAAAACGCGCCCGCAGCACGAATCGGACAGCCCCCGCTTGTCGGGCCGCACCCTCAGTAAAACGGCTTTCGTGAGCGCCCCAGCGGGGGAGCTGGCGGCGATAGCCGCCTGAAGGGGGACGCGGTAAGGGTTACCAACAAAAAAAGATTCCGGCGAATTCGTAAAGTCCAAGTCTCTGCGTTTCAATTGTAGCTCTTCGCCTCACGCAAGGTCATCCCCCTTACCCTCGGCCCAAAGGAACGGGCCTCGGGACGCCCCGCGAGAATATGCGGGGTGTCGTCACGGGCTATCGCCCATGCCACCTCCCCCTCTGGGGAGGTCACGGAGGACGTTCTGTTGGAAGGACATGCAAAATTCGCCGCCTGCTGGAGAATCCTATAAGCATCACAAAGGGGGTCAGGCGCATCGCCTGACCCCTCTACTGTTATCAGAGTTTCTTATTCAAAATCGATGCTCTTGCCGGTCTCGGCGGACTCGCGGATGACCTCCATCAGGCGCAGCACGCGGCGCACCTCGGGAATCTTGACCACGAACTCCTCTTCGCCATTCATCGCCTTGACGAAGTTCTCAAAGTACATCTTGTGGTTGACGTCGACTGCGGGCAGGTCCTTCGTCAGCAGGACGCCGGGTGCGGGCGGGCCGAAGCTGCGGGTCGGGCCGGAGGCGGACATGGTGACCTTGCCCGGCACGTTCTCCAACAGGCGGCTGGTGTGGCAGATCTTGCCCTGCGGCTCGAAGCCGTCGCAGTACATCGTGCCCTTGTCGCCACCGATGAACCAGTGGCGCTCGAACCACTTTTCCTTGTCCTCAAGGAAGTAGGTGCCAAGCTCGATCTCGCCGACCATGCCGTTGGCAAAGCGGAGGATGATCTTGAAGTAGTCGTCGACCTCGAAGTTGATGACGTTGCGCAGATCCGCGAAGACGGTCTTGATCGGGCTGTCGATCATCCACAGCATCTGGTCGATCAGATGGACGCCCCAGTCGTAGAGCATGCCGCCGCCGTTCTTCTTGTACACATGCCAGTCGTGCATGTTGCCGTTGATGCCGTAGAGCTTACTCTGCACGGTGTAGACCTTGCCAAGCTCGCCGGAGTCGTAGACGGCCTTGGCGGTGCGGAAGTCCTTGTCCCAGCGGCGCTGCTGGTGGACGGTGAACTTGACGCCGCACTCCTCGACAACCTTGATCATCTCGTCAAAATCCGCAACGGAGAGCGCCGCCGGCTTCTCGCACAGGATATCCTTGCCCGCGCGCGCGGCCTTGATGACGGCCTCCTTGTGGACGGTGTTGTTGACCGGCAGCAGGACGGTGTTGATGTCCGGATCGGCGAACATGTCGTCCATGTTGTGGTAGATCTTCACGCCCTCCGGCGCGTCGACCAGCTTCTCTTCATCGATGTCGCAGACGGCGATCAGCTCCGCGCCCTCGACGTTTTTCAGCATGTCCGCGTGGATGTGGCCCATAAAGCCGAAGCCGAGAATGCCGAATTTTACAACCATTTCTATCATCCCTTCCTCCCGCACAGCGCGGGAATCATTTCCTTATACATTAGATATTGTAGCATATCGCACCGGAAACCGGAATGGACGATTGGCGCTTCTTTTGGCCCAAATCTGGACAAAACGCCGCTGCCGCACCTGCTATTCGCCGGCTCGCGCCGCCCGCTCTTTGCAAAAAATGCAACATCTCCATTCCTCCTTTTGCAATTTTAGCGTTTATACCAAAGACGCAGCTGAATTTTTGTTGCTTTTTCAAAAACTTGGTTGCGGAAAATCGAGCACATATCTGGTATAATTAGTTTAGGATATCAGGCCTTGCAATCTGCAAGCGCGATATGGAGATTTTGACCGGAAAGAAGTGAACTTTGTTGGCAACGATTCAAATTGACGGCAAAACGCTGACCGTCCAGGATGGGCTTAGCCTGCTGGAAGCGGCGCTGCAAAACGGTGTGTACATTCCGCACCTGTGCCATCACCCGGACCTGCCGGAGCTTGGCTCCTGCCGGTTGTGCATCGTTGAGATCGACGGGCAGGACGGCGTTGTTCCCTCCTGTATGACCAAGGTGCGCGACGGCTTGGTGGTTCGCACGCGCTCCGAACAGATTGACCACCTGCGCAAGCTCTCGATGGAGCTTCTGCAGGCCGCGCACCCGGAGGACTGCTCCACCTGTCCGAAGTACGGCAACTGCGAATTGCAGACCCTGATCCAGTACATGGGCTGCAGCGGCGCGCGGATGCGCGCGCGCATCAAGGGCTTCGCCCAGATTGAGAACCCACTGCTGATTCACGATATGAACCGCTGCGTTCTGTGCGGCCGCTGCGTGCGCGCGTGCAACGATCTGCGCGGCGTGCATGTGCTGCAATACAACAAAAAAGAGCTGGAGACCTACGTCGGCACGCTCCAGCAGAAGCTGCTCAAGGACGCGGACTGCCGCTTCTGCGGCGCGTGCGCCGAGGTCTGCCCGACCGGCACGATCCGCGACGTGGCCAGCTACAACGCAACGGAAAAGCGCGACACGCTGATCCCCTGCCAGGCCGCGTGCCCCGCGGGCACCGATATTCCGCGCTACATCCGCCTCGCCAAGGAGGGCAAGTACGCCGAGTCCGTCGCGGTCATCCGCGAGCACGTACCGTTCCCGCTCTCCCTCGGCCGCGTCTGCACGCACGCCTGCGAGGCCAACTGCCGCCGCGGGCAGGTCAACGAGGCAATCTCCATCCGTGACATCAAGCGCTACGCCGTCCAGCACGACGATCAGCTGCTGTGGAAGCAGAATGCAAAGCATCTGCCCGCAACCGGCAAGACCGTCGCCGTCGTCGGCGGCGGCCCGTGCGGCCTGACGGCGGCGTACTACCTCGCCAAGCAGGGCCACGACGTGACTGTCTTCGAGCGCTATCCCACCGCCGGCGGCATGATGGCCTACGGCATCCCGTCCTACCGTCTGCCGCGCGAAGAGGTGCAGCAGGAGGTCGACTACATTCTGGAAGTCGGCGTCAAGCTCCAGTGCAACACCGACATCACCGATGTTGTGGCGCTGAAAGAGAAATACGACGCCGTGCTCGTCGCCGTCGGCGCGTCGGCCGGTAAGATCATCCCGACCAAGAACATGGTCGATTCCCAGTGCACGACCGCAATCGACGTGCTGCGCGATATCTCCCTCGGCAAGCCCACGGCGCCGGAGATCGGCCCGGGTCACAAGGTGCTCGTCTTCGGCGGCGGCAACGTCGCGTTTGACGCGGCGCGCTGCTCGGCCCGCCTCGGCGCTGAGGTCTCCGTTGTCTGCCTCGAGTCGCGCGCGCAGATGCTCGCCGACGACGAAGAGATCGAGCAGGCACAGGAGGAGGGCGTCAAGGTCTACGCCGGGCAGACCAACACCGGCTTCAATCTGGACGCGGACGGGAAAATTGAGAGTCTGAACATCATTGGCGTCTCCTCGTTCCGCTTCGGCCCGAACGGGCTGGAAGTCGAGACCGTCCCCGGCTCCGAGGACACCGTTCCCTGTGACATTGTCATCTACGCCTCCGGCCAGAAGACCGACCTGACACCCGCGTTCGGCCTCGAGCTGAACCGTCCGGGCTACCCGGTCGATCCCGAGACCGGCAAATCCGGCTTCAAGACCTCCGTCCCCGGCGTCTTCACGGCGGGCGACGTCATCACCGGCACGAAGAGCGTCATCGCCGCGATCCAGCAGGGCCGCGAGGCGGCCTCCGCCATCGACAAGCTGCTCGGCGGCGACGGCGATATCCACGAGACGCTCGCGCCCGAGACGCCGCACTGTGCCGAGATCGGCACGATCTCCGGCTTTGGCAGCCTGCCGCGCGTCCACAGCGACGTGACGCCGATTACAGAGCGCGCCGGGTGCTTCGCACAGGTCGATCACGGCATCCCGGATGCGAAGATTTCCGACGAGTGCAGCCGCTGCCTGCAGTGTGACCTGCGTTTTGACATCCACCCGCGCCGCGTGTGGACTGAGTTCACGGGCGCTGAACAGGAGGTGCAGTGACCATGCTTCTGAAAAATGAGAACGCGGCGGCGCTGCTCGCCGCCATGCCCGACGCCGGCGCCATCCGCACCGCCGCCGAGGGCCTGTATGAATACGGCTACGTCCCGGGCGCCGTCACAGCGCAGTGGGATGCAAAAAAAGGCGCGAAGCGCGTCGTCTGTGCGCTGAACAACGCCGACCTCGATCACATGCTCGCGGTGCTCTTTGTGGAGAACTCCGCCGCCGTGATCGCCGGCCTCAAGGCCGCCGCCGTCGCCACCGGCGCGGAGAAGGCCATCCTGTATCTGCCCGAAGACTGCACCGAGCCGGGCGAACGGCTTGCAGATCTTGCCAAGCGCGCCGCGCTGCCGTTCGAGCTGCGCACGGGCTTCGTCCCGATCCGCGAGCATCTGGACGACATTCTGCACACCCCTGAGACGCTCTGCGCCCTTGCGGACAAGCTGACCGGTGGGGAAGCAAATACGACGGTCATCGCCTTCCACTTCGGCGGCAAGATCCACACGCCGGTCGAGGTGCCGTTCGGCACGCCGCTCTCCACGCTGATCACGATGGAGGATCTCAAGGCCGTCGCCATCGGCGGCCGCCTGCTGCCGCCCGCTGTCCTGTCTGAGACGATCACGCCCGACTTCCCGCTCGGCAGCGGCGTGCTCGAGGCGCTGGACGGCAAAACCTGCATGGTGCAGGCGGCACAGAAGGCGCTGCACGACTACCGTGCAACCTCCTGCGGCAAATGCACCTTCTGCCGTGAGGGTCTGTACCAGCTCGACACGATCTTCCGTGAGATGACGGAAAACAAGAGCAAGTCCGGCGATATCGAGCTGTGCCAGGAGCTGGCCGAGGCCATGCAGGTCGCGACGAGTTGCTCGCTCGGCGCCGCTGCCGGCCAGCCCGCGCTGACGGCCGTTGCCAACTTCTCCGACGAGCTGTCCAAGCACGCGCGCCACAAGGGCTGCCCCGTCGGCGCCTGCAAGGCGTTCGTCACGTTCTACATCGACCCCGAGGCCTGCGAGGGCTGCGGCGACTGTATCGACGTATGCCCGAAGGACTGCATTGAGGGCAAGTCCGGCTTCATCCACATGATCGACGAGTTCGACTGCATCCGCTGCGGCAAGTGCGTCGAAGCGTGTGACAGCGACGCGGTTCAGCAGACCGCCGGCCGCCTGCCGAAGCTGCCGACCCGCCTTGTCAAGGTCGGCAAGTTCAAAAAGCGCTGAGGCAACCCCTCGTATTGCACTGTGAGCAATCACAGAAAATAGATAGAATTTGAAATTTGAAAAGGAGCGATTTTCCCATGAAGAAAATGGAAACTGACGTCATTATCGTTGCCGGCGGCCCCGCCGGTCTGGCCGCCGCCGTTACCTGCGGTGAGAACGACCTGAAGAGCGTCATCTTCGAGAAGTCCAACACCACCGGCGGCGCCGCCAACATGGGCATGGGCCCTCTCGGCCTCGAGACCAAGATTCAGAAGACCAGCTTCAACATCATCACCGTCGAGGACGCACTGAAGCTCCAGATGGAGTACACGCACTACCGCGTTGACGAGGATCTGGTGCAGACCTATTTCAACAAGTCCGCCGACACCATCGAGTGGCTGCAGGACATGGGCGTCGAGTTTGCGGGCGCGTTCCGCTACTTTGCCGAGTCCGAGGCAACCTGGCACATCGTCAAGCCGGAGAACGGCGTCATCGGCCCGCGCGCCGCTTCCGCCATGACCAAGGCCATGACCGACAAGGCGCAGGAGCTGGGCTGCGAGATTCTGCTTGAGACGCCGGTCAACAAGATCATCATGGAAGACGGCCGCGCTGTCGGCGTCATCGCGACTGATAAGAACGGCGAGCAGATCGAGTGCCGCGGCAAGGCCGTCATCGTCGCCACCGGCGGCTTCGGCAACAACAAGGAGATGATCGAGAAGGAATTCGGCCTGCATCTGGGCGAGGACTTCTTCCCGTTCATGATCCCCGGCATCGTCGGCGACGGCCTGAACATGATGTGGGAGTGCGGCGCGCAGAAGTTCGGCGCAAACATCGAGGCCATCTATCAGCTGCCGGACAACCTGAGCTGGTTCCTGCTCGACGCCGTGCTGCGTCAGCCGAACCTGCTGATCAACCAGAAGGGCGACCGCTTCATGGACGAAGGCATGATGGGCAACACCACCTTCACCGGCAACGCGCTGGCGCTCCAGCCCGGCAACTACGCCTTCTGCATCATGGACGGCTCCATCCTCAAGCAGTATAAGCGCAACGGCCCGGACATCTTCGATATTGTCCACCCGGCGGATGCCTTCCTCGCGTTCGAGGGCCAGGCTGAGCAGGCGGTTGAGCAGGGCTACCCCTACTTTATCAAGGCCGACACCATCGAGGAGCTGGCGGAGAAGCTGCACATCGATGAGGACAAGCTGCAGGAGACGATCGACACCTACAACGACTACTGCGACCAGAACCTTGACGAGCAGTTCCACAAGAACCCGAAGTACCTGCACCCGATCACGGGCAAGGGCGGCTATCTCGTCGGCCAGTTCTTCCTCGCGGCCTACGGCACGATCGGCGGCGTCCGCATCAACAGCAAGTGCGAGGTTCTCGACAAGAACCACGACCCGATCCCGGGCCTGTACTCCGCCGGTTCCGACGCGAACACGATCTACGGCGACTCCTACAACTTCACCCTGCCCGGCAATACGATGGGCTTCGCCGTCAACACCGGCCGTATGGCAGGCGAATCGGTCGCCGATTATATCGACGAGCTGTAAGCATTCCTGTAAGGCACCGCACGCAGGGCGGGGCGAATTTGCCGCACATCTCTGAAGACCATACGCCTTACCGCCGGCGGGGCACACACCGCACAATCCCGCGATGCGTCCCGAGGCCCGTTCCTTTGGGCCGAGGGTAGCCCCCGCCCTACAGGATTTTGCGTGTTTCGCATAATCCCATCAATCTCTGCGTAGGGGCGCACCTGTGTGCGCCCCTACGGATTCAAACGATGGTGCATCTATCCCACCCCCCCCGCACCGCCGTCATTTCCACAATCCACTACATATAAAGGAGCTACACCATGTCTTTTAAGGTGATGGGCATTGTTGCCGGCCGTCACAACGGCAACAGCGAAATTCTGGTCAAAGAAGCCCTTTCCGCTGTGCAGGAAGCCGGCGGCGAGGCCATTCTGATCAACCTCTTCGACTACCACATCGAGCACTGCATCGGCTGCGAGGGCTGCACGATGCAAATGGGCGAAGTCGCCATGGACCCGACCAAGAAGTACAAGGGCTGCGTCCTGAAGGACAAGGACGATATGGACGCCATCGTCAACGTCATGCAGACCTGCCAGGGCGTCATCGTCGGCTGCCCGAGCTACGACCTGACCCCGTCCTCGCTGTACCTGAAGTTTGCACAGCGCTTCCTCGCCTACGAGCTGTCCTTCCGTCTGGAGATCGGCGACGTGGCCGAGGATCCGCACACCGTCGCGGGCCTGATCGCCGTCGGCGGCTCCTGCCACGACTGGCAGACGCTGACGCTTGAGGCCATGGGCGCGACGATGTTCACGCAGTCTCTGAACGTCGTCGATAAGATGATGGCCGTCCGTGACGGCCGTCCGGGCAACGTCCTGCTCCGTCCGGAGCAGATCGCCCGCGCGCACAAGATGGGCGAGAACATCGCCAAGGCGATCAACACGCCGGTCGAGGAGCGCACCTGGCTCGGCGAGCCGGACATGGGCCTGTGCCCGCGCTGCCACTCCGCGCTGATCTACCCGGGCGACGAGCATTGGGACGGCATCCAGTTCCCGTTCGAGTGCGCAGTCTGCGGCGCAGGCGGCGACCTCGAGAAGGGCGAGGACGGCAAGTACAAGTTCGTGCTGGCGGAGAACGGCCTGATCCGTGACCGCAACATCAACGAAGCACGCGCCGAGCACCTCAACGAGATCGTCAAGACGCGCATCGAGTTCTTCCAGCGCCAGGGCGAGATCAAGGAAGCGTACGACAAGTACAAGAAGATGACCTTCCCGAAGGTAGAAGTCTAATTTTCAAACACAGGGGGCTGTTGCAAAATGATTTTTGCAACAGCCCCTGTTTCCCCGTTTTGAGGTGATTTTATGGCGATTTTTGACATCCATTCCCACTTTCTCCCCGTCGAATACCGCACCGCGCTGCAAAAGGCCGGGCGGCTGCAGGAGGACGGCTTCCCCTGCCCCGACTGGTCGTTGGACGCGCACCGGGCCTATCTCGACGAGGCCGGGATCGACGCGTGCCTGCTGTCGATCTCGTCGCCGCATCAGATGCTCTCCCCCGCCGCCGACGGGCTTGCGCTGACGCGCCAGCTCAACAGCCGCGCCGCGGCCATCTGCGCGCAGGAGCCGAAGCGCTTCCGCTTTGCCGCCTGCCTGCCGCTGCCGCTGATGGAGGAGTCGGTCAACGAAGCCATCCGCGCGCTGGACACGCTCGGCGCGCGCGCCGTCAAGCTTCCAACCAACGCGGGCGGGCTCTACCCCGGCGACCCGGCCATGGAGCCGCTCTACAGCGCGCTGGACGCGCGAAACGCGGTCATTCTGCTGCACCCGTGCAAGCCGCCCGCCTACCCGGCGCGCTGCTTCACCGCGGGGCCGCTGCCGCTGTTTGAGTTTCTGTCCGACACCACGCGCGCCGTCATCGACCTGCTGACGGCCAACGTCCCGGCGCGCTATCCGAACCTGCGCTTCGTCGTGCCGCACACCGGCTCGTTCCTGCCGCAGGTGATCGACCGGCTGAGCGGCATCACACAGGTCATGGCCGCGCGCGGCGCCGGCCAGCCCATCGACGCGCGGGCGCAACTCGGCAGCTTCTACTTCGACCTCGCGGGTGACGCGCTCCCCGCGGCTCTGCCGGCGCTGGCGACGCTGACAACCGCCGACCACCTGCTCTTCGGCGGCGACTTTCCCTACACCCCCGCCGCGCGCGTCAAGGCCAACATCGAAGCGCTGCGCCAAAGCCCGCTGATTGCACCCTTTGCCGACGACGTCTTCTCCGGCAACGCAAGGCGGCTTCTGGGGCTGTAGTGCAGATTTTGGACAGGACACAGCATGTCCCACCGGAAAAATCCGGGTTTGCGCAGTCTGTGTCCTGTTCTTTTTCCGCACTTTGCCGTAAACTCTCCCTGAAAGGAGGCTTCTTGCCATGGATCAGCAAAAA
>CAZYZQ010000050.1:11632-14103 GCA_964652075.1 uncultured Oscillospiraceae bacterium
GGAGTCGCCTTCGGCGTCCTGCTGATTGAGCTGCTCTACACCAGCCGCCTGTTCTCGCACATCCGCGCCGCCAAGCGGCGGCTCCTGCACCGGCAGACGCAGCAGCCTTAACCTGCCAAACGCCCGGCGAACCTGAAAAACGGTTCGCCGGGCGTTTCGTTATTCTCTTTGCGCAATCGTGCCGTCGCGGTAGCATTGCAGAAGCGCGTTCAGATCTTCGATCTCGCCGCGCAGGCGCGCGCCCTCGTTCGTCTCCGAGATGGTGACGCGGTGCGGCGCGCGCTCGACAATGCGTGTCGTTGTGAATGTCTCCGCCGTCTCCGTCTCGCTCGCCGGGCGGAAGGGCTTGTGCTCCGCCAGCTTGAGGCAGTGCGAATTATAGATCAGCGTATAGCCCGCGATGCCCGTCGTGGACTGGTAGGCCTTCGAGATGCCGCCGTCGATGACGAACAGCCGCCCGCCGGCCTTGACCGGGCTTTCGCCCTGCTTGACCGGCACATGGCCGTTGATAATATGCGACGTCTCGGGGTCAAGGCCGAACTCGGACAGGATCCGCTTGACCGTCTCCGGCTGCTCATAGAACGTGTAGTAGGGATTCTTCGGCTCGCCGCGCAGGCCCGGCTCGTCCGTGAACGCGCGCTCGAAGGTCGTCATGCGCGCCTTTCCGAACAGCGGCGACTTTGCGCCGCTCCACAGATACCAGCACAGATCGACGCAGTCCGGGTCGTGCTCGTAGTACGCCCGCCGGACGCACCCGTCCAGCGCGTCCAGCAGCGCCCGGCCCGCAAGCCGCTTGCCGGAAACCTCCATCTCGGCAAAGCTGCCGTCCTCGTTCATCGGAATGCAGCCGTGATACAGAAGATTCCCGTTGACCGCCTTGTACATCGCGCCGTGCGAGACGACAAAGTCCATATGCCGCCGCAGCTTCCCGGAATGCTGGCACGACGCCATCAGCGCCTGCGCAAGCGCAGTCTCCTCCTCGCTCAGCGCGTAGGGATCGTCCGGGTTCAGCGTCGGGAAGCGCGTGTCCGCCAGCGGATACGGCTTGCCGCCGACCGTCACCGTCCCGGCGGAAAGATCCATCTTGTCCAGCAGCAGCCGGTCGTCCATCCCGTAGGCCGGGTGGCGGCGCAGGAGCTGCCCCTCGAGCTTGAACAGGATGACGGCCACGGCCTTGTGCATCTGCGCGGCCAGCTGCGGGTCAACGGGGTCGAACTTGTTCTCATCGAGCATCTTCGGCTGAAAGCGCGCACACGCATCGCCCGCGTAGACGCGCGCGGCAAAGCTGGACAGCGGCCGCAGGTTGATGCCGTACCCGTCCTCGAGCACGTCAAAGTTGTTGTAGCTGATTGCGATGCGCAAAAGCGAAAACAGGCACACGGGATTCCCGCTCACCGCGCCGATCCACGCAATATCGTGGTTGCCCCACTGGATATCGACATGGCGGAAGCGCAAAAGCTCGTCCAGAATCCGGTCGGCGCGCGGCCCGCGGTCGAAGATATCGCCGATGATGTGCAGCCGGTCGACCTCGATGCGCTGGATGAAATAGCACAGCGACGAGATCAGGTCATCCCCGACGCCGCTTTCGATGCTGGCCTCGATGATACCCTGAAAATAGCTGCGCTTGTCCGAGTCCCGGCTGTCGTCCTGCTGCAGCAGCTCGTCGAGCAGGCCGCGGTATCTCGGCGGCATCGCCGCCAGTGCGTGCGCGCGGTTGTACTTCGCACAGACCTCGCGGCAAACCGGCACAAGATGGTTCAGCGCCAGCACGCGCCATTCGTCGTAGTCCTGCCCGTTCGCCCGCCTGCGCTGCAGGACGGACTCGGGGTAGTAGATCAGCTCCGCCAGATCGGCGCGCTCGCGCTCGGGCATGGTGTGCGCGAACAGCAGCTCGATCTTGTCCCGGATCACACCGGAACCGGAGCGCAGCAAATGGATGAACGCCTCGTCCTCGCCGTGCAGGTCGCTGAAGAAGTATTCCGTCCCCTTCGGCAGGCAAAGCGTCGCGGCCCGCTCAATCGCGGCGGACGCCGCCGCCTCGATCGTCGGATACTGCGCCGCCAGCAGGCGGAGGTAGCGCAGCTCCTCGCTCACCACTCGAACGGCCCCTCGCCCAGCGTGAACTTGGTGAAGTATTCGACGCTCTCCATGCTGTCGAAGCGGCCCATATACATATAATTGCCCATCGCGGAGGACAGCGCGTCCGGCACCGGCGCGTACTGCGTCAGCGCGCCGCCGAACTCGTTGAGCACGGCCTGATGGCTGTGGACATAGCTACGGCCGTTGCGGCGGCTGGCAAAGGCGCAGTAGAAGTGCTGCCCGTCCAGCGGGATCGTCGCGTGGTCATAGGTCACCATGTCCGCGTAGAGCTTGTACACATCGACGGAGTTTGCGTAGTTGATCATCTCCGGCGTGATGCCGCCGCAGGGGCGCATATTGACCTCCAGTGGGACGATCTGCCCGGCCTTGCC
>CAZYZQ010000050.1:14113-16225 GCA_964652075.1 uncultured Oscillospiraceae bacterium
GCTGGTCGCAGTCGAGGCGGAAGAACTCCAGATGGATAAAGCGGCTGCGGACGCCGAAGCTCTGCACGCACGCGCGGCCCGCCGCGCGCACCTCGTCCGGCAGGCTCTTTTCGATATAGAAGAAGCAGCTGCCGCCCTCGTTCACAATATTCATGATGTTCACGGGTGAGACGTTGCCCGTCTCGAAGATCGGCTGGCCGTTCTTGTTGACGATCGCGTCATAGGAGCAGACAACACCGCTCACGTACTCCTCCATGATATACTGCACCGGCATCTTGACGCCGAAGAAGCGCGCCAGCTCGTCGTCCGAGTTCAGCTTGTGCGTGTCGCTCGCGCCGACGCCGTTGTCGGGCTTGACGATCACGGGGTATCCGACCTCGTCGATAAAGCGCTTGCAGCCGTCCCAGTCGTCCACGAGATGGTAGCGCGCCGTCGGCAGCCCGGCGGCCTGATAGCGCTCCTTCATGCGCGACTTGTACTTGATGCAGTCCATGTCCGGCGTCTTGTAGCCGGAGGTGATGTTGAAATCGGTGCGAAGCCGGGCGTCCTGCTCGAGCCAGTACTCGTTGTTGGACTCGAGCCAGTCGATCTTGCCGTACTTGAACGCAAAGAACGCGACGGCGCGGTAGACCTCGTCGTAGTTCTCCAGCGAGGAGACCTTGTAGTACTCCGTCAGCACCTCGCGCAGGCGCGGGTCGAGATCGTCATACGGGCAGTCACCGACGCCGAGCACATTGACGCCGTTCTCCGCCAGCTCGCGGCAGAACTTCCAATAGGTCGTCGGAAAATTCGGGGACATAAAGATAAAATTCACGATCAGTTCCTCCCTTTTTTCTTATCCCAGCAAAATCGGCATGAAATACTCCGCCTGCCGGTACCACCAGTACCAGTCGTGGGCAACGTCCCAGCCCCAAATATCGATCCAGACCGGGATATTCTTGCGCCGCACCACGTCCTGAAGCCGTTTTGTGCCGGCCAGCAGCTCATCCTCCCACGCGCCCTGCCCCACGCAGATCACGCACTTGCCCTTGCGGTACAGATCCATGTACCAGTGGTCGGGCGCGAGGTTCGCCAGAAACTGCGACGGCGAGTTCGCGTACGTCAGGTCATCATGGTAGCCGCCGAAGCCGGACTCGGTGTCGTATGTGCCGGACAGCGCGAGGCAGTGACTGAAGATGTCCGGGCGGCGGAAGTAGAAGTTGCCCGCGTGCATCGCGCCCATGCTGCACCCGAAGGTCATCATGCTGCCCTGCCACCCCGTGATCTCGCGGATACGCGGCACCAGCTCGTCGGTGACGTAGTGGAAATACTGCTCCTGCCGCTCGATGCGCGGCCGGGCGGGCGCGTAAACGGCGGAGTAGCTCTCCATGTCCACAGTGTCGATGGAGAACACCTGCAGCCGCCCGCTCTCAATATACGGCGATAGCGTGTCATCCATATGGAAGCTCGAAAAATCCCAGAACCGCCCGTTCTGGCACGGGATGTACACACACGGCATCCCCGCGCCGCCGTAGCGCTGAAACTCCATGTCGCGGTCTAAGCAGTGGCTGTATTCCTTGAAATAGATGGACTCCATATTATTCTCCTTATTCTTCTCAGGATTTCTCCTCTTATTCTACACGGTTTTCCTGTTTCATGCAATTACTTTTCTGATAAAAAGCGGTAAATTTCGTGATTTTTCCATGCGTCTGTGCTACAATAGAAAAAACGACCGGAAAAGGGGCGCTCGCAATGGAGCAAATGACGATGGGCCGCGCCGCGCCGCAGCCGCTGGCCGCGCGCCTGCGGCCGCAGACGCTGGCGGAATACGCCGGGCAGACGCACCTGCTCGGCGAGGGCAAGGTGCTGCGGCGGCTGATCGAGACAGATCAGATCTCGTCCATGATCTTCTGGGGGCCTCCCGGCGTCGGCAAGACGACGCTGGCGCGCGTGATCGCGGGCGCGACGAAGGCCGCGTTCATCGACTTCTCCGCCGTCACGAGCGGCATCAAGGAGATCCGCGCCGTCATGCAGCAGGCCGAGGAGAACCGCCGCTTCGGCGAGAAGACGATCGTCTTTGTCGACGAGATCCATCGCTTCAACAAGGCGCAGCAGGACGCGTTTTTGCCCTTT
>CAZYZQ010000051.1:0-11755 GCA_964652075.1 uncultured Oscillospiraceae bacterium
TCTGCTCAAAGATAGATCTTTCCATGATGTAATCCTCCAAATGATTTGATTTCCCTGCAAATCTCTATCATTCCGACTGATTACAAAGCCGTAGGGAGACAACTTCCTTACGGAGGGTCTCCCTTGGGGGAGCTTTGCGGGGGCGCTATCGAAAGTGCGGCGGGCCTCAGAGCGTTGCGGCCATGACGGCTTTGATGGTGTGCATCCGGTTCTCGGCCTCGTCAAAGACGATGGACTGCGGGCCTTCAAAGACCTCGTCCGTGACCTCCATCGCGTCGCGGCCGAATTTTTCGCCCATCTCGCGGCCGATGGCCGTCTTGTGGTCGTGGAACGCGGGCAGGCAGTGCATGAACACAGCCCCCGGCGCGGCCAGCGCCATGGCCTGCGCGTTGACCTGATATGCACCGAGCGCCTCAATCCGCTCGCGCCAGACCTCGACCGGCTCGCCCATCGAGACCCAGACGTCCGTGTAGAGCACGTCCGCGCCCGCCGCGCCCTCGGCCGGGTCCTCGGTGAAGCGCAGCGTCGCGCCGGTCTCGGCGGCAATCGCCTCACATTGCGCGATCAGCGCCGCGTCCGGCCAGTAGGCGCGGGGCGCGCAGGCCGTGAAGTGCAGGCCCATCTTCGCGCAGCCGACCATCAGCGAGTTGCCCGTGTTGTACCGCGCGTCGCCCATGTAAGTGAAGTTGATCCCGGCAAGGCGGCCGAAGTGCTCGCGGATCGTCAGAAAATCCGCCAGAATCTGCGTCGGATGGAACTCATTCGTCAGTCCGTTCCAGACCGGCACGCCCGCGTAGCGCGCCAGCTCCTCGACAATCTCCTGCCCGTAGCCGCGGTACTCGATGCCGTCGAACATCCGGCCCAGCACGCGCGCCGTGTCGGCGATGGACTCCTTCTTACCGATCTGGCTGCCGGACGGGTCGAGATACGTCACGCCCATGCCGAGGTCGCGCGCCGCGACCTCGAACGCGCAGCGCGTCCGAGTCGACGTCTTCTCGAAGATCAGCGCAATATTTTTCCCGCGCAGCGTGTCATGCGCGACGCCCGCCTTTTTTTTCGCCTTCAGCTCCGCTGCCAGATCGATCAGCCCCGCGATTTCGGCGGGGGTGAAGTCCAGCAGCTTCAAAAAGCTCCTGCCCTTGAGTTCCATAGAGACTGCCTCCCAAATTTTGGTTTTTCCCATTATACCGTTTTTTGCAGAAAAAATCAACAACCCCTTGCGGAAGACAAATGTTGATGGTATACTGGAAAAAAGAAAAAACAGGGGGTGCTGAGATGAAACGCTACTGAATATTGGCGGCGCTGAGCGTCTGCGCTGGCATTTTCCCTGCTGCGGCTGGCGGCGCCGGTGCGCGTGACGGGGCAGGCGGAGACAGGGGACGCCTCCGCGCCGCTCGCGGGGCAGCCCGGCTGGGCGCTGGCGTGGATTTCCTACGAGTGGGAGGAGGACGGCGAACGCCGGAAGGTGGGCGAGACGCTGCTGGAATATGACGAGGACTGGAACCTGACGCAGGTGACATACGGCCGCTATATGAAGCAGCCGGAGGAGGGCCTGCTGTTTTACCAGACAGAGTACAATACCTACAATGAGCAGGGGCGGCTCCTGTCCTGGGAGTGCCCCCTTGTGAAGCGAAAGAATCGACTGGGAGTACGACGCGGCGGGGTTCCCGGTTCGCCGGATGCAGGCAGGAAAGGTCTGGGAGATGATGCCAGGGGGTGTGGTTCGGGATTTCGGCGAAGGCCGAACAATCTGGCTCTACGATTCGCACAACCGCCTGTGTTACAACGGAAGCGAGTCCAGAGATGCGGACGGCTTGCTGCACCCGATACCTATTTCTACTGGACGGCCACGCGGCGCTACGACGAGGCGGACGTGCTGCGCTGGGAGAGGCGGCAGTTTTTCGACGGAAGACTGTTTTCCTATACGAGAGAATACAACGACGCGGGCCGCCTGCTCTGCGAGCAGAGCCTTTGGAACCGCGCTGAGCTGTCCTACGACAGCCACGGCAACTATACGAGCTGCGTCTACACCCGGTCGGACGGCACGGAGGAGCAGGGGGGTGAAAACCGACTACGTATATGATGAGGTTGGCCGCATCGCCGCGATGACGCAGGCAGGCCCGTTTGAAGAGACCACGAAGCTGTCCTTCACCTACGACGAGCAGTCGCGTCTGACGCGCGTCACGGGCGAGGGCGAATTTCAGGCGGAGACGGACGATATTGTGATCCCCTGCGACATGGAGATCGTCTACGACGCTGCGGGCAACGTGGCCGAACGGCGCGCCGGTGGACAGGTCTGCATCTACCACTGGGTGCGCTGCGACCGGACGCCGCGCGGCACGCCGGAGTACGTGAAGCAGCAGGAGCTGCCGGGCTATGTGCAGGCGCAGCAGGATGCGCTCGGCAGTGCGCCGAAGTATTATACAGACTGAGCGAGGCATACGGCGCGCGGCGCGGCGATAGACTGTTCCGGGAGGGGATGGCCATGCTGCTTGTGCGCTTTCTGGGCGGGCTTGCGCTGCTGCTCGGCGGCGTGGGGCTGTTGGGCTCCGGGATCGAGACGTGGTGCGCCGGTTCAGGGCGGCTGCCGCTGCGCACGCGGCTTCAGGGCGTGCTGCTGGGTGTGGGCGTGACGGGAATTGTCCAGTCCAGCTCGGCTGTGACCGTCGGCGTGTGCGCGCTGACGGGCGGCGGGGCGGTGCCGTTCCCCGTTGCGGCGGGGCTGCTCTACGGCGCGAACCTCGGCACGACGGGCACCGCGTGGCTCGTCGCGCTGGGGTTGCAGGACACGGTCTGGCTGCCCGCCGCTGTGGCCGTCGCGGCGCTGCTGCCGCGCAGAAAAGCGCTGCGCCACGCGCTGCTGGGCCTTACCGTCCTGCTCGTCGGCCTTTCGTGGATGACGGACGCCGCCGCGCCGCTGGCGCGCTTCGCCGCGCCCGTGCTGGCCCGCTGCCGGGGGCCGGTGTCCGGGTTTTTCCTCGGGCTTCTGACGGCCGCGGCGATGCAGACCTCCTCCGGCGCTATCGCGCTTGTGCAGGCGCTGCCGCTGCCGGATGGTGCGGCGCTCGGGATGGTGCTCGGCTGCAACGTCGGCACCTGCGCCACCGCGCTGCTCGCGACGGTGCGCCAGCCGCCGCAGGCGCGGGCGGCTGCGCGGCTGCATCTGTGCTTCAACCTGCTCGGCCTTGTGCCGGGCGCGCTGCTGCTGCCGTGCTTCACGGCGGCGCAGATCCCGTTGTACCACACGCTGGTCAACGCGGTGACAATCGGGCTTGCGCTGCCGCTGTCGCTGTATCTGGAAAAATTTTCGGCCATGCCACGCTTCGACGGACTTTGCCGCCGCTGCCCGGTAAAATAAAGATGCAGCTTATCAACTGGCGAACCCCCTTTCTCAGGGGCTGTTGCAAAAACATTTTGCAACAGCCCCAACGAAGATAGACAGCCGCATTTGCCTATACCGGATATAGGCAAGTAAAGCAGACCATCAAGGAGATCCACTTTGTGGATTCGTGCAGTGTTCTTCGGACGTGAAGTACGCCTTCGGCGTGTGAAGTGTCGGCAGATTTCGACCTGAAATCTGCCGATTCTCTTTTTGCTCCTGTTTGGGCGCTGAGCGTGCAAGCTGGGGCTGCCTCACTTCTTGTGAGACAGCCCCTCAGGATCAGTAGTGATATTTTTTCTGCTTTGTCACGAGGAAGAGCACAGAGATGACCGTGGCCATGACCTCCGCCACCAGAATCGCGCCCCAGACGCCGTCCAGCCCGAGCGCGAGCGGCAGCAGCAGGACGCTGCCCGTCTGGAACACGAGCGTGCGCAGGAAGGAGATCAGCGCCGAGACCGCGCCGTTGTTCAGCGCCGTGAAGAAGGACGAGGCGTAGATGTTGACGCCCGAGAGCAGGAAGGCGAAGGTGTAGATCCGGAACGCGTGCTCCGTCATGGCGCAAAGCCCTGCGTCATAGCCGACGAACAGACGCGACAGCGGCCCGGCCAGCGCCTGCCCCGCCGCCAGCATACACACGCCGCCGAGCGCGTTTAGGAAAAGGCTCTTTTTGAGCAGGTTGCGCATCTCCGCGTGCCCTCCCGCGCCGTAGTGGAAGCTGACGATCGGCGCGCTGCCGATGGAGTAGCCGACGAAGACGGCGACGAAGATGAAGTTCACGTACATCAAAACACCGTAGGCCGCGACGCCGTCTTCGCCCGCGAAGCGCATGAGTTGGAAGTTATAGAGCATCGAGACAATCGAGGAGGAGATGTTGCTCATCAGCTCCGACGCGCCGTTTGTGCAGGTTTGCAGCAGGTCCCGGCCGCTCCACAGCGGCCGGAGCAGGCGCAGGCGGCTCGTGTTTTTGCGCAGGAAGTAGAAGACCGGCAGCACGCCGCCGACGCACTGGCTGATGACCGTCGCGACCGCCGCGCCGACGAGGCCGAAGTGGAACACGCCGACAAGCAGCGCGTCGAGCACGATGTTCATAAGCCCCGCCGCGACTGTGACGGCCAGGCCGAGCTTCGGCTTTTCCGCTGTGATAAAAAACGCCTGAAAGACATTTTGCAGCATGAAGGCCGTGTTAAAGACCAGCAGGATCGTGCCGTAGGTCACGCAGTCCGGCAGCATCTGCTCCGTTGCGCCGAGAAAGCGCGCAATCGGCCGCAGGAAGACGATGCCGAGCACGGAGAGGACAACGCCCAGCGCGGCCGTCGCAACAATCAGCATGGAAAACTGCCGTTTCGCCTTCTCCGCGTCGCCCATGCCCATCGTCTTGGCCACGAGCGCGCTGCCGCCGGTGCCGACCATAAAGCCGAAGCCGCCGAGCACCATGAGAAACGGCATAATCAGGTTGATCGCGGCAAACGCGGTTTTGCCGGTAAAATTGGAGACAAACAGGCCGTCCACCACGCCGTAGATCGAGGTGAAGATCATCATCGCGATTGACGGCAGCACAAAGCGCACAAGGCGCTGGTAGGTGAAGTGGTCAGAGAGTTGGATGTTCGTGTGATCCGCTCGCTTTCTGTTGCAGCAGCCGCGCCGCGCCCGCGCGCGTCGCTTCCATATGTTGTTCCAGCAGGGAGAGGAAGTGCTCGCACTCGTCGCGGCGCAGGTGCCCGAGGGCGGACAGCTCCATCTCAACGACCGGGTCGATGACCTGCGCGGCCAGCGCCTGCCCGGCCTCGGTCAGACGGATGCGCTTGCCGCGCCCGCCCTCCAGCTCCACCGTGCCGTGCTTTTCCAGCTGCTTGAGCGCGGAGTTGAGCGTCTGCTTGCTGCACCCGAACCAGCGGCAAAGCTCGCCCTGCGTCGGCATTCCGCCGGCGGTGCGCAGTTCATACAAAATCCAGAACCCCGTCTCCGAGATCCCGCCGAAGCCGCGCGCCAGACGCATATAGATCTGATCCATCTCCAGAGAGGTTCGGTTGAGCCGCCAGAGCGCCTCGCGCCGCCAATCCTCCGCCATATCGCATCCTCCCTTTTGTCCGAATTCGGACGTATTATAATCCGAATTCGGACGAATGTCAAGTGCAAAATGCCCCGCCCCAAAACACCGGGGCGGGGTTATGATGCTGCCTGTAGGGCGGGCCGGAGAAGCTCGATGAGCGCGTCCGCGAAATAGTCGGCGGCGCGGAGGGCTTCGGCGAGGGTGTCGCCCGCGCTGCCGACCTCGACGAGCATTGAGCAGGGCGTCGCGTGCTGGTTGAAGCGCTCCTGTCGCAGGTCGAGGTCGCGGCACAGCCCCGGTGCACTGCGCTCCAACAGCGCCTGCAATTTGACGGCCACGCTGAGGTTGCCCTTCCAGCCGGGGTGCGGCAGGCCGCCCTCGTCCGTGCCCATGACGAGCATGAGCCGCGCGCAGTCCGTGCCGTCCAGCGTGACGGCTGTGCCGACGGGCTGGCCGGACTCGTCCGACGCCGCGTCGCGGTGTACATCGATCACCATCTGGATGCTCGGGTACTGCGCAAGCCACGCTTCGATGGCTTCGAGCGTGCGCGTGTACGAGCCGGAGTAGGTCGGATAGTCGAAGATCGTCTCGTCGTGAATCGTCTCGATGCCCGCCGCGTTCAGGGCGTCGGAGATCTCGCGGCCGACGCGGATGACGCTGTAGTTCGGGTCCTCCGTGCGCAGCGTGTCGCTCGCCTCGTACTCCCAGCCCGGTTCGGGCGTGTATGCCTCGCTCGCGTGGGTGTGGATAATCAGGATCTTCGGCCCCTCGCCCGAAAAATCGCCGGGCAGGGCGGTACCCAGCAGCGCGGCGGCGTCCACCGCGTAGCTGCACCCGCCGCCGATCCGGACGGCCGCGGCGTCCTCCGCCGTGAACGAGACAGGAATTGCGGGCGTAGCGACGGGTTCCGGTAGCTCTGGCTCCGGAGCCTGCACAGGCTCCGGCTCTGTCGGCGCGGGCGCCGGTTCCGGCTCCGGAGCGGGTACGAGTTCCGGCTCGGGCGCTTCCTCCTGGGCGGCAAGGCGCAGCGGCGTGCCGGCCTCGGCGGCCATGGCCGCGCCGATGAAGAATTCCGCGCCGAACGCGGCGTCCAGCTTCTCACGTACAAAGTCGCGTGCCGCACCGGATTCCACCGCCGCCGCGCACACGCGGAAGCACACCGCCGCGAGCAGCAGCAGCGCAAAAAAGCCCGTCCGAATCCGCTTTTGCATGGCGCACTGCCTCCTGTGTTACAAGTCTCATTCCCCATTCTATGCACGCGCGAAGGGCGATAGAACCAAAAAATCCCGGCGGGGAAAACTCCCCTGCACTTGTCAAGTAAAAGTAGACACAAAAAAGCATAATTACAAGAAGCCCAGTTCGGTTTTGTACTGAACTGGGCTTTTGTAACCCAAAGCAGCAGCGGGACGCTCAAAATTAAAGAAATGAACATAACGGTTCAGCAAATCCGGAACATTGTCTGTTTCAGCCAGACCGAAGTCCAAATACAGTTCAGTTTCTCTTCCTTACTGAACTTCCTGTGTGGCGTTCCTTTCTTTCCCATCTTTCCTCTTCCTTATCTTCATTATACAGCAAAAAGTAGACACCCGCGCTCTTTTGTGAGTGTCTACTTCCATTTTACAGGTGCGCAGATTGTTCTGCGCGGGCGGTTTTTATGCGTTGTGGAAGCGGATGGACTTGAGCTGCACCGGGCCGTTTGCAACAATCCGGAGCTTGTATTCCTCGCGCGGCGGGAGGATGCAGAGCGGCTGAGAGACGCCGAGCGCCTCGCCGAGCGGCGCCTCGCCGAGAAGCATCTCACCGTCGTAGAGCTGCACCGCGCCCTCTGGCAGGCCGCGGCCTTCGACAGTCACGGCCGTCGGCGCGGTGACAAAGCGGATCGAGTAGTACGCGTCCTCACCCGGCTGCAACTCGAGCAGTAGGCTCGTCAGCGGGTTGAAGGGTGGCTGGACGTGCTCGTCGGGGTACATATCGAACCCGGGGCGCGGCTCCTCAAGGCCGGGCATCCAGACAAGCTTGGTGTGATCCTCCACGCGGAAGTTCAGAAGATTCGAGAAATCCCACCGGCCCATGTAGCGGCTGCCGTCGGGGGTCAGATTGTCGTAGGCGGCCGCCGGAATCTCCTGTTCCGGCTTGCGCAGGGTGACGCGGATGAAATCCTTGTTGTGGCGGCAGTTTTCGTACTTAATCGCCTCGAGCAGCTCGTCAAAAATTTTCTGGCTTGCCTCGTACGACGGCTTCGGCCCGCCCGCGCAGAAGGTGCGGATGCGCTCCCAGTCCTTTGGCAGCGTGTACTGCACGGCGTTGTAGGCGTGGTGGCCGTCGTCGTTCGACGTCTCACGCGCCGTTTTCCAGCACCAGAGGTTGAAGCCGATGCCGTAGTCCGCCGCAATGTTGTAAAATGCGGCGTTGGTGATCTCGTCGCTGCCGCCTTCCCCGATCCAGACCGGCACATTCAGCTCCCGCGCCTTGAGCAGATACGGGTACAGCTCCCGGAGCTCGGGGGAGAAGCCGTACATATGGACATGGATGCACCAGTTGTGGCACAGCGGATCGAAATCGTGGTCAAAGATCTGGTTCGAGCGGCTGAAGCAGCTGCCCTCCAGCGTGAACATGTGCTTCTTGTCGTTTTTCCGGATGACGGCGATTGCTTCGTCATAGAACCGGGCCAGCTTCGGCACAAAGTCGTGGTGGTTCGGCAACGAGACCGGCTCGTTGAGCAGATCGTAGCCGCCGACGATCCAGCGGTCCGCGTAGCGCGCCGAGAGCCTGTCCCAGATCGCGAGCGCGCGGCCCCAGCTCTCGTCGTCGGCAAACAGGTGGGGGTAGTTGTCATAGCCGCCGTCGCAGCAGGTCGCGGACTGCCCGCCGGGCGCGGCGTGCAGATCCAGAATCGCGTAGATGCGGTACGTTTCGCACCAGTCGAGCACGTCGTCAAGCATCCGGAAGCCGTCCTCAATCCAGCAAAGGCCCGGCTCCTCCTCCAGCAGCGCCGCCGCGTTGATCGGCAGGCGGACGGAGTTCAGCCCCAGCTCGGCCATCGTGCGGATGTCGATCTCAGCCAGATGGTTGCGCTGCCACTTGGGCCAGAACTCCGCGGCGTACTTGGTGCCGCACGTCTCGCGGAGCACCTGATCGAAGGTGCGGCGGCGGTCAAAGCGGTGCGGCGAGATGGTTCGCGGCGAAAAAATATCGCCGATCAGCCGGTAGCTCGTGGGCGCGCCGACCATGAACCCCTCCGGGTTCGTCCAGTTGCCCGCGCCGTAGCCCGCAAGGATGATCTCTTCACCGTCGCCGTTGACGATTTTCGTGCCCTGCGCGTGGAGAAAGCCCTTCACGCGGCTGTTGTCGAATTTGCTGCTCATTTTTCATTCCTCCGGTTTCAGTTTTTTTCAGTATAGCATACTTTGATCTAGCATGTCAAATTAAGTTTTCACAAACACCACAGAAACGTGTTTTTGGGATTGCGCAGCCGCCGGCCGGATGGTATAATAAAGCCAGTAAAATCGAAAAGCAGGAGAAACAGGAGCATGGCAACACTGAATACCGCCGATATCCGCAGCCTCAACAAGCAGCGGATCGTGGACTTTATTCTAAAGAACCCGGGAATTTCACAGGCGCAGCTGCAAAAAAGAATCGGCCTGTGCAGCCAGACCGTCAATAAGGTGCTGAAAATCCTCGAGGAGGAGCAGATCATTGCGCGCGGCGAGGTGTTGCAGTCCACCGGCGGCCGCCCGCCCATTGCGCTGCGTATCAAGGCGGATGCGAAATATGCCATTGGCGCGGATGTGTCGGACAATACCATTATGATCTGCGTTGTCGATCTGCAGGGCGATGTTGTGGCGCTGCGGACGGAGCAAATCGGCCAGCAATGGATGCCGGACGGCAATAATATGGCCTCCGCGGAGCTGCTGACCGCGTATGTCGCGAGTACCGTGACAACCTTTGAAGAGAACGTCTTCACCTCGCTGCTGCCGAAGGCGGTGCAGGCGCTGCTGGACGAGCTGAGCATTGCGCGGGAAAGGATTCTCGGCTTGTGCCTGACGGTGCCGGGATGGATTGAGAAAGATGTTTGGCGCGTCGGCGCCTTGAAAATCGACATCGGGAGGATCCGCGCGGCGAACGAGGAGGCGCTGGGGATTCCGTTCAGCGTCATCCGCAAGGAGGAGGCGATCGGGCTGTCGGAGAGCCGTCTGCTGGAGCAGCCGAACATGCTGAGCCTGTTTCTGGACGGCGGCGTCGGCGGCCTGCTGGTGGCAAACGGCGCATCAGATGCCGGGACCTTCGGCCATTCCTGGAGCGTGGGCCATATCCTGCTGCACCCCTACGGCCGCCCCTGCCCCTGCGGGCGGAGCGGATGCTTCGGCGCATATTGTTCCTCTTTTACCCTGCTAACGGAGAAATATCCAACTTACGAGGCGTTTTTTGGCGCGGTGGAGAGCAGAGCATTCGACGCCTCCTCCCTGTTTTTCGCCTATCTGAAGGATCTGGCGCTGGGGCTGTGTACGCTGGCGGCGCTGGTGGACCGGCCCATTGTGCTCTCCGGGGCCATGGCGGATTGGCTGGAGCCATATTTGCCGCAGCTGGAGCAGGAGGTGGCGCAGGTCAACGGGTCGGACTTCCGGGTGCAGTTCTCCCTTGGCAGGCTGCGCAAAAACGCCGCCGCGGTCGCTGCGGCGCTGCGGCAGCAGCAGGAGTATCTGGCGAAGCTGGTGTAAGGCGGCTCCGGAACTGCAAAGAAAGAGAACATGTCATGGCAGAATGCGCCATGACACGTTTTTCTTACCCATGCAGACGTGCGAATTGGATATTTTTCACGGTTTTTACCTCTATAATTTGTCTATTTTTTCTTCACAAACCCTCTTGCGTTTTTGGCTGGCATCCTTTATACTGACATTACATCGTTCTACAAGATAGAACAAAGTAAATTTGGAGGAGGACACTACAATGAAAACCTTGCAAAAGCTGCTTGCACTCCTGCTGGTTGCCGTCCTGTGCGTCGCACTGCTTGCGGCCTGCGCCAGTGATAAGCAGGGCAGCACAACGCCCGACAACGACGCGGAGGGCAGCACGAACGACCCGGAAAACGAGGAGGAGGACTACAGCGCTCTGTCCGTTGAGGACGCTGATGTGCTCGAGTTCTACATGATCGACATCAACACCTCCCACGCAAATGACCAGGCTGTTATGGATGCCGTCAACGCCATCACCGTTCCGGCCATCGGCGCGGCTGTCCACATCACCTATATGGATATGGGCACCTACGGCACCCAGCTCTCCATGGCCATCTCCGGCGGTGAGCAGGTCGATATTGCAAACTTCAGCTATGTCTCTCCGTGGGCGGCTTACACCGCAAACGGCCAGGCGATGCCGCTTGATGATCTGCTTGCCGAGTATGGCCAGGACATCATGGCAGTTGCCGGCCCGTACATGGAAGGCATGAAGGTCGGCGGTGTCACCTACGGCGTGCCGGTCCTGCGCAACAACATTTCGGATGCTTACTTCACGTACAATTCCGCCGTCTCCGATGAGCTTGGCATCAACATGGACGAGGTCAAGACATGGGCACAGCTCGAGGAGGTCTTCGAGCGCATCAAGAACGAGACGGAGATGTACCCGATCGGCGGCTCGCGCGGCCTTGTCGGTGAGCTGTCCGGCTTCTTTGACCCGGAGAACATCGCCATTGACATGTATGATCCGCTCGGCGATCCGCTCTATCTGCTCTACGGCGCAGAGAACAACACCGTCGGCAGCGTCCAGGAGAACGAGCTGAATGTCAACAAGTACAAGATGCTCGCTGACTGGAACGAAAAGGGCTATGTCTATCCCGACACCTTGACGAACCAGGAGATGAACTCCTCTATGCTACAGGGCCAGGGCATCATCTTCTGCCAGTTCGGTGCTACCGAGATCGGCGCGAAGGTCTCCTACCAGCAGCAGACCGGCCTTGATACGGTTGAGCCGATCAAGATTGGCTCCGGCGTCATGAACAGCTCCAGCTTCACCATCTGGCCGACGATGATTCCCGTTACCGCCGCCTACCCGGAGAAGGCAATGCAGTTCATCAACCTCTGCTACACGAATGAGGAGCTGATGAACACCTTGATCTATGGTATTGAGGGCGTTAACTACGTGCTGACCGAGAACGGCGAAGCTGCCTATCCGGAGGGCGCTGATCCGGTCTCCTGCGGCTACCACATGGGCGAGTGGATCTTCGGCAACACCTTCCTGCTCAAGCCGTGGGCTGGTAACGGCCCGGATTTCCAGGCCGAGGCCAAGGCCGCGCTGGAGGCCGCTGAGATCTCCCCGTACATGGGCTTTGC